>SHWM01000003.1 GCA_009693835.1 Alphaproteobacteria bacterium
CCATAGACCTTGTGGCCCGTAAATGCGTAAAAATCGCAGTCCAGATCCTGTACGTCGATGGGCAGATGCGGCGCGGCCTGACTGCCGTCCACCAGAACCGGGACGCCCTGAGCGTGGGCAAGACGCACGATTTCTCTGATGGGCGTAATGGTGCCAAGCACATTCGAGACATGCGTGATGGCCACCAGGCGCGTGCGCGGCGACAGCAGTTTTTCAAATTCATCCAGTTGCAACTCACCGCTGCCATCGACCGGAACCCATTTCAGAACGGCGCCTTTTTCAACCCGCAGGAAATGCCAGGGAACGATGTTGGAATGATGCTCCATCACCGAGAGAATAATTTCATCGCCGTCCTGGATGCGCGGGCGCGCGAAACTCGCCGCGACCAGATTGAGCGCGCCGGTGGCGTTGCCGGTAAAGATAATCTCGGAGGCGTCGCGGGCGTTCAGGAAGCCGCGCACCTTTTCCCGCGCTGCTTCATATTTTTCCGTCGCCAGGGTGCTGAGCGTATGCGCGCCACGGTGAATATTGGCGTAGCTAGTCCGATAGGTGTCATCGAGTGCATGCAGGACCGATTCGGGTTTTTGTGCGGATGCTGCATTATCGAAATAGACCAGCGGCTTTCCGTTTACGTGCGTCCGCAATATCGGAAACTGCGCCCGCGCCGCCGCCACGTCAAAGCCGGCAGCCGCGCGCACCGGATTCAGATTCGACGTCTTAGACATTTTCCACCGCCAATTGCCGGGCAAGCCAGGCGCCGATCACGGCCTGCATCGCCTGCTGGATGTGCTCCGCCTCCTGCGCGCTGCCGCCCTCTATCTGCGCCACGCATTCCTCCAGGAACGCGCCGATCAGCAGGGCGCGCGCCTGGGCCTCTCCAATGCCGCGCGCGCGCAGGTAAAACAGCGCGCCTGCATCCAGTTGTCCCGCTGATGCGCCGTGCGCGCATTTTACGTCATCGGCCAGAATTTCAAGTTCAGGCTTGGATTTCTGCACGGCCTGCGTGGACAGCAGCAATGCCTTGATTTGCTGCCTCGCGTCCGTTCGCTGGGCCGGTTTGGCGACCCGGATCAGGCCCTGAAATATGCCTTGCGATTTGCCGGCCAGAACGTTGCGGAACATCTGGGTGCTGGTGCTGGCGGGCGCCTGATGCGCCATCACCGATGTGGTGTCGCAGACCTGATCGCCGCCTAGTATGTTCACGCCATTAAGACGGCACTGTGCGTGGCGGCCAGTGATGGCCATATGCGATTCGTTGCGGGAAAGGTGCGCGCCTCGGGTGAGGGTGAACCCATCATAATGAGCGTCCCCTTCAAGACGCGCGTTCAGATAATGAAAATGCAGCGCCGCCAGCCCTTCCGCCTGATCCCGGTAATGCGCCAGACGCGCCCCCTCGGCAAGCTGAACATCACTGACCTGATTGACAAAATAGTCTGTCTCCGCCGGGCCAAAATGGCTTTCCAGCAGCATCAGATCGGCGCGTGGTTCCAGTACCACGAGATTGCGGATCTGGGCGTCGCTGGAATTGCTGAACACTAGATGCACGGGTTTCGTCAGCTTGGTGCCCGCCGCCACATGAATGAACGCGCCATCCTCGGCCAGCGCGCTGTTCAGCGATAGAAACGCCGACGCGCCATTGCTTCCCATCTGCGCCGCCAGGGCCGGGTCCTGCAACAGCGCCGTGCGCAAGGACATGGCGCGAACCCCCGCCGGCAGATCGGCGGAAGCTTCCTGTAGCTCGCCATTTACAAAGCTAAGACGCCAGCAATCGATTGCCGAAAAAGGCCCATCCGGCGCGTTTTTCAACGTCTGGGCGACAGGCGCGGGCCGGGTTAAATGTTCATATAAGGGAGAGAGGTCCGTCCATCGCCAGGCTTCATCCCTGCGCGTGGGCAAGCCGGTCCCCGCGTAGCGCCCCCTCGCGTCCCGGCGCCATGCGCGCACAGGCGGGGGGGCAGAATCTGTTATAGCCTCCATCCCGCTAATCCGGCTATTCAGCGCCTGGCTGGCTGTCATGGACGTGCTCATGCCCTGGCCGGTATCCGCTCCGGGGGTTGTTCGCCGGCATACCCTTCGCGGTCGAGTTCGAGCGCCAGTTCCCTGCCGCCGCTGCGGGTAATTTTCCCCTGCGACAGCACATGCACGAAATCCGGCACAATATGGTCCAGCAACCGCTGATAATGCGTAATCACGATCATCGCCCGGTCAGGGGTGCGCAGGGCGGAAACGCCATCGCCGACCAGACGCAGCGCGTCCACGTCCAACCCGGAATCGGTTTCGTCCAGCACCGCCAGCAGGGGCTGCAATACCGCCATCTGTAAAATCTCGCAGCGCTTCTTCTCGCCGCCTGAAAAGCCAGTATTGACAGGGCGCTTCAGCATATCGGCGGAAATTTTCAGCTTTCCGGCTTCGCGCTGCACCAGTTTCATCACCCCCATCGCATCAAGTTCTTCTTCGCCGCGCCATTTTCGTTGCGCATTCAGGGCGTGTTTCAGAAAGGTCATGGTGGCGACGCCAGGAATTTCCACCGGATATTGAAATCCCAGAAAAATTCCCTTCGCCGCGCGGGCTTCCGGGGGCAGGGGGGTAAGGTCCTCGCCCCGGTAAAAAATACTACCCTGGGTGATGTCATATCCCGGCCGCCCCGCCAGAACATAGGACAGCGTGCTTTTGCCTGACCCGTTGGGCCCCATGATGGCGTGTACTTCACCCGCATTGACCACAAGATCGACGCCGCGCAGAATTTCCTGCCCCTCGGCGGAGACATGCAGATTTTTAATTTCCAGCATGGCTTTGCCCATTTTAACCGACACTGCCTTCCAGGCTGACGCCCACGAGCTTTTGCGCCTCAACGGCAAATTCCATCGGCAAATGCTGTAAGACTTCGCGGCAAAAGCCATTGACCAGCAGCGCCACGGCGCTTTCCGCATCCAGGCCGCGCTGGCGGCAATAAAACATTTGCTCCTCACTTAGTTTGGAGGTCGTCGCTTCATGCTCGACCTGGGCGGAGGGGTTGCGCACCTCGATATAGGGAACCGTATGCGCGCCGCATTTATCGCCGATCAGCAGGGAGTCGCACTGGGTATGATTGCGCGCGCCCTCGGCTCTCGGGTGAATACTGACCAGGCCGCGATAGGTGGACTGGCTGGCGCCCGCCGAAATACCCTTGGCGACGATCCGGCTGGTGGTATTGCGCCCGATATGGATCATCTTGGTGCCGGTGTCCGCCTGCTGATGATTATTGGTGATGGCGATTGAATAAAATTCGCCTACCGAATTATCGCCCTGCAGGATGCAACTGGGATATTTCCATGTGATCGCGGAGCCGGTCTCCACCTGCGTCCAGGAGATTTTTGAATTGCGGCCACGGCACAGTCCGCGTTTGGTGACAAAGTTATATATGCCGCCGCGCCCTTCCTTGTCACCGGGATACCAGTTCTGCACAGTGGAATATTTGATTTCGGCGTCGTCCAGCGCCACCAGTTCCACCACGGCGGCATGAAGCTGATTTTCATCCCGCATCGGGGCGGTGCAGCCTTCCAGATAGCTGACATAGGACCCCTTGTCGGCAATGATCAGCGTTCGCTCGAACTGGCCCGTATTGGCGGCGTTAATGCGGAAATAGGTCGACAGCTCCATGGGGCAGCGCACGCCCGGCGGAATATAGACAAAAGTGCCGTCGCTGAACACGGCGCTGTTCAGCGTGGCGTGAAAATTATCCGCATAGGGAACGACGGAGCCAAGATATTTTTTGACCATATCCGGGTGATCCTGAACTGCCTCGGAAATCGAGCAGAAGATCACCCCGGCCTCGTGCAGCTTTTCCTTGAAGGTCGTCACCACCGACACGCTGTCAAATACCGCATCCACGGCGACCCCCGCCAGCAGCATGCGTTCGGAGAGGGGAATCCCCAGCTTCTCGTAGGTGCGCAGTAGTTCCGGATCGACCTCTTCGAGGCTTTTTGGTCGCGTTCCAAAACCTTTCGGGGCCGCATAATAATAGGAGTCCTGATAATCGATCTGCGGGAAATCGACCTTCGCCCATGCCGGTTCCTGCATCGTGAGCCAGCGGCGATAGGCGCGCAGCCGCCAGTCCAGCATCCATTCCGGTTCGCCCTTTTTGGCCGAGATGAAACGCACGATATCTTCGCTCAGCCCCTTGGGGGCGAATTCAGAATCGATTTCCGTGACAAAGCCATGTTTGTAGGTCTCGCCGGCGGCCTCAACGGCGGTAATGGTTTCGGGACGCGCGCTCATTTTACCCTCATCCTGCCCGGCGCAAATGCCTGCGCCGCGCAATCATTTCCCACGCCGGCAAAAAGCCTTCAATGTCGTCAGCCGTGCTGGCCCATCCCAGACTGACGCGAATGGCGCATCCCGCCAGCGCTTCGTCTACCCGCATCGCCGATAGAACGGCGGAACGCGTGACCTTGCCAGAGGAGCAGGCCGCCCCGGCGCTGACCGCGACCCCCGCCAGATCGAGGCTCATGACCTGCGTCGAAGCGGCGACGCCTGGAAGCGCGAAGCAGCTGGTGTTTGGAAGGCGAATTTGATCCTGTCCGAAAATGATAGCATCCGGAGCGATGGCCTGCACCGCCGCTTCCAGCCGGTCACGCAGGATGGCGGATCGGGACGCGAGCCCGGACAGGGCCTCTGCGGCTATGCCTGCCGCCAGGGCGAAACCTGTAATGGCCGCCACATTTTCGGTGCCCGCGCGGCGTCCGCCTTCCTGGCCGCCGCCCATCATCTGCGGGGCCAGGTCCAGGCCATTGCGGACAATCAAGGCGCCGGCGCCCTGAGGTCCGCCAAATTTATGTGCCGAGAGGCTCAGCAGATCGGCCCCCAGTGCGCCGCAATCGACAGGTATTTTTCCAACCGCCTGCACCGCGTCGCAATGCAGCAGCGCCCCATGCGCATGGGCTATTCGCGCCGCCTCCGCCACGGGCTGGACGATTCCAGTTTCGTTATTAGCAAGCATGACACTGACCAGCACGGGCGCAGACCTGCGTTTCAGCATGTCTTCCAGCGCCGCAAGGTCAATGACGCCCGACGGTAATACAGGGATGATCGCATCCGGCGACGCCGCAAAACGCAGCACCGATTCATGTTCGATGGCTGAGATTAGGACGCCGCTGGCAGCTGTGCCGCGCAGGGCCAGATTATTGGCCTCTGTCCCGCCGCACGTGAAAATGATCTCAGCAGGCCTGGCCCCTACCAGATTGGAAATTTCCCGGCGCGCAGATTCGATCATAGCGCGGGCTGTACGGCCGGGTCCATGGATGCTCGACGCATTGCCTGGCGAAAGCAACGCTTCTGTCATGACGCGCACAACCTCCGGCCGCACCGGCGCGGTGGCGTTGTTATCCAGATAGATCATCTGATCAGGCTGCATCTTGTTCCCAAACGGCTATGGCGCAACAGAGGCCAGTTGCGGAGTATCCATACCGGGTGCAAGCTCCGGAATCTGCCGGAGATTGGCGCTGTTTCCCAGGACGCGTTTCTCAACCACATCGTCCAGCGTGACCCTATTCAGATAGATATGAATCTGCCGGCCCAGCTCTTCCCATAAATCATGCGTCATGCACCGGCTGTTATGCTTGGAACAGCCCTTTGAGGAACCGGTCTGACACCGGGTCGTTCTGATCGGCTCATCAACCGCGAGAATAATATCGGCAATGCGGATCTGATCCCTGGGGTTTGCCAGCCGGTAGCCGCCACCCGGCCCCCGCACGCTGCGCACGATGCCGCCCCGCCGCAACTTTGCGAATAATTGCTCAAGATAGGACAAAGAGATATCCTGACGAGCAGCAATTTCCGCAAGCGTGACCGGCTTATCCGACCCTTCGCCAGCCAGATCGACCATCGCCATTACCGCATAGCGCCCGCGGGTGCTTAGTCTCACGTCCTTGGTCCTTTCAATGGGTAAGGTTTCCTGGAGCAGATTTTGCTGCCATTTCCAGGCCCGCTTATGATATGACCGCGCTCGGCAACTTATCAGTCAGGCCAGCATCGTTGGGGCCGAATGTAAACAACCTACTAATTTTGTCAAGTATATCCCAATAATTTCTTATAACCATTTGTTTTTAATGAAATAATATTCATATATAATCTGATTGATTTAGTCTGAGACAGACTTTAGAGAAGGAATGTTGGCCTATGTCTGAAATCTTTTTCAATGGCCCCGCGGGCCGTATTGAGGGCCGCTATTATCCGGCGAGCCGGGTTAACGCACCAATAGCGCTGGTTTTGCATCCGCATCCGCTATATGGCGGTTCCATGCAGAACAAGGTCGTCCACCAGGTGGGCCAGATATTCCAGAAAAACGAATTTTCGGTGCTGCGTTTCAATTTCAGGGGCGTGGGCCGCAGCGTAGGGGAATATGACCATGGACAGGGTGAATTGTCCGACGCGGCGTCTGCCCTCGATTGGCTGCAGCAGATCAATGAAAATGCACCGCAATGCTGGATTGCCGGTTTTTCGTTCGGCGCCTGGATCGCCATGCAGCTATTGATGCGCCGCCCGGAAATTTCTGGATTTATTGGTATCGCGCCGCCCGCCAACAATTATGATTTCGCGTTCCTGGCGCCCTGTCCGGTGTCCGGCGCGATCATCCATGGCACGGCGGATCAGGTGGTGCCGATAGACAGTGTGGACAAGCTGGTGAACAAATTGTCGTCGCAGAAGAATATTGTGGTGGATTATCTCAAAATCAAAGGCGCCAACCATTTCTTTGAGACGCATATTCCTGATCTCAGCAAACATGTCAGCGAATATCTTGTCCGGCAGTTCGCGTTACTGGAAGCCAAGCAGACGGCCTGATCAGGCGGATTGGAGCCTGCGTTCCAGAACACCGCCCAGTGCAGGCCTTGGCGCGCCCGTGGTGGACGGAAGACTGATTGGCAGGCCACGCAGGCTGCGCACGGCCAGATAGGCGAAGGCTTCGGCCTCCAGCGCGTCGCCGCGCCAGCCTGCGTCTTCAGCCGGCTGAACCGGAACGCCCAGCTCCCCGCGCAGCATTTCCATTAAGGTCGGATTATGGCGTCCGCCGCCACATACGACCCAGCGCACCGGCGCCTCGGGCAGATGCCGCACCGATGCGGCAATGGAGGCAGCCGTGAAGGCGGCCAGTGTGGCCGCGCCGTCCTCGGTTGAAAGGCCTGCCACCAGCGACAGATCAAAGGCCTGCCGGTCCAGGCTTTTGGGCGGAGGCGCCTGGATCTGGGGCGAGGCCATCAGCGCGGCAAGGGCAGGGGCATCCACCCGGCCGCCTGCCGCGAGTGCGCCATCGCGGTCCATGGGTGTGCCGGTCTTTAGGGCGCACCAGTCATCTATCAGGCCATTACCCGGCCCCGTGTCAAAGGCGACAATGCCATTTCCCAGTGGATCGAGGCGCAAATCCAGCCAGCTTACATTGGCTATGCCGCCGATATTCAAAATCGCCAGCGGCCCCGGTTCGTCTGCTACCAGATTGCGCGCCAGACCCTGATGATAGAGCGGCACCAGAGGCGCCCCCTGTCCGCCCAGGGCCACATCCGCGCTGCGAAAATCATGAACGACATCAATATCAAGGCTGCGCGCCAGCCAGCCGCCGTCGCCGATTTGCAGGGTGAACCCGTTTTCCGGGCGATGCAGAAGGGTCTGGCCGTGAAACCCGACTACGGCGACCTGCCTGGATTCGATCCCGGCGTCCCGGAGTAACGCCTCCACCACCAGCCTGTGCATTTGCGTGAGGTCCCGGCTAAGAGAAAGGATTTGTGGGTCCTGCCGTGCAACGCTACCCAGTCTGGCAGCCAGCGCCATGGCGCCGCGAAGCCGGGTACGCATCAACGCGTCATAAGGCTGGGTGGCCCAGGGGCCAAAAGACTCGACCCGCTCCCCGTCGGTACGGATCAGGGCGGCGTCGATGCCATCGAGCGAGGTGCCGCTCATCAGGCCGAGTGCAAGGACTGGTTCCATCCCGGTGGCTCCCACCTTTTCGGTTGCCTGTAAAGCTGTTACATCTTATCCGCATCAGACACAACATAGTCCGCCATGACAGTCATGAAGATGAAGTTAAATTCCAGTTTTTTACAAACCTTCACCGAACGCGGTTATCTGCATCAATGCAGTGATCTTGAGGGGCTGGACGCATTGGCCGCACGTCAGCCCATTACCGCTTATGTAGGGTATGACTGCACGGCGCCGAGCCTGCATGTCGGCAGCCTGATTTCCATCATGATGCTACGCCTGCTTCAGAAATCCGGCCATAAACCGATTGTGCTGATCGGCGGCGGCACCACGCGGGTGGGCGATCCAACCGGCAAGGATGAATCGCGTCCCTTGCTGACAGAGGTGCAGATCGAGACCAACATTTCGGGCATCCGGAAGGTTTTTGAACGTTTCATAAAGTTCGGCGATGGGCCAACCGACGCGATCATGGTGAATAATGCCGGCTGGCTGGACCGGCTGAACTATATCGAATTCCTGCGCGATTTTGGCACTCATTTCACGATCAACCGGATGCTGACCATGGACAGTGTCAAGCTGCGCCTGGAACGGGAGCAGCCGCTGACCTTTCTCGAATTCAATTATATGCTGTTGCAGGCCTATGATTTTCTGGAACTGAACCGCAAGTATGGCTGCCATCTGCAAATGGGCGGATCGGACCAGTGGGGCAATATTGTCAATGGCGTGGAACTGGGACGGCGCGCCGATGGCGCGCATTTGTTCGGCCTGACCACCCCGCTGCTGACCCTGTCTTCGGGCAAAAAAATGGGCAAATCCGAGAGCGGCGCGGTGTGGTTGAACAGCGAAATGCTGAGCCCCTACGACTATTGGCAATATTGGCGCAATGTCGAAGATGCGGATGTCGGGCGCTTTTTGCGGCTGTTCACGGAACTGCCGCTGGATGAAATCGCGCGGCTGGATAAATTGCAGGGCCAGGAACTCAACGACGCCAAAAAACTTCTGGCGACCGAAGCGACACTCATGGCGCATGGGCTAGATGCGGCGCAGCAGGCGGCTGAAACCGCGCGAAGAACTTTTGAAGAAGGCGCGGTGGCCGAGGGCTTGCCGGAACTGACCATTCCGCCGGCCGATTTCGCGCCAGGTATCGCGGTGTCGGAACTGCTTCGCCGTTCAGGCCTGTGCGCCAGCGGCGGCGAAGCCAGGCGTCTAATCAAGAACCGCGGCGTGCGAATCAACGATCAGTTGATAGAGAACGAACTTGCATCGCTCAACCCCGCAGATTTCGCCGGCGGGGCGGTTAAACTTAGCGCCGGCAAAAAAAAGCATGTTCTGGTGCGGGCAGGGGCAGGCTGATACCCAGAGACTGTTTCCGCAGTACAGAATCAGTTTAACGCTTTTATTCTCACCCCACCCCAAATCCCCGCTCCATCAAGGGGGGATTTCCTCCGCCTATCGGGCCTCCCGTTCCTCCCGCTTGTGGGGAGGGGCGGGGTGGGGGGTAATAGGATCAACCTGTCTTATTAAAACTGACACTAACCCCCGTAAAATACTTTCTCGCCCAGGTCTTTCATCCACAATATGGCGTCGTCGGCGCGTGCGTCAGGCTGTTTGGCGACTTTGGCGTCGGTCACCTGACCCACAAAAATATGGTGGTCTCCCTGTTCGACGATGCTTGTCACCTTGCATTCCACACAGGCAATGGCGTTGCCAAGGATAGGGGAACCATTGGCTCCCGCCGTGAACGGCTCGCCGCTAATCTTGTCACCATCAAGCGCTGCCGGCTTGAAAAAATTGAACCCCACCGGCGCCTGCCCTTTGCCCAGCATATTCAGGGCGAAACACCGGGTTTTCTTGATCAGCGCATAGGCCCCGCTGTCCGTTTTGATCGCCACGGCGACCAATGGCGGATCAAAGGAAGTTTGCGTCACCCAGTTAACAGTGGCGGCAGCGATGTCCCCGCCGGACCGGGCGGTCAGGACATAAATGCCGTATGGTATCATTCGCAACGCTGTCTTTTTTGCGGCATCATCCATGGCTTTCTCCTGTGCTAAATGAATATGAGCGACAGGATTTCCCAATATTGCCTGTGAATCAAGAGCCCATTTAGGGAACCGGGGCAGGGGCCGCTTTAGCGTCCGGCGGTTTTGTTTCCTCGCCCGGGGCCACGACGTCGCCAAGATTAAATATCTGACGTAAAAATCCAGGCGTCAGCGCCGAAAGCGGGTTCACAAATATATCCGGATTGTCACTGGACCCCGTGGCGCTGTAATTGATTGCGAAAACGCCCTCGTTTTTTCCTCCCAGCAGGACGTTTCCCAGTATCGGCACTTTTCCAAACACCGTATTGAGCGTGTAGGCCGGGATGACGGTGCCGTTCATGTCGACAGTGCTATTTGTATCATTCCTAGCGCCATGCAGGGTCAGGCCAATTTCTGATCCTGATCCATAGGCGTTCGTAATCGTCACTACGCCATTCCGGGTTTTGTATGGGATAAGAATGCGGTCAAAGGTCAGACCGCTTCCAGTTAGAACATCGCGGATACCGGTCAGGGAGGCCAGGGTCAGAATGCGCGTCAGGGCGGGGGCATTCACGACCTGCATGTTGCGTAGCCGGATTTCTCCCTGTAACGGCGCATCGTCCAGCGGCCCTCGCGGCTCCCCGTCATTGAACTCACCGGTCATTTCAAGATCGCCATTGACGCCGCTGTCAAACAGCGAGAGGCCATACAGGATTTTACCGGCGTCGAGAGAAATCAGTGATAGGGTCCGGTTGCCGGAAGGCCCCGGATTCAGGCGCAGTGTAACGTTCCTGTTTGCGCCATAATTTCCATCCACATCAAGTCTGGTGAAGTCCCTTCCGTCAAAACTGCCGAGCGCGACGACATCATTCAGCACATTGCCGTCGCGTAACAATAGCTGACTGATATGGCCCTCAATCGTGTAGGCCATTTTTTTATCTGCTGGATCGGAGCTGGCGACGGATTTACGTAGTTCTGAGATGGACAGAGATAAATCCGCGCGCGTACCCTTGACCTTGATCGCGTAGACGCCGTCCCTGTTGCGCCGGGCCTCGCCCGACAGATCATTTGCCGCGCCCAGTTTTAGCCGGTCCATGCGGACAAATCCGGGCGGCCCGCCCGGTTCAAATACCAGGTGGCCGGCGATGTCTGTGTCTTTTCCCTTGATCGTGAACTTATCCAGAATGGCCCCGGTTTCGCCTCCGGACGGCAGGGTAAAATCAAAACTGATCGTGGCGGCCTGGTCCCTGGGTTTGCGCCAAGACAGGGCATTGGCGATCAGTTCCGCCTCTTTTGCATCCGCCCGCACACGGCCGCCCGAAATCCTTGTGCCGCGTCCCCAGGCTTCTGTTTGAAGAGCGACGGGCCCCGCAATCAGCCCTGCTGTTGGAAATCCAAGCGCCTCCAACTGATGCTCGTCCGCCTTCATGCTGATCGTATAGGTGCTGGAAGGTCCATGCTTTGCGGTAAAATTCTCAACCCAGCTCAATTCAGCCGGAGCGTCCGTGAAGCGCCCAGTTCCGTTGACCTCCATCCCTTTGGCATTGATTTCCGCATGAATAGTGGCTTGTTCCAGAGCCACGCCATTCAGCAGATCAGGCATGCTAAAATTTTCGACGTCACTGGCCACCTGAAACTGAACTTCATCCATGTGCATGCCATTTTTGACGGGCAGCTCCAGTTGCAACCGGGTGGCCGCATCGCCGCCGATGGCAGCCGGTTCGATGCCGTAACGGGAAGGATAACCCAGCGGCTTGAAATCGATCAGTTCCAGGGTCTTCGTCATGCTGCCCTTGAGCAGGAGATCTACCTTTCCGCTTTTTTCGGGCAGATGGGTGTTCGCCAGAATGAATTTCCCCTCGCCTAGATGCAGGGCGTCCAGTATGAGGCCCTCATCAAGGGTCAAGTCCAGTTTCCGGCCGGTGATAATGGCGTTGCCGCGACCCTGCGTAATCGGGGGCATGGGACGAAGATAATGCCCGGTGACGCCGCTAAACTGCAGGCTCAATTGTAAATCTTCGTCTTCAATGGGGCTATTGCCAATTTTACCACTGGGTATATGCACGTCGAAATGTGCCGTTTCGATATTTCCCGTGTCCATATTTTCGAGGAACCAGTCACGCGACCTGCTGGCGAGCGGTATCGGCCACAGCTTTTTTACGGCTTCGACGCTGGCGCTACTTATGTCACCCTTCAAATTGATGGCCGGACTTGTCACGCCATACTCGGCGGCGCCCGCCGCGGTAATGACCAGCGGCCCCTGCTGTAACCGGACACGGCCAATCCGGATCATTCCATCCTTGAAAATGTAGCCAGCCTCGACTTCGATGCTGTCCACCTCAATCGGTTTGGGCCACAGATCGGGCTGGGCGATCTCGCCGGGCCCCGTGCGGACATTGGCGCTAAATCCCATCAGTGATCCATCGGCTGCGAGGTGCACACCGATCCGTCCGCTGAGGGGAATCCGGTAATTGGCGAGTTGCGCCAGGGGGGCTGCTTCATGGGCTAATCGAAATGGCTCGACACCGCTGAAACTCACATCGATCTCGCTTGTTTGCGAAGCCCGGTCAAAATCTCCTGCAAATGAAAGCGCCCATGTCTGTTCTTCAATCTGGAGCCCGATGGCGGCCTGGCCCGTGATGCCATGTTGTGAACGTTCAAAGGAAAATTCAGCGTTGCTGGCCTGCCATTCTGTCCCCAGGCGCAGATCACGGTAAAGCAGATACACATCCCTGATCGCCAGATGCTCCATTGCGCCCATGTTCCCGCCCTGACCGGGGGGTTCCAGCAAGGCGGCAAAGGCGCGTGACAATAATCTGGTAATATCTGGCGGGTCCGTGCGTTTCAGATCGTCCGGCGCGGCCGAAAGACCCAGCCGGAACGAGCCGTCCAGGAGCCGCACCAGTGAGACGGACGCACCGTCCAGTTCGATGGAGGTGGGTGCAATGCGCCCCAGCAGAAGGCCGCGCAGACTTAGACCGAGATCGAGGCGCGGGGCCTGCGCCACCAGATTTCCAGATTTTTCCCGGATCTGAACCCGGGTGATGGTAATGCCCAGTTCAGGACGCAGATTTGTCCAGTCCAGTATGGGTTTATCGAATTCCCAGACATAACCGGGCGAGGCCGCGTCCAGCGTTTCCCTCAGATAGCTTCCCAGAAAGGCCAGGCTGACTGGGCCGCTCGCCAGGCGCGCCAAGCCCAGCGCGACGATCACAGTAGCGACACTCAATGCGGCCCCAAGGACTCGCATGATCATTGTGGTGGGTCGCTTAATCAATGGCTGGCTTCAATCCCGCCGCATTATCATTCACAGTCCACCTCGAATACTGGCATTATCCCACACAGATTCTACAACGTACCGATGCTAGACGGTCCCCGAATGCACCTCTTTCGCTTACTTGAAACTATCACAGATTCGAGAATTATGCCCCAGGCCTTTCAGCCGGAGCGGGCGGAGGCGTTCCTGCTGGATATGCAGCAGGCCGCCGATGATTGCGCGGGCGAAACGCCACGGAGAATTGGCGCTCTATTGAAGGATGAACGCGCGCGCGGGGTGCTGAAGGCGATTTTTGGCAATAGCCCGTTTCTGAGCCGAATGGCGCTGCGGGATCCGGAGTTTTTGTGCACCCTGATGCAGCATGGGCCGGACGCCACAATGAAAACAATTAACGAGGCCGTGGCTAATTGGGCGGCGGCGGACCTAGCGTCACCTGAACTAGCGCGGCGGTTACGGCTGCGGCGGGGACAGGCCGCGCTTACCATTGCGCTTTCCGATATCAGTGGCCTGTGGGACCTCGGCCAGGTGACCCGGGAACTGTCGGTTTTTGCTGAAGGGGTGTTGCGCGCCACTATCGACGCATTATTACGGGACGCTGCCAGGCGAGGCGAGATAGAACTGCAACATGAGGCGCATCCCTCATTGGGATGCGGGTATGTGATCCTTGCGATGGGCAAGCTCGGAGCGGGGGAGCTGAATTATTCGAGTGATATTGATCTGATTATTCTGTTTGATCCGGAGAGATGCGCCTATAGGGGAAAACTCGATCTGATCGACTATCAGGTGCGTTTCACCCGGAAACTGATCAGCCTGCTGCAGGACTTTACTGAGGACGGTTACGTCTTCCGTGTCGATTTGCGCCTGCGTCCCGATCCTTCGGCCACGCCGGTCGCGCTGTCCGTAGAGGCGGCTGAAAATTATTATGAAAGCGCTGGGAAGGGCTGGGAGCGGGCGGCGATGATCAAGGCGCGTCCGGTGGCAGGCGATACAGAACTGGGAGACAGTTTTCTTAGGCGCATCAGCCCATTTGTGTGGCGCAAAAACCTTGATTATGCGGCCGTGCGTGATGTGTTCGAGATGATGGGGCTGATCCGCGCGCATCATGGTCATGCCGCAATAGAGATTCCCGGCCATAATATAAAAATTGGCGCGGGGGGGATTCGCGAGATCGAGTTTTTTGCGCAAACCCATCAATTGATAGCCGGAGGGCGTGACCGCGCATTGCGTGATCCCACCACGTTAGGTGTTCTTTCGCTTCTGGTTGACAAGGGACAACTGGCGGCGGATGCGGGGCAAAAGCTGTGCGAGGCTTATATATTCCTGCGCACGCTCGAACATCGCCTGCAAATGATCGATGATGAGCAGACCCAGACTCTTCCCCAACATCCGGAGGGTTTGCGGCACGTGGCCCTGTTCATGGGCTTTTCTGGCGCTGATCTGTTTTGTGAAACGCTTCGCAGTCATTTGGAATTTGCAGCCGCGCAATTTCTTAAACTGACCGGACCGGGTGAGGACCGCAAAACGGACGCCCATCAGGCTACGGATGATAGCGGTCCCGAAATTTCCGGGGACTCGCAATTGTTGGGTATGGGATTCAAAGACCCGGCGCGCGCCCGCGGCGTCATTGAAACCTGGCGCACCCATCGTTACCGGGCCCTGCGCAACCAGCGGGCAAAGGAACTGCTAGAAGTATTGCTCCCAAATATAGTGGCGGCGATGGCCCGCACCTCCGATCCCGACAGCGCGTTGTTGCGGTTTGACGAATTTCTGGCGAAAATGCCAGTTGGCGTGCAGTTACTCTCGCTATTTAACGCGCATTCCTGGCTACTGGAGCTTGTCGCGCTAATTATGGGTACCGCCCCGGCGCTTGCGGTGATCCTTGGCCATAGACCGGCATTGCTGGACGCATTTCTAACACCTGGTTTTCTTGTATCCTTTCCCGATTCTGATGAACTTGCAGAGGATCTGGATTATGCGCTGGAGCCCGCGCGCGATTTTCAGGATGTGCTGGACATTACCCGGCGTTGGGCGAATGAACGCAAATTCCAGACCGGGGTGCAGTTGCTTCAGAATGTCATGGATGGGGGCAGGGCGGGCCGCGCGTTCAGTGACGTAGCGGATACCCTGCTAAGGGCACTGTTGCCTCGCGTCGAGACAGAATTCGCTGAAAAATATGGATATGTACCAGGCGGGCGCATGGCGGTGGTGGCGATGGGCAAGCTCGGTGGCAGAGAACTCACCTTTACCTCGGATCTGGATTTGATATTTATATACCAGGGATCAGAAGAACCTTCTGACGGCCAATCGCCGCTCAGCGCCGCCGCATATTTTGCGCGCCTCTGCCAGCGGGTCATTAACGCGCTGACGGCGCCCACCGGCGAGGGCAGCCTTTATGAAGTGGATATGCGGTTGCGGCCCTCGGGCGGGCAGGGGCCTATCGCTGTCTCGGTCGAGGCGTTCCAGAAATATCATGGCGAATTGGCACAGACATGGGAGCACATGGCCTGGACGCGCGCTCGTGTTATTGCAGGGCCGGAAGGGCTAGTCCAGGAAGTGAACGCCATTATGCGCGGATTTCTTTGCAGGGTGAGGGACCCGGCAATGCTGGCGCATGACGTTGCCCTGATGCGTGCGCGCATCGCGCGGGAATTTCACAGCACAAATATTTGGGATTTCAAATATGTTCACGGCGGTATGATGGATGCGGATTTCATCATCGAGTATCTGCTGCTGCGCGAGGCGGGAGCGTTTCCTGAAATTCTTTCCGGCAATACCCTTCTGGCCCTGCAACAGCTTGCGTCCCATGGACTTCTGGATAATATCACCGCCCACGACCTTGCCTCCGCGGTGCGCAAACTGCGCGACCTGCAGCAGATCGTCCGCTTATGCCTTGGAAATCGTACAGATGTGCGGAATGCGCCGGAAGCGTTTCAGAATTTAATGGCGCAACATCAGGACGTACAAAATTATTCCGGGCTGGAGCAGCAGATTATGGAAAGCGAAGCGCGCATCCTTCAGATTTACAAACAGATCATCCTTTCGGCCGCAGGACTGGACGCGGAGCCGCTGGTTCCCTAATATTGCCCGGCATACCCAACAGAATGAGGCGGCAATGCTGGAAGAAGGTCAAAAGGCGCCCCCCTTTCAACTCAAAACCGATGGCGGCGGCGAAATAAGCCTGGCCAGCCTTAAGGGCAACATTGCAGTGGTCTATTTTTATCCGAAAGATGACACGCCGGGATGCACGAACGAGGCGATCGCCTTTAGCGGCCTTAAGAAGCAATTCGATAAATATGGCGCTGTTCTTGTAGGGGTCTCAAAAGACAGTGTGCAGCGGCACAATAATTTCAAGAAAAAATATGACCTTAAAATCCAGCTTGCCTCAGATGAAGAAGGAAAGATGGTTTCTGATTATGGCGTGTGGGTGAAGAAGGTAAATTATGGCCGGGAATATATGGGCATTGAACGCAGTACGTATCTGATTGACGCCAAAGGAGTGATTCGGAAAATCTGGCGCAAGGTGAAAGTCAAAGGGCATGCGGAACAGGTGCTGGAGGCGGCAATGGAACTGTAGTTGAAATTTTTAGATTTAATAATTTCACTCTGTCACCGAAAAATATTTTCTGAATAAAGTGGGTTGCGGCCCGTGAAGCGTCGCGGTGAAGAGCGGGTTTCGCGGGCAAACTATGTTGTGAAAAAAGCCAGATATTGTTATTTGTCCGGAATTTGAGGCAGATATGATGAATTTGCTGCAAACAAATGATAGACATCTCATCTGTATGAGGGTTCAATAGCCGCTGGATTGCGGGGGCGCCTGGTGTCCGGGCAGAGAGGGGGAGCGGGATGTCTAACGGGATCGTTACGATCGTCGCTGGCCTGTCGGGCAAGCTATTTCCTGAACGGCAAATCTACCTGCGCAGTAATGGGCGTGTGCGCTATCTTAATCTGTCGCCTGCCGCGCAATTTATTTATGCCGTTATTTTTGTTTTTGCTTTTTCATGGATGTTCTTCGCAACGGTTAGCTTTGCCTACTATCATGGCGCGATGGCGGGTCGCAATGCGCGCTATGATGAGTTAAGGCGCTCGCGCGATCTGCTGGCAGCCGAGTTGGCGCAGACGCGGAACAGGCTGCTTCAGGCAGGTCTCGCCGCAAATTCCGGCAAGCAGGATCAGGTGATCCATACGATTAATGAAATGGGTGCGGGATCCGGTATTCCCTCGGTGGCGGAAAATCCGCTGGTGGCGAACACGCGCGATGACATTGCAGATCCCACACCCCGCCCAAGGCCTCGGACTCTGCTGGAGGAACCGGTCAGGGTGGGGCAGGATGTCAGGCCACGCATACGGCCGGCGCGTGCGATCATCAGCCTCCGTTCCGCCATGACTGTACTGGACGCCAGAACGGATTACAGTCCGCCGCATGGCTTGAGGCTGCTTTCCGGCCAGCCCGATGCACGCGAAGAGGTTCTGGCGCATCTCGCGGGGAACTCCAACACAGCCATCACGGTTATTGAAAAGCTGATTAATCAGACCGGCCTCGACGCAGACACGATTTTACGCCGGCGGAATGCTTTGACACCAATGGATAACGTCGGGGAGGGGGGGCCCTTGCTTGCCCACCCACCTGTTATGACGGACAGATATCCAGGCCGCAACTCGCCGGGCGGCGTGTCCGGGCCCAATACCCGCAAGGGACGGCTGACAATGCTTCGGGAGGCGTTATTTAGTCTGCCTCTGGCGGAGCCAGTGGATAAATATTACGTGTCAAGCGGATTTGGATATCGCCGTGATCCCTTCACCCACAGCCGCGCCTTTCATTCCGGGATGGACCTGGTGGCGGCCTATGGCGATCCGGTATTATCCAGCGCCCCCGGCACTGTCATATTCGCCGAACGAAATGGCCCCTATGGCAATATGATTGAAGTGGATCATGGCCGGGGCGTAAAAAGCCGTTACGGTCATTTAAGCCGGATAAGTGTGAAAACAGGTCAGAAAATTGGGCTGCGCGACATTATAGGTTATGTAGGTAACACAGGCCGGAGCGGGACCGCGCATTTGCATTTCGAGGTATGGTTCGATGGCAAAGCCCGCGATCCACGCAATTTCCTGAAGGCTGGGGAAAATGTTTTTCAGCCGCAAGGATAAAAATTCGGGAAACCATTCCCCAAGCCGCCGCCAGGGCAGGGAGCCTGTTTCCCTGATCAGCTCGGACTTGTCTGTGCGGGGCGATCTGATATCCCCAGGGGACTTGCAGATTGATGGATTTGTCGAGGGCGATATTCAATGCCAGTCCCTGACCATTGGGCCATCTGCTACCGTGACTGGAAATGTTCTGGCCGAGGAAGTATTGATCCGCGGAACGTTGCACGGCGACATTGAGGCCCGTTCCGTGACACTTGGCAAAACCGCTCAGGTGAATGGCGATATCCTGCATGACACTATTGCTATCGAGGCAGGAGCGGTGCTTGAGGGCCATATCAGGGGACGAAACCGCGCGCTCAGCGACACGATGAATGCGCTGCCCCATGATGAAGGCATGACGATGCGGGCGGAAGTTCCCGATTCAGCGCGGCGTTAGGCCTGTTGGTACAAAACTTACATTCAACTGGAAGCATAAAGTGTTGATGGAGGCATTCTCCCGTTAGGAAGCGGCGGCCTGCCGTGATTCCGCAAAAGCCATATCGAGCGCCCTGAGCAGCAGCTCGGGTTCTTGCGCGCCGACAAGCAAATATTTGTTGGCGAGCACATAGGAAGGCACGCCCTGAATGCCGATCCGTCGCGCCGTGGCGTCCTCGGCCAGGATCAAATCCCTGTCCGCGTCTCCCGCCAGAAGCCCGCCAATAATCCCGGTGTCCATTCCCGCTTCGCGCGCTATATCCAGCAGCACCGAATGGTCGCTTATATCGTCGCCGTCGGTAAAGTAACGGCGGAACATGATTTCAACCAGTTCCGGTTGATGTCCTGTGCTATGCGACCAGCGGATCAGCCGATGCGCATCCTGCGTGTTCGGCGTCCGCGCAATACGGCTGAAGTTGAAGTCAATTCCAAGTTCCCGGCCCGCGTCGATCAGCGCTTTCATGATCGGGCTGGGGCCCTTCGATTCGCCAAACTTGCGGCGCATATGTTCCTTGCGGTCCATGCCTTCGCGCGGCATGTCGGGATTTAGCTGAAATACCCGGTAAGCCAGATCAATCTGCATCTGCGGCCGTGCAGCGATCGCGATTTCCATGCGTTTCTTGCCCACATAGCACCATGGGCATATAGGATCCGAGATAATGTCGAGATGCATGTCATGAATCCCTTTTTGGAGAGAGCGGCGACCGCACAAGCCTGTAGGCTTTGAGCCTATCCCAATCCAGGGCCGGGTTTAACAAAAAAGTGGGGGTTACCGGCTGTTGGCGATGGCGGAATTGATAAGCGCGTCGGTTTTCATGCCTGGGGCCAGACTGCCCACGCCTGTTGTGACATGCGCCCGGATCGGGACCGTGGAATCGCCTTCCATGATTTCAGTGAAATTAATGACACTGCCAATGCGGTAGGCGACGAGTTCGGCCGCCGCCAGACGGGTTTCCGGCATCAGCAGCGCAAAGCGCCGCCCTGAATAGCGGGCAGGCAAATCTTCGCCGCGCACAAGATTGCTGATCAATATGCCCAGCTGCCCAAGGATTTTGTCTCCCACACGGTAACCATGCAGGCTGTTAATTTCGGTCAGGTTGTCAACAGTGAAAATGGTAAGGCTCAGACTGCGTTTTAGCCTCTGGGAATCGGCCACCAGCCCGCTTAGATGCTCCATGAGGAAACCATGACTGTAGAGACCGGTGAGTGCGTCGCTAACCGTTCCGCTGAGAGTCTGCCGATAGGCCATAATCATGGAATTACGCAGACGCTGCTGGCGGAGAAGGACATCAACCCTGGCGTTGAAATCCGCCATGTCCATTGGGGGACGAATCACATCCGCTGCGCCGGCGGCGTAAGCGCCCGTGAAATGGCTGGCGGAGGACGCCTCCATCAGGCATATGATGGGTATGTTGAACATGCGGGCATTGCGTCTGACATCTTCCATGAACTGAAAAAAGCCCGCTTCCTGTCCAGCCGGGATATTCACAATAATCGAGTCATAAGACCGCTTTTCGAGATAGCTCATCGCGATGCCCGTATTGTGCGCATGGGCCGACGCGCCAAGCCCGCAAAGGCTCTGCTCGATCAATTCGATTTGCGCATGTGCGGGTCCGACCAGCAGAAAATTCGCTTCATCCGGTGATTTGTTCAACACAGAGGCGGGCGTGTGGTCTTCTACGCCATATTTCAGCGCGGTATTGGAGCGGCGGCGCAGTTCTTCCTGCATCGTGCCCAGCCGCATGAGTGAATCTATCCGGCCAAATCGCTGCGTATCGAAGTATGGGAAGGGCAGGCAGGCGTCGGCGCCTGCGCGCAAGCCATCAATCCGCTCGGACTCGTTTTCGGAACGGGTGATCAATATGACCGGCACGCCAGCCGTTTCGCTGCGGCCTTTCAGCGCCTTGGTGAGGTTGAGGCTGGACATCGCAAGCCCGCCAGCAATAATCACCACGTCCGGTTTTGTGGACTGTACCTGGTCCAGGGCGTCCATTTTCGCCTTCAGGGGTACATTCTCATAGCCCTGGGCATGCAATTTACGCGTCAAAACACCCGCTTGCTCCGGGTCGTCATTGATAACAAGAAGGCGTGCGCTGCTGCTCATCTGCTGGCCTCTCCCTCTGGATTTGCCGCTATACTACTGTAGGCTGGTTAACACATTCTTTGCATTTCTGATTGCCGCAGAGAATTATGACAGCTAACGATGAATTTCATGCAGCGGGAGAGAGGAATTTGATGAACGCCAAATCGGCCGGTCTGAGCGGAAAAGTTATTCTCATTACAGGAACCACCAGCGGTTTGGGCCGCCATTTCGCGCTGACCCTGGCCGCGGCAGGTGCCAGGGTCGCCGTGACCGGGCGCCGTGAGGACCGCCTGCAGAACCTGTGTGCCGAAATCAGCAGCAAAGGGGGGGCCGCCTTGCCCCTGGCGCTGGACGTGCAGGATGTGCAAAGCATCCGGCAATGCGTTGAACGGTGCGAGACGGAATGGGGACCCATTGATATTCTGGTCAATAATGCGGGGGTCAATGGCGCTGCGCGGGCCATTGACGTGACCCCTGAAATCTATGACGAGCTGTTCGGCACTAATCTGCGGGGTGCTTACTTTATGTCCACCGAGGTGGCGAAACGGATGATGGCCCGATACAGGAGTAATCCGGAGGTCACTGGTAAAATCATCAATATAGCGTCCGCAGCGGCCAATGTGCTGTTACCCGGTCTGACTTTGTACAACATGTCGAAGGCTGGCATGGCCATGATGACCCGGGCGCTTGCCCGGGAATGGGCCCGCCAGGGTGTCAGCGTCAACGCCATTAATCCGGGCTATATAGAAACCGAACTGAATGCAGAGTGGTTTCATAGCGAAAAAGGCAAGGCGCAAATTGCCACTTTCCTGCGCCGGCGCCTTAATCAGGCCAACGATCTGGACGGCGCTTTGTTGCTACTATGTTCCGAGGGATCGGCCATCATGACCGGGTCGATTATCGATGTAGATGATGGGCAAAGCCTGCTGGCGCTCGGTTAATGATTTCCCTTTGCCGGAAAGCTGCACTAAAATCACCGTCATAGAATAATGAATAGGGAGCGAGCGACATGTCCGGACCGTTGTCAGGGGTAAAAATCATTGAATTTCAGGGCATTGGCCCTGCGCCGTTCTGCGGCATGCTGCTCTCCGATATGGGGGCTGATGTGGTGCGCATCGACCGCAAGGAGCGCAACGGCAATGGCAGCAAATATGATGTCGGCGGCCGTGGCCGGCGTTCGGTCTCGCTGGACCTGAAGAAACCCGAGGCGATCGAAACCTGCCTGAAGCTTATTGAGAGGGCGGATATCGTATTTGAAGGCTTCCGCCCCGGGGTGATGGAGCGCCTCGGTCTTGGCCCCGATGTGGTCCTGAAGCGCAACAAGCGTATTGTTTATGGCCGCATGACCGGGTGGGGCCAGGATGGCCCCTACGCCCAGATGGCAGGGCATGACATCAATTACATCGCCATCACAGGGGCGTTGCGGTCCTGCGCCCGCCCGGGTGAAAAGCCCATGCATCCGTTGAATTTGGTCGGTGATTTCGGAGGCGGAGCGTTATATCTGGCGGTCGGCCTGCTGGCGGCGCTGCACAGCGCCAAGGTTACCGGGCAGGGGCAGGTGGTGGACTGTTCCATGGCGGACGGATCGGCCTCCCTCATGGCCATGTTCTACGGCATGAATGCTGCGGGGACCTGGACTGATGAAGTAGGTACTAATCTGCTGGATGGCGGCGCGCATTTTTACGACAGTTATGAATGCTCGGATGGTAACTTTATTTCAATTGGGTCCATCGAACCGCAATTTTACGCCGAACTGCTGGAAAAACTGGGCCTGACGGACGATCCTGACTTCCGCCGGCAAATGGACAAATCCAAATGGCCCGCGCTGAAACAGCGGCTGATTGACCGTTTCAAAACCAAGACGCGGGATCAGTGGTGCGCCATTATGGAAGGAACCGATATTTGTTTCGGACCCGTTCTGACGCTGAAGGAAGCCTTGAAACACCCGCATAATATCGCACGCAAAACGTTTGTGGAAGTAGAAGGGGTGCCGCAGCCGGCGCCGGCGCCGAGATTTAGTGCGACGATATCAAAAATTCACAGCCCGCCCCCGATTATCGGGCAACACACGGAAAGCGCCCTGAAGGACTGGGGCTTATCCGGAAACGATGTGGAAGCGTTGCGTAAAGCCGGGGCGATTTAATCGTGCAGGTTTTACCCGGAACAACTGGCCGGCGGCGCATCTATCTTATGCGCCACGGTCATGTGGATTACTTCGCGCCCGAAGTCATCGCGTCGGGTGACTATGAAGGCGTTGGGTTGACGGTGATGGGCCGCGAGCAGGCAGAGGCGGCGGGGCAGGCGCTGGCGCATGTGCCCTTTGACCGCGTGATTTGCTCGGGCCTTAACCGGACAGTAGAAACTGCCAAAATTACTATTTCAGGTAATCAGTTAAAGTCTAATCTTAAAGTAGAAGTTGAGAAAGGTCTTGTGGAGTTGAAGGGCAGCACCAATGGCCCCCCCATGACGCGAGAAAAACTGGGTGCGGCGCTGGCGTTTCAGTTCGATTCTGCGGCAGAGCCTGGGGCGCGTTTTGGATTGGGCACCAATGGGGAGATTTTTCTGGACGCCCTGGCGCGGGGCAGCGCTTCGATTGAGGGGCTATTGCAGCAACCCGATTGGGCCAATATTCTGGTGGTGGCGCATGAAGGCATCAACCGCATCCTTCTGGGATGGATGACCGGTGCCGGGTTGAAAGGGGTTCAGGCCTTCGAACAGGACACTGCCTGTGTCAATATTCTTGATTTTGACATGGCACCGCGCGCCAACGGGCAGGCCGTTGAGATAATTCGTAAAGTAATCAAGGCGCTAAACCTTACTCCTTATAACTGGACCAAGTTTGGCATGAATATGACCAGCCTGGAGCGGATCATGGCGCCCATCCATGATCATCATTAAAAGTCTGGACAAGGATCTGATTAGAACTACGTAATTTATTTGGCTTTTACTTAACCTTCACCGAACTGTGTGACGCCTGTCACTTTAATCAAGTGTTATCCCCAATCATATACACATGTGAGTGAGACAACTTCTTTCTCACCTAGTGATGCTGTTTGGATTGACGCATGGGCAGAGATTTGGAAAATTTAAGTAACGAGCTGGTGCAGGCCCAGTTACTTTTATGTGGCAAAGATCAACAGATTGGTCAACTTTTGCGGGAAATAAGCCGTCTTAAGCTGCAGGACGGGGTGAGCGACGGTTCAATCGAACCCTCCGCAATACGCAATTCCGATGTCTCGCAAAAGGAAGCAATGATCCGCAACATGTTGGAGCGTCTCGAAAAACTCGGGTAGCCGCTGCCTGGCCGTTATCAAAGGCGCGTTGATCGGCCCATTACACGCACGGGACCCGCGAACATCCGGCAAATCCAGGCGCCTGTGTTGAAGTACGCTGATTTCGCCGGATACCAGCGCTCATCTCTCACAGACCCATAGATGATAAATTGCTCGGTTCGAGCGTTGCCGGCCGCTAGGGCTAGTGACGCATAATGAGCCCGTATATCACTAGACCATGTTCGGATCAGATGTAATCGCCCATGGCGATCCCGTTTGAGCCGTAAAACATGGTCTATATGATAATTTAGAGCAACATGTGATCAGGTAAAACCATCCGGTTCCGTCTGATCGCGTAAAGTTGCTTCAACTTCAAAATGACCGGCGTCGGGGGATCGAGATGGAGCTGAGAATAGCCCCGGCTCAGCGGCTAATATAAATCGCATAATATATATTATGGTAAATTATTAAATATATTTTGAAATTAACTAGTTGCTCAAATATTGCAATGAACTAATCGAGCTGAAGCAATCAATCATAATGAAACGAAGCCTCGTCATTCACGGGAACCCATGGGCGCTGGCCACGCATTTGTGCGACGTTTTCTACCAGGAAACCCTCTGGGGTGAACCAGACAGAATGTGCGCCCCCGGTGTGCAAATTTCTGATATCAATCACCACACGCAGCCCTTTGCAATTCCTCGCAGGAAAGCTGGCCACCAGAATGCTCGCCTGTGCGCAATCCTCGGAAAGTGCATCAGCGCCTTGCAGGAATGCGACGATTTCGCCTCGCCGGGCATTAAATATGCACCCCAAAGCGTCACAGGCGGCGGACGGATCTTCGCGGACCTCCGCCAGCCGTCCCATCAGGCCTTCCTGCCGGGACCATTCCTGGGCCGAACGGCGCGCCGCTCTCGCACTATTTGTCACCAATTGGCCTGCCGGGTTGCGTACCGCAATCGGGCGGCCATTGCCTTCAATCAATATATCCGGTTGGGAAAAGGCGCCTACCATCCAGAGCGCCAGGCCAGCCAGGATTGGCACGAGGCCCGCCAAGCGCCAGCGTTGCGCCCACACGCATAACCAGAGCCCTCCAAAGACGATCAGCAGAAATGCGGCGTCGGGGCCCTGTTCCACCCCGATTACGGCGCCCGGCAGAGCCGCAACCCAAAAGGCAATTTCGAGAACACCTTCCACCCCCCCATGGGCAGCAGCGCCAGCCATTCCTGTCCGAAAGGCATCAGAATGAAGGCAGCGACCGCACAGGGCATGACCACAATTCCGGTCAGGGGGATTGCCAGCATGTTCGCCAGCAGGCCATAAACGGTAAAGCGATTGAAATGGTACGCCGCAAAGGGCGCAGTGGCCAGGCCAGCAACCAGGCTGGAGGCCAGCGTCGCGCCGGCATATTTCCCGCCCCGAAGAAACCATCCATCCTCGCCAGTTGAGATTGAAAATTGCCTGCCATAGGCTTCATAGAACGCGACCAGCGCGGTCACGGCGGCAAACGACATCTGAAAGCTGGCGCTGTGCAGGCTTTCCGGTGATATCAGTAATATGGCGCTGGCGGCGAGCATGATGGTGCGCATGGAAATGGCCGATCTGTCCAGAATCATGGCGGCCAGTATCATTCCTGTCATCATGAAGGAACGCTGTGCCGGTATCGATGCGCCGGAAATCAGCAGATAGAGCCATAGTCCAAAGAGCGCAAATGCGGCCGACCATTTCTTGATCGGAAAGCGAAGGGCAACGCGCTCCTACAGCGCCAGAGCCGCACGCAGGGAAAAAAACAAAATGCCCGCCACCATGCCCATATGCAGGCCTGAAATGGAGATCAGATGCGCCAGCCCGGAATTGATCATGGCCATATTCACCTGGCTGGAGATGGCGGCCCGGTCTCCGGTCATTAAGGCAGCGGACAGCACGCCGGCATCGCCAGGAATGGCGGCCATGATGCGCGCGGTTATGTGGTCCCGCAAAACCGTCAGCCGCAGCAGCAGATTTTGCGGAAATCCATCCTGCGGCGCCATGTTGAGTAATTGCGGCCGCGTAATGATAAAGCCAACGCCGCCTATGCGTTCAAACCACAGCATGCGCCCATAGTCGAAGCCGCCTGGGGTCACGGGGCCTGGCGGCGGCATCAGCACCGCGCGCAGCCGCACGATGTCCCCCGCCTTCAATGCGGCGTTCGCCCGGCTCTTGCCACTGAGACGCAGGCGAAGTCGCACGGGTATTTTATCAGGCGTCATCCGTTCGATCGCATCGGGCGCGATCAGATAGCGGACACCGTCATCCTGCCGTTCCAGTTCGATCAGTTGTCCGCTAACCGTGACCGGCCCCAGGCGCATGCCAATGAGCGGGGTGGCCAGTATGGCCGAGCGCCACTGTGCCGCGGTAAATCCCGCCGCCAAGAACACAAGGACGATCAGCGACAGCTGCGCCCCCGCCCACCGGCGGCAGACATAAGCGCCCGCCACGGATAGCGCCAATAGGCCTGCACCCGCGAACTGCACTGGCTCCCAAAGCAGCGCAAAATAAAGCCCTATGCCTGCGCCAATGAAAATGGGCGCCCATAGCGCCCAACGGGAACGGTCCGACAGTAATTGTTCCCCGGCCAGGGTCCGCGCGTGGGCCAGCGAAAATCCGGCCCATGGCCGCTTCAGGTACGCCAGCATTTGCAATGCGAGAACTCCGCTGAATGCCAGTAAGGTCCTAATAGTCCGTTTGCGCCAGTGGCCTGCCCGTGCGAAATTTGACGCGCCACAAGAGTGGACTACTGCTCAATGCCCGTACTGTGCTAAGCAAGCGGCGATTAATCAACCCCGAACTCGAATCGACCTTTCACGATGGCCGGAACCCGACCCGTCATAACGCGCTTTGCCCCCTCCCCCACAGGCTTTCTGCATATTGGCGGCGCGCGCACGGCTCTGTTCAACTGGCTGTTTGCCCGGCGTCATAAGGGTACATTCCTGTTGCGCATTGAAGATACAGACCAGGTGCGGTCGACCCAGGCGGCCATAGACGCTATACTTGAAGGCATGGACTGGTTGGGTCTGAAGGCGGATGCGCCTCCGGTTTATCAATTCGCCCTGCGCGAACGGCACGCCGAAGTGGCCCGGCAATTACTGGCGGCCGGCAAGGCCTATCATTGTTATTGCACGCAGGCAGAACTGGAAGCGATGCGTGAAACCGCGAGGGGCGAGGGCAAGCCCCCCATCTATAATGGCATGTGGCGCGACCGGGACCCGGCCGAGGCGCCTGCTGGCGTTCCCCCGGTGGTGCGCATCAAGGTGCCGCAAACCGGCAATACACTGGTCGATGATCAGGTGTTGGGACCGGTCAGTTTCAATAATGCGCAACTGGATGATTTCGTTTTACTGCGCAGCGATGGGACCCCCACCTATATGCTGTCCGTGGTGGTGGATGATCATGACATGGCGATCAGCCATGTGATCCGGGGCGACGATCACTTCACCAATACGGCGCGCCAGTTGCAGATCTATCAGGCGATGGGATGGGCCGAACCCGTCTTTGCCCATCTGCCCATGATCCTGGGATCCGACGGCGCCAAACTATCCAAGAGGCATGGCGCGCTGGGTGTGGACGCCTATCGCGATATGGGTTATCTGCCAGAAGCCATGCGCAACTATCTGCTGCGTCTGGGCTGGTCGCATGGGGATGACGAAATCATTTCCACAGCTCAGGCCATTGCATGGTTTGATCTGGATGGCATCGGTAAATCCGCCGCCCGGTTTGATTACGCCAAGCTTGAAAATCTTAACGGAATTTACCTGCGCGAGAAGCCGCAAGGCGAAATTCTGCCGGAACTGCTTCATACGCTTGGCCGCCTGAGGGGAAAAGAAGTGGACGCTGAAGGCCGCGCCCGGTTAGAGATTGCCCTGCCCGGCCTGAAGGAGCGCGCCACCAATCTGGTGGAGTTGGCGAAAAGTGCTGAATTCTTGTTTGCGGAGCGCCCCCTCGTCGTGGAGGATAGCGCCATGAAACAGTTGACGCCCGAGGCCCGAAGCCGCCTGAAAGAACTGGCTGTGGTTCTGGATGCCCAGACGATATGGACGGCGCAGGCACTGGAAGCCCGCATCCGCGAATATGTAACGGCCAGCGGAATAAAGCTCGGCCAGGCGGCGCAACCGCTGCGCGCCGCGCTGACGGGGGCCGCCACATCGCCGGGAATATTTGATGTTCTGTTAGCCCTGGGGAAACAGGAGAGCGTGGCCAGAATAAAAGATCAAAGTCTATAGCCGCCAGGTTAAATCAATTATTTCGATTTACATGATAAATTCTTGTGCGTCGCAATAAGCCTATGATTAACTATGTGTCATAGAGTACCGCATGGATGCGTGAGACCATCATCAACAGGAGTTTTGGATGAAGAAAACCAGTAAACCCGCCGGAGCGGCGCTGAAGGCCAAACCGGCCAAAGCCGCCAAAACATCGGCCAAAGCTTCAGAATCCCAGAAGCTGAACTCCGTCACTCTTACCTATGGCGGCAAGACCCTGCAGTTGCCGGTGATGCACGCCAGCGAAGGGCCCAGCGTCATCGACGTGCGCAAGCTCTACGCCGAAACTGGCATGTTTACCTATGATCCGGGTTTCACCTCGACGGCGAGCTGCGATTCCAAAATCACTTATATTGATGGCGATGCGGGCATCCTGCGCCATCGTGGTTACTCGATCGATGAATTGGCCATGAAAAGTGATTTCATGGAAACGGCCTATCTGCTGCTCGAGGGCGAGTTGCCCAACAAAAAGCAGAAGGATAAATTCGTTTACGACATCACCATGCACACCATGCTGCATGAGCAGATTCTGAACGTATTCCGGGGCTTCCGCCGCGACAGCCACCCGATGGCCGTCATGTGCGGCGTGGCGGGGGCGCTGTCCGCTTTTTATCACGATTCAACCGATATTACCGATCCGTATCAGCGCATGGTCGCCAGCTATCGTATGATCGCCAAGATGCCCACCATTGCGGCGCTCGCCTATAAATATTCGGTCGGGCAGCCTTTTGTTTATCCGCGCAACGAACTCACTTACGCCGAAAACTTCCTGCATATGTGCTTTTCCGTTCCCGCGGAAGAATATAAAGTGAAACCGGTGATCGCGCGCGCCATGGACCGAATTTTTATTCTGCATGCGGATCATGAGCAGAATGCGTCAACATCGACCGTCCGGCTGGCGGGCTCATCGGACGCCAACCCCTTCGCCTGCATAGCGGCGGGCATTGCCAGCCTGTGGGGGCCCGCGCATGGCGGCGCCAATGAGGCGGCGCTCAATATGCTGCAGTCCATTGGTACGGTGGACAATATCAAGACATTTATCAGCCGGGCCAAGGACAAGAACGACACCAGCAAGCTGATGGGTTTTGGCCACCGTGTGTACAAGAATTACGATCCGCGGGCCAAGGTGATGCAGAAAACGTGTCATGAGGTGCTTGGCGTTCTGGGCATCAAGCACGATCCGCTTTTGCAGGTCGCAATGAAGCTTGAGGAAATCGCGCTGAACGACAAATATTTCATTGACCGCCAGCTTTACCCGAACGTCGACTTCTACTCCGGCATTATTCAGCGTGCGCTCGGTTTCCCGCCATCGATGTTCACCGTGATCTTCGCGGTGGCGCGCACAGTTGGCTGGGTGGCGCAGTGGAACGAAATGATTACGGATAAGGGCAAGAAGATTGGCCGTCCGAGACAGTTATATCTGGGCGCCGAAGGGCGTAAATATGTGCCATTGGCCGGGCGCAAATAGAAATATTCGTAGCAAGTGGAAATATTCGTAAGAGAGTGGAAAAACCCGGCCCTTGCGACCGGGTTTTTTTGTAGGCAAACAAAGTAGTGTTAGCGGATGCTGGTTTCCAGCCGGTCAGCGGTTATCCGTGCTTCGGATATCAAGGCGCCGCTATCGCGATCAACACTTTCAAGACTGACGTCATATCCCCATAACCGCCGCAGATGCTTCAGCGTTTGATCGCGGCTCTTAGTATCCAGTGGAATTCTGTCCAGCGCCAAATGCCGCAACGTCAGGCAACGGTCGCCTTTCAAATCGGCGTCGACGACCTGAATGTCAGGATCGATGCGGCCAATTTCATAGGACTGGGCCAGCGCGGCCCGTACCTTCCGGTACCCGCCCTCGTCATGGATGCCTTTGACCGTATAGGCGCTTTCGGATTCATTATCCGCGATCAGGAACATGCGGAATTTGCGCATCAGATGCGGGCTGAGATATTGCAGGATAAAGGATTCATCGCGGTAATTCGCCCAGGCGTAGCGCAGTGCCGCGCGCCAGTTGCCGCTGCCGGCAAGTTCAGGAAACCACTCCCGGTCCTCATCCGTCGGCTCGGTGCAGATGCGCTTTATATCGCACATCATTTCAAAGCCGAGCGCATAGGGGTTGAGGCCGCTATAGCGGGGGTCGTCATAGGCTGGCTGCATCACCACGCTGGAATGGCTGTTCAGGACCTCCAGCATCGCGCCTTCGCTGATACGGCCCAGATCATAGAGCTTGTTGAGGATGTAATAGTGCACAAAGGTGGCGCAGCCCTCGTTCATGACTTTGGTCTGCTTCTGCGGGTAGAAATATTGTGCGATGGTGCGCACAATATGCAGCAATTCACGCTGCCAGGTTTCCAGAACAGGACTGAACTTCTCCAGAAAATAAAGAATATTTTCCTGGGGCAGCTTCATCATCCTGCGCCGGCGTTCTATTTCTTCCGCGCTTTCACTGACAATGGTTTCCTTGCTTTTCGCAGGCAGCGTGCGCCACAGATCGTTAAATGTGCGCTCTTCATATTCCTCGCGGGCGCGGCGTTTGCTTTCTTCCTCGCGCGTCGACAGCGGCGGCGGGCGGCGATAGCGGAATACGCCATGGTCCATCAACGCATGGGCGGCATCCAGAATTTCCTCGACAGCCTGCGCGCCGTGTTTTTCCTCGCATTTGGCAATGTAACTTTTGGCGAATTGCAGATATTCCAGAATCCCGTCCGCGTCTGTCCACTGCCTGAACAGATAATTATTCTTGAAGAAGTGGTTGTGGCCAAATGCCGCATGCGCCATCACCAGCGTCTGCATCGCCATGGTGTTTTCTTCCATATTATAGCTGATGCAGGGATTGGAATTGATAACGATTTCATAGGCCAGGCCCTGGTACCCCTTGCGGTACATCATTTCGTCACGGGCAAAATGCTTGCCAAAGGACCAATGCTGATACATCAGCGGCATGCCTACGGAGGAATAGGCGTCGAGCATCTGTTCGGAAGATATGATCTCGATCTGGTTGCGATAGACATCCAGCCCCAGATCCTGCAGGGCGATTTCCTCTATCGCCTTGTAGGTCTTTTCAAGCGTGGCAAAATTCCAGTCAGATCCGTCATAGAGTAATGTGCTGCTGGCTTTGCTAATCATGCCCGCGACCCGCCATATATTGAGGAATTCAACTTCAGCTCACGCCTGCCTTGGATTTGTGCGCAAACAGTTCACGGAATACGGGATAGATGTCGCCCGGTTTGGCGATGCGTTTCATAGCGAAATTCTTCCATGCGTCCGCCACCTCGCCATAGGCCCGCCACAGGGCGGCGCCGGAGCGGGCATCCTGGAAGATGTCAAATTCGCGCTCGTCAAGTATTTCGATGTAGGCGTAATACTGCACCAGAGGCATGATTTCATTGACCATCAGCTCGTGACAGCGCTCGGAATCGCCTGAAAAATTTTCGCCGTCCGAGGCCTGTGCCGCATAAATGTTCCACTCCCCTGTGGGATAGCGCTCCTTGACGATGCGGCGCATTTCCACCAGCGCGGTGCTGACAACGGTGCCGCCGGTTTCAGGGCTATAGAAAAATGTTTGTTCGTCCACTTCTTCGGCATGATGCGTGTGCCGGATGAACACAACTTCTATGCGTTTGTAACGGCGTTCAAGAAACAGATGCAGCAGCATGAAAAACCGTTTCGCCAGATCTTTTTCGCGCTCTCCCATGGACCCCGACACGTCCATCAGACAGAACATGACCGCCTTGGTGTTGGGATTGGGCCGCTGTTCATACCGGTTGTAACGAATATCCACCGGATCAATATAGGGCACGACCCGCATCTTGCGCTGAACGCCCTCCAACTGCCGCTCCAGTTCCTGCAGGCGCGCCTGTTCCTCTTCATCCAGCACCGGCATGGCGCGCAGCAGGGCGATTTTCTGCTCCAGCCGCTCCACGGTTGCCCGCGACGGACGATGCAGCGCGATGCGCCGGCCATGGGCGTTGCGCATGGTCCGTAGTACATTCAGATTGGTGGGCGTGCCAGACGCGGAATGTCCGGCCCGGTGCAGTTTGTAACTGTGCACTTCCTGCAGGCTGGTTTTCACCAGATCGGGCAGTTCCAGATCCTCGAAAAACAGGTCCAGAAACTCTTCCCTGCTCAGGGTAAAGCGGAAATCCTCCTCGCCCTCGCCCTCATCCGAACCCTGCTTCCCGCCCTGACCTTCGCCGCCCTGCGGCTTGTCGATCTGGTCGCCGGTCATATACTCCTTGTTGCCGGTGAAAACACGGCTGCGATTGCCGCCGGTGCGCGCGTTGCGCAGCTGCGGCTCTTCGGTGCCCTTGGCCGGGATAGTGATGGTTTCGCCAGTAGCGACATCGGTCACATTACGGTCCTGCACGGACTTGTTCACCACCTCCTTGATGCGCGCCCGCGCCCGGCGCAAAAACCTCTGGCGGTTGCCGAGGTTTTTGTCCTTGGGATTGGCGCGGCGGTCAATGAAGTGATGATGCATGCGTTAACTCCAGATGGCGAACCTACCCCGCCTTGTTGACCCGGATGTACCACTCAACCAGTCTGCGCACCTGGCGTTCCGTATAGCCACGGCCAGTCATTCTCTTGACGAATTCGGAATGCTTATCGTCAAGCTCATGATCCTTCTTGGCGCCGAAACTGATGACGGGCAAAAGATCCTCGACCTGGGCAAACATGCGTTTTTCAATGACCTCACGCAGTTTTTCGTAAGAAGTCCAGGCCGGGTTCCTGCCATCATTATTGGCCCGCGCGCGCAGCGCGAATTTGACGACTTCGTTCCGGAAATCCTTTGGATTGGCGATGCCCGCGGGTTTTTCGATCTTGGACAGTTCCGCATCCAGCACCGAGCGGTTGAAGATCTGCCCGGTGTCCGGATCCTTGTAGTCCTCGTCCTCGATCCAGGCGTCGGCATAGGCGATATAGCGGTCAAACAGATTCTGCCCATAATCGGAGTAGGATTCGAGATAGGCCTTCTGAATCTCATTGCCGATGAATTCGGCATAGCGCGGGGCCATCTCGGATTTGATGAATTCGAGATAGCTGCTCTCGGTTTCTTCCGGAAACTGCTCGCGCCGCACCGCCTGCTCCAGCACATACATCATGTGCACAGGATCAGCGGCCACTTCTTCGGTGTCATAATTGAAAGTCTGTGACAGCACCTTGAACGCGAAACGGGTGCTGATGCCGTTCATGCCTTCGTCCACCCCAGCGGAATCGCGATATTCCTGCATCGAGCGCGCCTTGGGATCGGTGTCCTTCAGGTTTTCACCATCATAGATGCGCATCTTTGAATAAAGCGCCGAGTTTTCATGTTTGCGGAGCCGTGTCAGAACGCTGAAACGCGCCAGCATTTCCAAAGTATCGGGCGCGCAGGAAACCGCTTCCAGTTCACTTTCGCGCAACAGCTTCTGATAAATCCGCGCCTCGTCGGACGCGCGCAGGCAATAGGGCACCTTGATCACGCAGATACGATCCAGAAACGCCTCATTGTTTTTGTTGGCCTTGAACTGCTGCCATTCGGATTCATTCGAATGGGCCAGCACGATCCCTTCATAGGGAAACGCGCCAAAGCTTTCGGTGCCCAGATAGTTGCTTTCCTGGGTGGCCGTCAGCAGGGGGTGCAGCACCTTGATTGGGGCCTTGAACATTTCGACAAATTCCAGAAGGCCCTGTGAAGTCAGGTTCAGTCCGCCGCTATAGCTGTAGGCGTCGGGATCGTTTTGGCTGAAATGCTCGAGCTGGCGGATATCCACCTTGCCCACCAGCGCCGAAATATCCTGATTGTTTTCATCGCCGGGCTCGGTTTTGGCGATGCCAATCTGCCGCAGCTTGGATGGCATCAGTTTGACCACGGAGAATTTGGAAATATCGCCGTTCAATTCGTCAAGCCGCTTAACGGCCCACGGTGAAATCATGCCTTTCAGCTTGCGCCGCGCGATGCCATATTTATTTTCAAGCAGATCCCCCATCCGTTCAGGATTGAAAAGACCAAGAGGGGATTCAAAAATCGGGCTGATCCGGTCGCCCGCCTTCAGCACATAGATCGGACGGTCTTCCATCAGCCGTTTGAGCTGTTCGGCCAGCGAGGACTTGCCGCCGCCCACCGGACCCAGCAGATACAGTATCTGCTTGCGCTCTTCCAGCCCCTGGGCCGAATAACGCAAATAGCCCACGATCCGTTCGACCGTTTCTTCCATGCCATAAAAATCTTTGAAGGCGGGATAGCGCTTGATCGTGCGGTTCTGGAATATCCGCCCCAATCTCGGATCGGAACTGGTGTCCAGCACAACAGGTTCACCTATGGCGGATATCAGCCGCTCGGCGGCGCTCGCGAAATACTCGGGATGATCCCGGCATCCGATCAGGAAATCCTGGAGGCTCATCGCCTCCTGCTTTTCTCGGACATAGACCTCGTTAAAGAGATCGAAGACATCTTTCATGGCGCACCTCTTATTTGCCTAGATACCCCCAGCTGTCGTTTCCCTGTCCTGCCCCTATTTTATTGGGTGATAACTCACCTTCCGATTGTCGCCTTCAAGCACCGCTGCAAGTAGCATGCCCTATATATAGTTAATAAGGATTAAACTTTCGATGTTTGCAGGTTACACCGAATCATAATTAGTAATAATTATTAGATGTCAAATACCGGGCGATTCTGTAGCTATTTCTGTACTTTATCCAGAGCCGTAAAAATTCAGGATCGCGGCGTGGCGCTTTGGCAACAAATAATAACCGCCTGACTAGCGGGTTACGGCCCCGCGGCGCACCGATTCTGCCTATTTATCGGTCACATAGGGATTGGGGCGGCTGCGCAGCATCAGCCTGAGCGGCACCCCCTGCAGGTCAAAAGCGGCACGCAGGCCGTTCAACAGATAGCGTGAATAGGATTCAGGCAGCGCCGCCGCGCGCGTGGTGAACAGGGCAAAGGAGGGCGGCCTTGCGCCCACCTGGGTCACATAACGCAATTTGATCCGTCTCCCCTGCACCGCCGGCGGTGGATGGCGCAACGTCGCTTCCGCCAGCCACCGGTTCAGGCCGGCGGTCGGGATTCGCCGGTTCCAGGTGGCGTAAACTTTCTCTACCGCCGGTAATAGGCGTTCCACGCCCCTGCCGCTCAGCGCGGACAGGGGCACCAATGGCACACCCGCAATCTGCGGCAGGGAATGATCGAGCTTCTGGCGCATCGTCGCGAGATGTTCTTTGGGGTTCTCAATCAGGTCCCATTTGTTTAGCGCGATGACGATCGCCCGCCCCTCTCGCGCCACCTGATCGGCGATATGCAGATCCTGTTTTTCAAAGGCCTGGGTGGCGTCCAGCGTCACGATCACGACCTCGGCAAAATCCATCGCGCGTTTAGCGTCCTGGGTAGAGAGGCGCTCCAGCTTGCCGGTGATGCGCGCCTGTTTGCGCAAGCCAGCGGTGTCGAATAATTCAATCGGGCGGCCCTTCCATTGCCAGGAAATACAAATTGAATCCCGGGTAAGGCCTGCCTCAGGCCCCGTCAGCATGCGCTGTTCCCCCACCAGTCGATTGACCAGCGTGGACTTGCCGGTATTGGGACGTCCGGCGATGGCAATTTTCAGCGGCCGCTGGGGTGAGTCAGCGTCCGGCCCGTCTTCCAGTTCACCGGCTTCGTCTCCGCGAACCGGCACGGCGATATATGTACGCAACGCGTCATAGAGGGCGTCGAGGCCCTGTCCATGTTCAGCCGATATGGGGATCGGGTCACCCAGGCCAAGCTTGTAGGCTTCAAAATGACCGACCATTCCGGCATTGCTTTCGCACTTATTGGCGGCCACAAGCACGGGTATGGCGCCCTTGCGCAAAAGACCGGCGAAATGCGCGTCAACGGCCGTCACCCCTGCGCGGGCGTCGATCATGAACAGGCACAGATCGGCCTCGGCCATGGCCTGTTCGGTCTGGCGGCGCATCCGGCCTTCCAGTTTTTCGTCCGGCGCATCTTCCAGCCCGGCCGTGTCGACAACCGTGAATTCCAAATCGGCAAGCCTGCCCTGGCCTTCACGCCGGTCCCGCGTCACGCCCGGCGTGTCGTCCACCAGCGCCAGCCTTTTGCCGGCCAGCCGGTTGAACAGAGTCGACTTTCCGACATTTGGACGGCCAATGATCACCAGTTTGAACATGCGCGAATTGTCTCAATCTAACCTGCCCCACGGGCCGGTAGTCCTGATCTAACGGTAGGCCAGCACCTGCGCGCCGCGCGTCAGCACATACAGGGTCTCGTTGGCCACAACCGGGGGCACAAAGGTGCCATCCGGGATAGTGATATAGCCCAGCACCTTGCCTGTATAGGGTGATACGGAAATCAACTGCCCGATACTCGACACGGCAATCAGACGGTCGCCCGCCAGCACCGGGCCGCTCCATTCCACACGGCCATCCTGATCTTCCTGATCCTTGTACCGGCGCAACTGGGTGACCCAGCGCACCCGGCCATCCCGGCGCGATAGCGCTGTGATTTCCCCTTCCAGCGTAATCAGATAGATAAAATCTCCCGCCACCCAGGGGGTTTGCACACCGGCAATATTGCGCGTCCAGACACGTTCGCCGGTGCGCAGATCAATGGACACAATATTTCCGGAATGGCTGATGGAAAACACCCGGCCACGGTCGATGACAGGGCGGCCAGCAATGTCATTCAGCTCCGATATGGGGGTCAGATGGCTGCTTTTGATGAGCGTGTCTGTCCAGGCTGTGCGCCCGTTTTCGGCGCGCAGGGCCACAAGTTCGCCAGAAGTGAACGGCGCCACGACAGTGTCTCCGGCGACGGCGGGAGAGGCGCTGCCGAGTATCCCCGCGCTTTCAACCAGCCCCTGAAAATTCCATAGCAGGTGGCCATCTTCCGCTGACAAGGCGTAAAGCTCATTTTCCTGGTCGGTCGCGAATACCCGGCCGCCATTGGCCGTGGGCGCGCTGCGAATCGGCACATTGACCGGATGCCGCCAGATTTCCGCGCCGGTGGCCGCATCCAGGGCCGCCACAAATCCATAGCCGCTGGTCACAAATATACGCCCGCCGTCAAAGGCGATGCCGCCCCCGAAAGATGCGTCGGGCGCCTCCGCCGCGCCTCCTACCAAAGGAAGTGAAGGGGGCCATAACGAAAATCCGAAATGTGTCTCGCCTGTGGGCTGCAGCACGGTACGCCAGATTCGCGATCCCTTTTTCTCGTCCAGCGCGGTGACGCCGGACTGCGCGTCCAGAACATAAACTCGGCCATCCGCTATGATGGGTTCAGCCAGAATGCGGGTATAGCGGCCGGCCCCCTTGCCGCCATCGCCGCTCCACGCCCGTTTGGGGTTTTCCGCCAGCGCCAGATGATGCATGGCATGGTCGGCGTATCCGCCGGGTTGCGGCCAATCGGGGTTCACGTAAGGTTTCGGGACCATGACCTCGATTTCACCGATGCGTGGATCGGACTCGAGTTTCTGATCCAGCGCCAGAACCGAAATACGGTCGCCCTTCAGCTTTGGCCCGCTGGACGCCTTCAAGATTCCACACCCCGCCAAAAGCATGACTGAACAAAGCGCCCATACGGATAAAAGGCAAAACTGACGTGTTTTCATGAAACCTGTACGCATGCGTGATTATTTTTTGGAAACCTCGGCAGAGGGCTTGTCGACGGGCGAAGGCGGCAGGGACATCAGTATTTCAGCCGCGCGGGCACGGACCCCTCGTGGCGCGTCCAGCGCATCCGCCAGCTGTTCAAACTGTTTGCGCGCCGCTCCCAGAGAATTTTCGCGTAACGCCAGAAAGGCCAGCGTTTCCCTGGCGGAATGGCGGACCGGATTATCGTCCTTGGCCAGCGGGTTCAACCGCAGCCTCAATTCATCAGCGCTGGTGGTGTCGAACAGCAGCAACGCCGCCTTTAGCGAAGCCAGTGAGCGCAGCAACGCATCGACGCTGCCATCTGCCGCCAGTGCGTCATAGGCCGCGACGGCCCCGGTTCTGTCGCTGGTTTCGAGCCGGGTGGCGGCTTCTTTCATCCGGGATAGAAGGGTGTAGCCTTTGATATCCGTTTCCTGCGCCAGCTTGCCAAATTGCGCCACCGCGTCGGCAGGTTTTCCGTCTAGCGCCAACTGTTCCGCGGCCAGATATTGCGCGGCGGCGGCCTCGCTCTTCGCCATTACGCGTTCCTGCCAGTAGATGGCCCCCGCCGTGCCCAGGACGATGGCGACCGCAAGACCAATGACCAGAATGCCGTATCGGTCCCACAGCGCCTTGAGCTGCGTACTGCGTAAATCCTCTTCAACTTCCCGAAAAATATCGCTCACTCATGCGCCCCGGAATCATTTCGCTCCTGGCCAGCCGCCCGGAGCATCGAAAATCGCCTTCCGTTTATCAGGATTAAACGGTGCTGGCAAAGAAAGCCGTTAAATTATGTATTTTGTGTGGGAATATCGGCTTTCTGTCACGGGGCAGAGCGTCCGGAGATATTGCGCCCTGCCCGTCAACAGGTGGATTTTTGTCCACGCCCAGAGGAAATCACGTTAGTCTGAAACTCTGTCCCTGGAGCAGTGTGCCGTCGTCCGGAATCGTCCCGATCTCCAGATGGCCGTCCAAAGCTGGTCTACAGGCCTCAGAATAATAATTAAGAGTACAGGGAGACGCCCATGCAATATGTCAATCTCGGCACAACCGGCCTCAAGGTTTCAAAAATCTGCCTGGGCTGCATGACCTACGGGTCCAGTAAATGGCGGCCCTGGGTGCTCGAGGATGACGCGTCGCAGCCTTTATTGCGCAAAGCCATTGACCTGGGGATCAATTTTTTCGATACGGCCAATGCCTATTCCGCCGGTGTGAGCGAGGAAATTCTGGGACGCGCCATCAAACAGCATGGCGACCGGCATAGCAAGGTCATCGCGACCAAGGTCTTCTTCCCCATGAGTTCCGATCCCAATGGCATGGGGCTGTCGCGCAAACATATCATGCAGGCCATCGACGCCAGTCTGAAACGGTTGCAGACAGACTATGTGGATTTGTATCAGATTCACCGGTTCGACCCGCGGACGCCCCTGGAGGAGACGCTGGAGGCCCTGAACGATGTGGTGCGGGCGGGCAAGGCGCTTTATCTGGGGGCGTCCTCCATGCATGCCTGGCAGTTCATGAAAGCGCTCTCTATTCAGGATCGCCATGGCTATGCGCGCTTTGTCTCCATGCAGAACCAGTACAGCCTGCTGTACCGGGAAGAGGAACGCGAGATGATACCGCTCTGCCGGCAGGAAGGCGTCGGAGTGATTCCCTGGTCGCCGCTGGCTCGCGGCATTCTGGCCGGCAGCAAGGCGGCGGGTACCCGACGCGCCCAAACCGATGAGATCATGGCGCAGATTTTCAAACCGGAGACCGATCAGCCAATTCTTGATGCCGTCAATGCGGCTGCGCGCGCGCATAACACGGGGCCGGCGCAAGTGGCTCTAGCGTGGATATTGTCAAAAAATCCGGTGTCGGCGCCCATCATCGGCGCGTCAAAATCCGCGCAGCTTGACGATGCGGCGGCGGCTGTCGAGGTTAGACTGAGCAATGAGGAAATCAGCCAGCTTGAGGCCCCCTATCGCGCCCGCAAACCCATCGCGTTCCGGTAATTCTTAACATTAATGGGCTTACGCCAGGTGATATCACACCGGCGCTCCGGCCATGCACATTCACCCGCGCGTCGGGTTCATTCAGGGAGAGGGTCATGAAATACGTCAATCTGGGCACAACGGGCCTCAAAGTTTCAAAAATCTGTCTGGGCTGCATGACCTACGGGTCGAAGAAATGGCGTCCCTGGGTGCTGGAAGATGCGGAGTCGCAACCGCTGCTGCGCAAGGCGATTGATCAGGGCATCAACTTCTTTGACACGTCCAACAGCTATTCCATCGGCGTCAGCGAAGAAATCCTTGGCCGCGCCATCAAGGCCTATGGACCGCGTGAAAAAGTGGTGATCGCTACCAAGGTCTGGGGCCAGATGAGTTCTGATGCCAATGACCGCGGTCTGTCGCGCAAGAATATCATGCAATCGATCGATGCGAGCCTCAAGCGGCTGCAGATGGATTATGTCGATCTGTACCAGATTCACAGGTTTGATCCGCGCACGCCGCTCGAGGAAACGCTCGATGCGCTCAATGACGTCGTGCGGGCAGGCAAGGTCCTGTATATCGGAGCGTCCTCGATGCATGCCTGGCAGTTCATGAAGGCGCTCTCCATTCAGGACCGCCGCGGCTACGCCAGATTTGTCACCATGCAGAACCATTACAACCTGCTGTATCGTGAAGAAGAAAATGAAATGATCCCGCTGTGCCGCGAAGAAGGCGTTGGCCTGATTCCCTGGTCGCCGCTGGCGCGCGGCCTGCTGGCGGGCAATCTCGCGGCTGGCACCACACGTTCGCAGACCGATGATCTGTCCAGGCAATGGTTCAAGCCGGAACTGGATCAGCCGGTCCTGGATGCGGTGGGCGAGGTAGCGCGGGCGCACAATACCACACCGGCGCAGGTGGCGCTGGCCTGGATCATGACGAAGTCGCCGGTGTCGGCGCCCATCATCGGGGCCTCAAAGTCGGGCCATCTGGATGATGCGGCCGGCGCCATAGAAATCGCATTGAGCGCCGATGACATCAAAAAGCTCGAAGCGCCCTACCGTGCGCACCCGCTCACCGGCCATAATTAGCCGGGGACGGATGCAAGGCGTATTTCAGCGCGGCATGGGGGGCTGTTCGTCTATTTTGACTTTGGTTTCGAGCCCGGACAGCCATGGGAACGCGGAACGCCGCCATATCTGAATGGTCGGGGTCAGGCCCGCCCGCTGCCGGGATGTGGCGACACGCAGGGAATAGGCCTGAGGGTCATCGGCGTCCCGGCCATAAATATGGGTGCCGCATTCGGGACAGAAGGACAGCGCCCGTTTCGCGCCGCTTTGGGCTATCTTGATTTAGGTTTTCAGTTGGCCGCCCAGCAGGCGGAAATCATCCTTGCCAATCAGCGTTCCGATGCGAAATTCCGATCCGGAATTGATCTGGCAATCGGTACAGTGGCAGATGGATATTCTCGCTGGATCAATCTCGGCTTCATACGTAACGAGACCGCACAGACAGCTTCCGTCTATTTTCACAATTATATTCCCTTTCCATTACCGCCATTGTCTCGCGCCGGACTAATATTCAAATGGCCTTAATCAGAAGCCCGTGGCGCATGGCGGCTATTTTCCGAACAGCGCATGATAGCGTTCCGGCTTGAACCCGACCAGTATTTCGCCTTCCGTGACGAGCACTGGCCGTTTGATCATCGAGGGATTGGCGGCCATCAGGGCGATCGCCCTGTTTTCGTCCAGCCCGGTTTTATCTGCGTCCGGCAAGGCCCGGAAAGTGGTCCCCGCACGGTTCAGCAGCAGCTCCCAGCCCACCTGCTGTGACCAGCCCTGCACCAGGCCGCGATCAGCCCCTGCGGTTTTATAGTCGTGAAAAACATATTCGATCCCTTGCGCCTCCAGCCATGCGCGCGCCTTTTTCATCGTGTCGCAGTTACGGATGCCGTGGATGGTAACCGTTCTGGCCTTCGCCATGTCAATGCTCCGCCCTGGTGATTTATCTATTATGGCATGTTAAGCCGTACACTGAGAAAGTACAGGGTCGGCGTTTATTCAATGTCTTTTGAGAATTATCAAAGACACCACCGGCAAGTTCGTGCATGTGTTATCTCTATCCAACTGGACACCACCTGCGGAGGCGCGTTTGACCGAGGCGATTAACATTGCCGCCTATAGTGACGCCCTGGTGATACTCGGTACGGCGGGAATTGTGGTGCCACTGGTGGGCAGGTCAGGCATCAGTCCGGTCATAGGCTATCTGGGCGCCGGGGCCGTGCTTGGCCCGCTGGGGTTGGGATCCTTTATTGGCGAATTTCCATTTCTCTCCTGGTTTACGATTAACAACACCGGGAATGTGTCGCGTTTCGCGGACCTGGGTGTGGTGTTCCTGTTTTTTCTAATTGGACTGGAACTGTCCTTTGCCCGCCTGATGTCCATGCGCCGTCTGGTTTTTGGATTGGGCGGGCTGCAGATCGCTAATACCATGACGATACTTAGTATTCTCGCGTGGCTGGCAGGCCAGCGCCCGACAGTGGCCATCATTCTGGGAGCCAGTCTTGCACTCTCCTCAACGGCTATTGTGCTTGACATGCTTTCCACTCAGGGGCGTGTACTCACCGGCGCGGGCCGGGCAAGCTTCTCCGTGCCGCTGGCGCAGGATCTGGCCGTCATTCCCTTGCTGATGTTTATCTCGATCCTGGGCAGTCATACTGAAGAGAGCCTGATCGTGAGCCTCGGTCAGGCGCTGGCGCAGGCCGTTCTGGCGGTTTCGGTCATTGTCATGGCGGGCCGGGTCTTGCTGCGGCCAATATTCCGTCTGGTCGGCAGCCTCCGTTCGGAGGAGCTGTTCATAGCGGCCGTCCTGTTCGTCATCATTGGTATTGGCGTCATCGCGTCGGTGGCGGGTCTGTCAATGACGCTGGGCGCGTTCATTGCGGGCCTCCTGCTGGCCGAGACGGAATATCGCAGGGCCATTCACGCCGCCATAAAGCCATTTCAGGGTATCTTGCTTGGCATATTTTTCTTTACCGTTGGCATGAATATCGACCCGCATGCATTGGCGCGCGAGCCGCTGCTGATCCTCGCTGCGGTGACCGCACTCATCACCACCAAGGCATCCGTGCTTATTATACTCTCAAAGTTTTTCAAAATGACCTGGTCCGCCGCCATTGAAACGGGCCTGTTGCTGGGGGCGGGCGGCGAGTTTGCCTTTGTGGTTTTAGCGCTGGCCACTGCGCTGGGGCTGATCGGCGCCGACATTACCCGCTTCACCCTTGTTGTTACGTCACTGACCGTGCTGCTGATTCCGCTGCTTTCTGTTTTGGCACAGCGTCTGGACAAGTTTCTGGAGAAGTCTAAAACGCCCGATCCTGAACTGACCATTTTGCCAGTCATCCTTCAAAAACACGCCATCGTGATCGGCTATGGGCGCGTCGGCAAGGTTGTGTCAACGCTGCTGGAACGCCACGGCGTACCCTATACGGCCACCGATTATGACGCCCGGATGGTGGCGAAGGACCGCCGCAATGGATTTGAGGTTTTTTATGGCGATGCGGCCAACCGGGCCTTTCTGGAGGCCTGCGGCCTGATGCAGGCAACGGGTGTCATCATCACGATTAATTCTTATCCCATTATTGACGACATTATCCGGCAGGTAAGGGAAATGAGACCGGACATCATTATTGTTTCCAGGGCGCGGGACGCGGCGCACGCAAAACATATGTATGAGATGGGCGTCACCGATGCCGTGCCCGAGACGATTGAAGCCAGCCTTCATCTGTCTGAGGCGGCGCTGGTCGCGTTTGGTGTGCCTGCCGGATTCGCCATCGCGTCGGTTCACGAACAGCGGGACGAATTCCGCAAGGAACTGCAGCTTGCCGCCAGGCTTTCCGGGGCGGAAACATCACATGGGATGCGCGCGAAATCCGTGTGACGCCGTAGACGGCCTGTAGCGTCTGCGAGAATCTATCGCGCCCCCTGCACCGCCGCCGCCAGCGGCTCCAGCGTTTCCAGATCATCGGGGCTAAGAATCAATGCGGCAGCCTTCGCATTCTCCTCAAGACGGCTGGGCTTACGCGTCCCCGGTATCGGCACGACCGTCAGGCCATGAACGCTGGCGCGCTGATGCACCCATGCAAGCCCCACCTGTCCGGTAGTAACCCCCCGGCGGGTGGCCAGCGCGCGTATCTGCGCCACAAGCCGTTCATTGGCCGCGCCACTTTCGCCGATGAAACGCGGTCTCGAGACGCGGTAATCGCCTTCGCCAAATCCCGGCGCCACACCGGTCAGCAGCCCGCGGCCCAGCGGCGAAAAAGCTACGAAGGCAATGCCCAGTTCGGCTGCCGCTGGCACGACTTTTGGCTCGGCGTCGCGCGAGAACAGCGACCATTCCGATTGCAGCGCGGTAATGGGGTGAATGGCGTGGGCTTCGCGCAGCTCCCCGGCCGATACCTCGGAAAGCCCCAGATAGCGCACCTTGCCGGCTGTGATCAGACCGGCCATGGCCCCTATCGAATCGGCGAGCGGCACCTTGGGATCCCGCCGGTGCATGAAATAAAGATCGATCACATCAACGCCCAGCCGCCGCAGAGAGGCGTCCACCGCCGCGCGTATATATTCCGGTTTATTGTCAAGGCCGAAATAAGCCGGATTATCGGTGCGCCGCACGATGCCGAATTTGGTGGCCAGAAACACTTCCTTGCGGCGCGCGCGCACCACCTTGCCGATCAGCTCCTCATTGTGCCCCATCCCGTACATATCGGCTGTGTCGATCATGGTGATGCCCAGATCCAACGCCAGATTCAATGTGGCGAGGGATTCCTTTTCATCGGAGGCGCCGTAAAATTCACTCATGCCCATGCAGCCAAAACCCTGCGCGCCGACAGCCGGCCCGTTTTTACCGAGCGTCGTCAGTGGAATTATATTTGCTTTACCGGTCATTTCAGCTTCCATTCATTTGAGACGGCTTACTATAGGGCCTGACTAATGTGGGTGGTCAAGGGGTACGGCCAATCAACTATTGAAGAGCGAAGTTATCCGGTCAAACTGATTGAGCGGACGCCACTGTCCTCTCCTCAAATTCATGGCCAGTTGCGGCTTGTCATGAACCAGCGGGAGGGGTTAGCCTGTATCGGACAACGTGACATCTGGAGAAGTGCATGCCATTTCCATCTGATCGTGTGGGGCTACAGCTTCCGCCCTATGAATACGACGTCTCGGTGCGCAAGGTCCTAGCCTACTCGGCTGGAATTGGTGCGTCTGAGCCCGCTTTTCTGGATGATCTTCAGGACGGCGGCCTGCGCGCCCTGCCATTTCAGTGCGTCACGCCGGAATGGCCCGTGGTGCTGTCGATGCGTCAGCAACTGGGCGAAGCGCTGACGCCGGACGAGGCCCGCAGGGGGGTGCATGCGGTACAGGATTCCATCTTCCATCGGCCAATGCGGCCAGGCGACCGGCTGGTCACCGAGGGACAACTGGTTTCCGCCACGCCCATAAGGTCCGGTGTGTTGACCGTATGCCGTCTGATCACCCGCGAGCGGGACAGCAATGCCCCGGTGACCACAACCTGGACCAGCTCGATCTTTCTGAACACCGCTTTGACAGGCGGCCCGGTAACGATTGCATCGCCTCCGGTACTTTCATCAGCTGAAGAGCTCCAGCCTCCGGGCGCTAATGCGCGGACGGACACGATATTCATCCCGAAAGAAATGCCGCATGTCTATTCTGAATGCGCGGACATCTGGAACCCGATTCATACGGAGCGCAAAGAGGCGCTGGCGGCAGGGCTGCCGGACATCATTCTGCACGGGACCGCGACCTGGGCGCTGGCGGGGCTAACTATTTTGAGGCGGTACAGATCAAACAATCCGGCGGCTATGAAACGCATCACCGGGCGGTTCGCGGGCATGGTCCTGCCGGGCGAGGACATTACAGTCCGGCATGAACCGGGACCACCGGGAATTGTGCGTTTTGAGGTGCGGACCGCTTCGGGCGCCGCCGCCATCACACAAGGCGTCGCCTGGTTATAAGCCTTCACAAAAGACAGTTTCCCTGTTTGGCGGGCCAGCCGTCTTAAGCCTGGCGATGCCTGTCTTAAGCGGCGCGCACTTCGCTCAGGAAGGATTCAACTTCCTGGCGCAACCTTGCACTGCTGGAGGCCAGTTCCGACGCGGCGCCCAGAACCTGGGTTGAACCGGAGCTGGTCTGCTGCGCAGCCTCGGTCACGGCCGAGATGTTCGAGGACACTTCGATGGTGCCCTGCGAGGCCTGCTGGATGTTGCTTGAAATCTCCTGCGTCGCCGCGCCCTGCTCCTCCACTGATGTCGCGATGACGGCGGAAATTTCCTTCACCCTGTTGATGGTTTCGGTGATTTCCACGATCGCCTGGGCAGACGCATTCGTAGCGTCCTCCATGGCGCGCACCTGACCGGCAATTTCCTCGGTCGCCTTGGCAGTCTGGGTCGCTAGCCCCTTCACTTCGGCAGCCACCACCGCAAAGCCCTTACCTGCCTCGCCAGCGCGCGCCGCCTCGATGGTGGCGTTCAGCGCCAGCAGATTGGTCTGGCCCGCGATTTCATTGATCAGGGTGACGACGGCGCCGATCTTCTGCGCCGCTTCGGACAGCGATTTGACCTTGCCGTTGGTCGCCTCGGCCTGGGCCACCGCATTACTGACAATACGGCTTGATTCCGTTGCCTGGCTGTCAATTTCCCGGATAGAGACAGAAAGCTCTTCCGTCGCCGAGGCCACGGTCTGCACATTCATCGTGGTCTGTTCCGTCGCCGCCGCCACCGCCATCGACTGGCGCGAGGTTTCTTCGGAGGAAGCGGACAGAGACTGCGCCGTCGCCTGCAGTTCGGTCGCCGCAGAACTGACCGAGCCGACAATTTCGGAGATGACCCTGTCAAACGCCGTTACCATGCCTTCCACTTTCTTGCCGCGCTCGATCTGACGCTCCTGCTCCACCGCCTGTTGCTTACGCAGGCGCTCCGCCTCGATCAGATTGTTCTTGAATATCTCCAGCGCAGCGGCAATTTCCCCGATATCGTCCTTGCGGTCCGTGCCAAAAATCTGAACGGATGTTTCACCGCGCGCCAGCGTGTTGATGTTGTTGATGGACGCGGACAGGGGCTTGCTGATGCCGGCCGTGGCCAGCAGGTACCCAAAGGCCACGCCACCGATAATTCCGCCAATGGCGATTACCATCATGAGAGTTTCGGCTGTGCCTGCATCATCCGCGGCCTTCTGAATAAAACTGCGGGAGTTGCCGGAAGTATAGTCGACATATTCCTGAACTGAACTCTCGAGAGCTTCCACCGTCGGGCGGCGTTTTTTCAGGGATTCATTAATGGCCACCTGGGCCTCGCTGCTTTGCACGCTGGCGCCATATTTATCCATCATGTTAAAACTGTCATCCAGTTCCGCCAGATACGTTTTGTGGGTCTTGTCCACTGCTTTCAGAAGTTCCAGTTGTTTTTCGTCCCCTTTGGACTCAAGCTTGGCCAATCGCTCTTCCAAATCAGATTTATTTTTTTCCACTTCCTTTTTAATTGCCGCGAGGGTGGCCGCAGACGGGTCAGTAGCCGCCACGTATTCGCGCGATTCAATGTGACGACAATCTGATTCAGCCCTTCTCCCAACAGCGCCTCGGATGAGGTCAGACCCACTTCAGAGGTGGCGTTATTCATGTCGCTGATGAAATACATGCCGGTTGCGGCTACCGCTATGGTAACTGCGGACAATACAGCAACCAGAAAGAGCAGCTTGCTCCGGATTTTGAGATTGACGAAATTCATGGGATAGCCCCGCGATGACAGGATATTACTGGCGTCCACTACTAAATGCGCACCAAGGTGACAGCAGCGTGGATATAATAATCAGTAGCGGGAAAATACTAATTCTCTGTTACCGGTGAACGCCGAAGGGTGGGGGCTGCCCCCTGGATTGCCGCGCCTGTGCGCGGGCCCGCGCACGGGCGCATAGCCGGCCGGGATTGAATTTATGTCTTTTTTTAGGGGGTTACATGCGCTGCCGCCGGTCCAAAAAAGAACCCGGCGTTGGCGGCCCGCCCCCGATCACACTTGCACACAGGGAAATTAATTTTTTCTGGGCGCTGTTCAGACCCGTATGACGAGGGGATTTTGCGCTGCCGGTTCGGCGCGGATAAAGAGTTACGGCCAGTGCACAGACAGCCCGAAGGCGGGCGCGGGATAGCCCCGCGCCCGATAGGCTTGCTAGACGGCCTGAACCGTACCCCCGCGAATCAGGCGGCCCGGATAGGCGCCAGTGTGTACCCCATTCTCATAGGTGACTTCACCCTTGCAGATGGTGGCGCGGTAGCCATGGGCGCGCTGGATGATCCGCTTTCCACCCGCCGGCAGGTCATAGACCATTTCCGGCTGCTCAAGGCCCAGCGCATCATAATCGATGAGGTTGATATCGGCCCGGTAACCCGGCGCAATCACGCCGCGATCCGTCATGCCATAAAGCAGCGCGGTGTCCTGGGTCATCTTGTGGACCACGAATTCAAGATTCATGGTATCGCCCTTGGTGCGGTCGCGGGTCATATAGGCCAGCATATAGGTCGGGATGCTGGCGTCGCACAGCACGCCGCAATGCGCGCCGCCGTCTGACAGGCCGAACACCGCATGCGGGTGTTTGATCGCTGCAATCTGCCCATTCAGATCGCCATTATATTTGCCGAACAGATACAGAATCGGACGGCCCGACGCCATGACATCCATCAGGGTCTCTTTGGGGCTGACGCCTGCAGCTTCCGCGATCCCGGCCAATGAGTCCGCATAACCTGGCTCATAGCTCAGATCCTCTGGCAGGACATACATTTTGTTCCAGGTCGAGATCATCTTGTTGGTATCGGCGAAACGCGACGCGGTTGGCGCATCCGCCAGCACTTTGGCGCGGAATTCTGGATCGCGCAGAAGGCGGCGCTGTTCATCAAAAGGCAGGCCCCGGATTTCCCGGTAGGACGGGAATTGCCGCATCGGGTTGAGCGTACCCTCAAGCGTCATCAGCACGGACGCGGGCCGGGCGCCGACCTGGGGCCGGATCGACAGCCCTTCGGGCGCGAGACGCGCGGCGAGATTCCAGATGCCGCTGTTGGTGTCCGGGATCACCAGCGTGGTGATCGGACGTTTGGTCAGCCGGGCGATATACTCGATCCAGGCCAGTTCCTCGGCCTTGTCGAGATGATCGGAGATGATCTCCATCGTCCCGTGGCCGGCATCCGCGAATGCCTTGCCGATCGCCATCATTTCGCCGGCCGACGCATGCGTGCCGGGGATTGCATTGCCCGCCTTGTCCACATGGCCATAAAAGCGCGAAGTGGAAAAGCCGAGCGCGCCGTCCAGCAGCGCCTGTTTGGTGATGGCCGCCATCTCCGCCATGTCGGCAGGGGTCGCGTCGTCATAGCAGCGGTCGCCCATCACATAATGGCGCAGCGCCACATGGGGTACCTGCGCGCCGATGTCCATCACATAGGGCGTGTCGATGACATTCAGATATTCGCCAAAAGTTTCCCAGCCCCAGGGCAGGCCTTCATGCAGCGCCGTGCCCGGTATATCCTCCACACTTTCCATCAGCTGAATCAGCTCGCCTTCCGAACCCGGGCGGACAGGGGCGAAACCAACCCCGCAATTGCCCATCACGACAGTGGTGACGCCGTGCCAGCTTGACGGGGTGACTTGCTTGTCCCAGCAGACCTGACCATCGAAATGCGTGTGAATGTCGACAAAGCCCGGCGTGAGCAGCAGGCCGGCGGCGTCAATGGTCCGCTTCGCCGCACGGCTGGCCGCGCCAGCGCCCGTGGTTTCAATCACCTCGGTGATCTTGCCATTGTTGATAACAACATTCCCGGTGAAAGCAGGCTTTCCGGTGCCGTCCACGATACGTGCGTTGGTGATGATCAGGTCGTCCACGAGGCGTCTCCTTTAATTGTCTGGCAAATATCTGGCGATTGCCTGGCGCGATGGTAGCGTAATGCGTCCCGATTGCAAGAGCCAGCCGCGGGGTAATCATCGACGGACTTGAATAAAACAACGTAAATCCAAGGTGAATTTCCAACTGATTACTTTTTTGTAAGTAGCGGGACCGCTTGCCCTTTACCCCCCCTACTCCCACTCAATCGTGCCCGGCGGTTTTGAGGTGATGTCGTAGACTACGCGGTTGACGCCGCGCACTTCGTTGATGATGCGGGTGGCGGCAGCCCCCAGAAACTCGTGCGTGAACGGATAGATGTCCGCCGTCATGCCATCGGTGCTGGTGACGGCGCGCAGCGCGCAGACATATTCATAGGTGCGTTCATCGCCCATCACGCCCACGGTTTTCACCGGCAGCAGCACGGCGAAGGCCTGCCAGATCGCATCATAGAGCCCGGCCTTGCGGATTTCCTCTATGTAAATTGCGTCGGCCTTGCGCAGAATTTCGAGCTTTTCCGGCGTGATCTCGCCCGGCACCCGGATTGCCAGCCCCGGCCCCGGAAACGGATGCCGCCCCACAAACGCCTCGGGCAAGCCAAGTTCGCGGCCCAGCACCCGCACCTCGTCCTTGAACAGCTCGCGCAACGGCTCGACCAGTTTCATGCGCATGCGCTCCGGCAGGCCGCCCACATTGTGATGCGATTTGATGGTCACGCTCGGCCCGCCATCAAAGGACACGCTTTCGATCACGTCCGGGTACAGCGTGCCCTGGGCCAGAAAATCCGCGCCGCCGATTATGGCGGCTTCTTCCTCGAACACCTCGATGAAGGCCGCGCCAATGATCTTGCGTTTCTGCTCGGGGTCGCTCACGCCCGCAAGGCGCGATAGAAACAGATCCGACGCCTCGCGATGCACCAGATGAATATTGTAATGATCGCGGAACAGACGCACCACTTCCTGCGCCTCGCCCGCGCGCATCAGGCCGGTGTCGACAAACACGCAGGTCAGTTGCGCGCCGATTGCCTCATGCAGCAGCACCGCCACCACCGAACTGTCGACGCCGCCGGACAGGCCGCAGATCACCCTGCCCTTGCCTACCTGTGCGCGTACTTTGGCGATTTCGGTTTCACGGAACGCCGCCATGGTCCAGCCGCCGGTGCAGCCTGCAATTTTATGGGTGAAATTGCGCAGCAGTTCGGCGCCGTCCGGCGTGTGTGCGACCTCGGGGTGGAACATCAGGCTGTAAAAACCGCGCGCCTCGTCTGCAGCGGCGGCGAAGGGCGCATTCTCGGAGGCGGCATAGACCTCAAAGCCTGCCGGAAGCCTGATGACCCGGTCGCCATGCGACATCCAGACCTGATAGCGTCCGCCCATATTCCAGACGCCCTCAAAGAGCGGGCTGGATTTTTTGATCTCCACAAAGGCGCGGCCGAATTCACGGTGATCGCCGGCCTCCACTTCGCCGCCCAGTTGCGCACACATGGTCATCTGTCCATAACAGATGCCCAGCACCGGCACGCCCATCTGGAACACGCGTTCCGGCGCGCGCGGGGTTCCCATGGCGGCCACACTGGCGGGGCCGCCAGAAAGGATGATTGCCTTTGGCGCAAAACTGTCCAGAATCGCCGCCGCCTTGTTATAGGGGATGATTTCGCAATAGACGCCGCTCTCGCGCACCCGGCGCGCGATCAATTGCGTGACCTGCGATCCAAAGTCAATAATCAGCACACGGTCGTTCATGAAAAATCCGCGATTAGGCGCGCCGTTCCATGGCGCAGATGAAAAATCCGTCAGTCCCGGACCGGGCCGGGGTCAGGATAATATACGGCACCTCGGGCGTAATGAAATCCGGCAGGGGCGTGCCCACCCCTTCGGCCCACAGCGCCGCCGCCGGAAGCGGCGCAAAACGGGATTCCTGCGCCAGAAAAGCGTCAATCCTATCCGCATTCTCGCATCGTAACAGCGAACAGGTGATATAGATCAGCCGCCCGCCCGGTGCCACCAGACCGGCCCCCTGCCGCAACAGGGCGTCCTGCGCCGTCATGTGGCGGGCCAGCGCCTCCTGGGTTAAACGCCATTTCGAATCCGGGTTGCGCCGCCATGCGCCCGTGCCGCTGCACGGCACATCCAGCACCACCCGATGCGCGCGGCCCTTCAGGTTCGCCAACGCTGGGGCCGCGTCCATGACGATCTGAATATTATGCGCGCCCGCACGCTGCATGCGTTCCGGCATCGCCTTCAGCCGCCCGGGCACGGCGTCCAGCGCATGAATCTGACCGCGATTTTGCATGGCGGCGGCCATGGCCAGGCTCTTGCCGCCACCGCCCGCGCATAAATCCACCACCTGCTGGCCCGGCTTTGCGCAGACCAGAGACGCCGCCAGTTGCGAGCCTTCATCCTGCACCTCGACAAGACCGTCTATAAAGGCCGCGGCCCCGGTAATGCGCGCGCGGCCCGTGATGCGGATGCCATCCGGCGACAATGGTGAGGCGGCCGCCTGAATATCTTCTTCGACCAATGCGGCCAGCGCCTTTTCCCGTGTTGCTTTCAGACGATTGGCGCGCAGATCGAGCGGCGCGCGCACCGCCAGCGCCCGCATCTCAAGCAGCACATCCGGCAGGCTGTCCTGCAGCGCCGGTTCCAGCCATTGTGGATAATTACCGTGCACCCAATCCGGCATTTCTGTCTCATCGGCGGCGCGCGCATAGACAGCGCGTTCCGCATCGTCCAGTAGCGAAGCGGAATATTTATCGCCGGTAAACAGCGCCTCCGCCTGTTCAAGGCTGAGCTGCTCTTCCAGTTTCAGAGCCGCGAGCACCAGATGGCGCGCGTCATCGCCGCCAACATTGAAGGCGAATTCAGCGCGCCGCCGCAGCACCGCATAGACCAGTTCAAAAATCCAGTGCCGGTCCTTGGAACCGGCATAGCGGTTGGACCGCGCCCAGTCGTTCAGGAAACGGTCTGCCGGTTTGGCGGACGGCATCAGGCTTTCGAGAATATCAATGGCGGATTTAACCCGTGCCGCCGGGGTCATCGATTCCCGATCGGATAGTTCGGCGGTTCGCGGGTGATGGATACACCATGCACATGGCCTTCCGCGAGGCTCGCGCCGCTGATGCGGATAAAAATGGCGCGGGCCTGCAGATCGGCGATGGTGGCCGATCCCGTGTAGCCCATGGCGGCGCGCAGGCCGCCCACCAGCTGATGCGTGATATTGGCAAGCGGCCCCTTATAGGGCACCTGCCCCTCGACGCCTTCGGGCACCAGTTTCAGACTGTCCTTGATGTCTTCCTGAAAATAGCGGTCGGCGGACCCGCGCGCCATGGCGCCGAGCGATCCCATGCCGCGATAGGCTTTGTAGGAGCGCCCCTGAAACAGAAACACCTCTCCGGGGCTTTCATCTGTCCCGGCAAACAGCGACCCGATCATCGCGCAGTCGGCCCCGGCCGCAAGCGCCTTGGCCAGATCGCCCGACAGTTTGATGCCGCCATCGGCAATCACCGGGATGCCCTGCTTGCGCGCCTCCGCGGCCACATCTATGATCGCCGTCAGTTGCGGCACACCAACCCCCGCCACCATCCGCGTGGTGCAGATGGAGCCCGGCCCGATGCCGACCTTCAGCGCGTCGGCGCCCGCATCGATCAGCGCCTTGGCCGCCTCGCCGGTGGCGATATTTCCAGCCACCACCTGAATCCGGTTGCTCAGCCGCTTGATGCGCCGCACCTGTTCCAGCACCAGGTAATTATGTCCGTGCGCTGTATCCACTACGATCAGATCGGCCTCGGCCGCCACCAGCGCCTCGGCGCGGGCAAAGCCCTCGTCCCCCGTCGTGGTGGCCGCCGCCACGCGCAGGCGGCCCTTGTCATCCTTGCAGGCATTGGGATGCAGGCGCGCCTTGTCCATGTCCTTGACGGTGATCAGTCCGATGCAGCGGTAATTCCTGTCGACCACCAGCAGCTTTTCAAGCCGGTTCTGGTGCAGCAGGCGTTTGGCCGTGTCGCTGTCCACATCCTCATTCACGGTCACCAGACCGACACTGGTCATTAATTCACTAATGGGCTGACCGGGATTGTCGGCAAAGCGGACGTCGCGGTTGGTCAATATGCCCAGCAGCTTGCCGGTTTTCTGTTCGACCACTGGAAAGCCGGAAAAATTATGCACCTGCATCAGGTGCTGCGCATCGCCAAGGGTGGCGGTGGGTGGCAGGGTCAGCGGATTAACCACCATGCCGGATTCGAATTTCTTGACCTGCCGGACATGTTCGGCCTGCACCTGGGGCGTCAGATTGCGGTGCAGAACGCCAATGCCCCCTTCCTGGGCGATGGCAATGGCCAGCCGCGCCTCGGTCACGGTGTCCATGGCGGCGGAAACCAGCGGTATATTAAGGGAAATCTCTTTGGTCAGCCGGGTCCGGGTATCTGCCTGCGCCGGAAGAACATTCGAGGCGGCAGGTTTTAGAAGCACATCGTCAAAAGTTAGGGCTTCTTCGATCTCCAAGACTGTCTCCACCTGTAATGGTGGCGGAATATGGCGATGTGGGGTCGTAAAGTCAACAGGAACCGGTTCTTGGCGGTTGTAATTGGACCGTTAGTTTCCGGTATATACGCAACCATCAAAAATGGCAGGTTATGGAAGTGTGCTTTATTCCTTCCCCCTGCCCTTGAACCCGGTCGCCAGCACGTAGATTTCTTTTGAATCGGCGCGGCTGGCTTTGGGTTTCACATGCTGTACGCGGGTGAACATCTGCTTCATGCGGGCCAGCAATTTCGCCTCGGTGCCGCCCTGCAGCACTTTGGCGCAGAAACTGCCGCCAGGCGCCAGCACCTCGCAGGCAAAATCATAAGCCAGATCGCACAGCGCGATAATGCGCGCATGGTCGGTCATTCTGTGCCCGGTGGCGGGTGACGCCATATCCGAAAGCACAACATCCACCGCCCCGCCCAGCGCCGCGCGGATCAGCTCCGGCGCCTCGGGTTGCAGAAAATCCAATTGCAGGAATCTGGCCCCCGCAACCGCCTCCATCCCGTTGATATCGACCGCAAGAATGGCGCCTGCCCCCGCCTTTGCCACGCACACCTGGGTCCAGCCACCGGGCGCCGCGCCCAGATCCAGCACGCGCGCGCCCTTGCGCAACAGATGATGCTGCGTATCAATCTCCAATAATTTATAGGCGGCGCGTGATCGGTATCCATCGCGCCTTGCCGCCGTCACATAGGGGTCATTCAGTTGCCGTTGCAGCCAGCGGGTGGAGCTGGTGCTGCGTTTGCGCGCGGTTTTAACCCGTACGGACAGGTCCCGGCCCGCCCCGCCCAGACTATCCTTCATGTTGCAGCCGGCTTCCATCGTCCTGGCGCATGAGCATGGTCAGGATGCCTTCGCGCAGGCCGCGGTCCGCGACACGTAGCTGGCTGGCGGGCCATATATCGGTGATGGCTTCGAGTATGGCGCATCCCGCCACGACCAGATCGGCCCGCTCATGGCCAATGCACGGCACTGCCACCCGTTCATTATAGTTCATGCCCGCAAGCTGCTGCGCCACTTCACGAATGGCAGGCACCGGCACCCAGGCACCGTCGACCTGACTGCGGTCGTAACGGCGCAGGCCCATATGCACCCCGGCCAAAGTCGTCACCGTGCCGGACATGCCCAGCATCTGCACCTCACCTGCTTCAATATGCGGGCGAAGATTGTGTTTTTTCTCAAAACCTTGCAGATGCGCGCGCACTTCTTCCACCATGGCCAGATAGGACGGGGCCGAGATTTCCGGCCCGCCATGTTTTTCGGACAGGCTGACCACTCCCTGCGACATGCTGGTCCACGCCAGTATTTCAGGGTTTCGCCGTTTTGCGAGGTTAAGCCAGATAAGTTCCGTGCTGCCACCGCCCACGTCAAAGACCAGCGCGTAACGGCGTGTGTGATCGAGCAGCGGCAGGCATCCGGCCACCGCCAGACGCGCTTCCTCTGCCGGGGATATGATGTTCAGCTCGATGCCGGTCTCCGCCAGCACCCTGGCTGCGAAGGCGGCCCCGTTGGCGGCCTGGCGGCAGGCGGCGGTAGCGACGTTATGCGCCCGCGACACGCCGCGCCGCTGCATCTTGTGAGAACAGATTTTCAGGGCAGAAATGGCGCGGTCAATCGCGGCGTCCGAGAGTTCGCCGGAATGGCCCAACCCCTCGCCCAGCCGCACAATGCGCGAAAACGACTCCACGACGCGAAAACCGCGCCGTGTCGGTTTGGCGATCAATAGCCGGCAATTATTTGTGCCCAGATCTAGCGCGCTATAGGTATGCAGCCATCGTTGTACGGCACGGGCCGCCTGTGTCCTGAAGCGCAGATCTGGATCCGTGGTTTCTGCTCGCACGTAATCCATCACCGGACCAGACGCGGGCCTTACGCCCACCGCGCCCGTCCGGCGCTCCGATTTCATTTAATGTTAACCAGACTGTAGCACTCTGGGGCACCATATTACAAAGTGATAGTTGACAATCTGTATCCGCTGTCACTAAAGAAAGGCTCTTTCTGAGTGCTGGCGCCCGTTGGGGGATAGTTTAGCGGTAGAACTCTCGGCTCTGACCCGTGCAACCTTGGTTCGAATCCAAGTCCCCCAGCCACACTTCATCCTTCGGGCTTCGCATGGCTTACGCCAATGGGGCATCTGCGCGCGTATACACCAGGCTTAATCAGCCGATCGTCCTGCCTGCCTGCCGCTTATCACTCTGTATTCAGACCGTCTGATGCTTTATCCTGGTTTTCTCACATCTAACGGCATCGGAGAAGTAAGCATGATCGGTTATGTCACACTCGGAACCAATGATCTGGCGCGCGCCGCAAAATTTTATGATGCGTTGCTGGGCGAACTGGGCGCCAAGCGCGCCATGGAAACAGAGCGGTTTGTGGCCTGGGCGGCTGGCCCTGGCCAGCCCATGGTCATGGCCATGAAGCCTTTCGACGGCAAGGCGGCAACGGTTGGCAATGGGACGATGGTGGCGCTGGCGGTCGACAGCAAGGCGAAGGTCGACGCCATTTACAAAAGGGCGATGGAGCTTGGCGCCAAGGATGAAGGCCCCGCCGGGCCGCGCGGGACAGGCTTCTATGCCGGATATTTCCGTGATCTGGATGGCAACAAGCTGAACGTATTTTTCATGGGCTGAAAAACTTTCTGGCAGGATCGGGTTGTAACCGATCTTGCCGGAATGATCGGCGCGCTTACCAGTTGAACTGGGTACGCAGCGCGAGTGCCTCGAAATCCTGTCCAATCTGAGCGTTTGGCCCGCCATTAGCGGTGGAATTGTTTGAATAGGCGCGGCGCTCTATGTCGCCAATCATGTAGTCCAGCATGAAACGGACATTGCGGTTTGGATACCAGTTGAGGCCAAGCGTGATGATATCTTGCTGGCCGCCGCGGATGCATCCGGATGCGCCGGTGGGGTTAAGAGTTGCCGAGCTTCCCGAAAAGGTGGCGGGACAGATGGCGTTTGATGCGTGATCGTCAAGATTGGCTGTGCTGTACCGGGCTGCCAGTTCGATCGCGCCAAGCGAATCTCCAAATCCGAAAGGACCATTAGGTTTAGGCGCGCCGAAGGCTGCACTCTTCATGTCGTAGGGTTTTGCTTCGCCGGTGACAATGTAAGATGCCTGCACGTACCAGGCGTCGAAGTCCGCCTGCGGCGCCCCGCCCGCGCGGTCGATCTGATAGCTATAATATTCGCCCTGGGCGTAAAAATTCTTCCAGTTGCCGGCCAATTCGGGGCCGTAAACGAGCGCTGATTCACTGCCGAGTGATCCTGTGGAAATCAGCCGTGCGCCATCCACCCGCAGTTCCGGCCGTTCCTGCAAAGTAAACACGGGCCCGCTCGCCGGCTGGTTAAAGCCGAATACCCGGGTGGCGGATGCGCCAATATGGATATTTGAATCAGCATTTGGCGCGATACGATAGGCCGTGCGTCCGACCAGCGCGTTTTGCTCATCAAAGCCGCCTTCGCCAACAAGCCCTTTGGTATAGTAGAGCGAGGCAAAATAATTATTTGTATTGCCGCGTACGCCAACGGAACTGCGACCATCGCCGCCTGCAAAACCTGCCGCCATAGAGGCGGCGGCCGCGCGCTCGAGGAACATCGTATCATTGGAACTGATGCTTTCATCCAGCGTCATCGGCGGTTTTGTGGTGCCAATTTCAATTTTCAGAGGTTTAAGCGCCGTGTAGCTGATCAGCGCCTCATGAACAACGCCCCCCGACTCAACGCCGGAACCGCCGAAGTTAAATTCGAGCTTATATTCCCAGTCGCGCATGAATTTGCCTTCGACGCCCAGTTGCGCACGGCGAAAATTGGTGCCGGAACTGAGATCACGCCCCGGCGCAATGGCGGGCAAGTGATCATCGTCCTGGAAGTAGGCGGCTGTGTCGTAATTCATGCGCCCGCGCAGCGCCATTTCGAAATACCCGTCAGGGGTGCGGAAGGTTGGCCGTCCGTTTTCAAATTTAATTTCGACCGCATCCTGTTTGGTTTTGATTTCGCTGATTTTTGTGTCCTGAACAGCCTGCACAGTGTTCAGCCGGCGCTCCAGCGCCTTGATCTGCGCCTTAAGGGCGTCGATCTCACTTTGATCTACCGGAGCAGCAAGCGCCGCCGTCGCGGAGATTATGTTCAGTGCGCTTGCGCCCATCATTAGCAGGCCCGCAAACTTTAAGTACTTCAAAGACATAGGGTACCCCCGTAAAATAGTAATCGGAACCGTAGAAAGGCCTGTCACAGATGATTTCTGCCTTGGTCACTTACAGGTATCAGCGCGCCGTGACGGAACTTTTACAGTTTCATTGCAGATAGATGACAGGAAGGGAGGCGGATGAGCCGATCTGAGGCAAGCTAGGAGCTGGCGGTTAACAAGTCCTAACCGGCGCGCTGAATCTTTTCCCGATGGCCGGTTGGCACTCCGGCCCCCACATCCAGAAACAGCGAGGTAGGGCTGTTCGCTAATCCAGCTTCTCCTGTGACAGCATTGAATGTGTCAGGAGCAACTTTTGTCATCAACCCGATGAGCTGGGTTATTTCATCCTGATGCGTACGCATCGGCAGAAAAAGCATTTCGAATATGCTGGGAGATTGAAACCGCGTCAGAAGTATTTCGCGGAGAAGAAGACCGCAAGGCGCCCTGCGGACAGTATCAAAATCAATCGGCGCCGCGTTGCGCTTGCCCTCCTCGAAAATTTCGAAAAAGTCCGTGCCCGTGAGTTCCCTGCCCACCTCTTTCATAAAAGCGGTCCCCGCCAGCCGGTAATTCAGGGCGCCCGGGTCCTTATACTCAACGATCACTAGATTGGGCAGAAAGGGAAGCAAATCGGCCGGCCGTACATTTGCCCGGCGTGGCACAAGTTCCTCCCCCCGGATGGCGCACCAGTAATCCAGCACCGCGCGGGTGGGCGCCATGACATTTTCTGGCAGGACGGGTGAAGCTGAAATGTGCAATATGCTGACCTACCGGTTAATCGCCGTCCACTTCACAGGATTAGAATTGTATTCTCAACCTGTGTATTAGCGGGAGTTGGTTAACTATGTGTAAAGCCGGAAATAGGCTGATCCCGATGAAATCGGAGCAGATTGAAACCTGATGGCCATTCATGACTTACAGAACTAACGGCGCCAATCACATACCCTCCTTGCATGTGATTGGCGGCGGTCTGGCCGGGTGCGAGGCGGCCTGGCAGGCCGCGAAAGCTGGCGTAAGCGTCATTTTGCATGAGATGCGGCCCCACAGGCAGACCGAAGCGCATGAAACCAGCCATCTGGCCGAAATGGTTTGTTCCAACTCTTTCAGATCGGATGATCACCAAACCAGCGCAGTCGGGCTGCTGCATGAGGAAATGCGGCGCGCCGGCTCACTGATTCTGGCCGCGGCCGACGCCAACAAGGTGCCCGCGGGGTCAGCTTTGGCCGTCGATCGCGAGGGCTTTTCACGCAGCGTGGAAGCCGCATTGGCCGCGCTGCCAAATGTCACGCTTCAGCGCAATGAGGTTACCGGGTTGCCGCCCGCCGAATGGGAGCAGGTCATTATCGCCAGCGGCCCCCTTACCTCCCCGTCGCTGGCGCAGGCCATTTCCGGTTTAACCGGTGTGGAATCTCTGGCGTTCTTCGACGCCATTGCCCCCATCGTGCATACCGGTTCCATTGATATGTCCCAGGCCTGGTTTCAGTCGCGTTATGACAAGCCCGGGCCGGGCGGCAGCGGTAAGGATTACATAAACTGTCCTTTGGACGCCGATCAGTACCGGGCGTTCATCGAGGCGCTGCTCGAAGGCGAGAAGACCCAGTTCAGGGAATGGGAACGCAATACGCCGTATTTCGAGGGCTGTCTGCCGATTGAAGTCATGGCCGAGCGCGGTCCTGAAACGCTGCGTTACGGCCCCATGAAGCCGGTTGGCCTGACGAACCCTCACCGGCCGGAAAAGCCTTACGCGGTGGTGCAGCTGCGGCAGGATAATGCGCTCGGCACACTCTATAATATTGTGGGGTTTCAGACCAAGCTGAAGCATGGCGCGCAAAGCAGTATCTTCCGCACCATTCCGGGTTTGCAAAATGCGGAATTTGCCCGTCTGGGCGGCATTCACCGCAATACATTTATCAATAGCCCGAGGCTGCTGGATCACCAGCTGCGTCTAAAAACCATGCCGCGTTTGCGGTTTGCAGGGCAGATCACCGGCGTGGAAGGCTATGTTGAAAGCGCCGCGATCGGGCTGTTGGCGGGTCTGTTGGCCGCTGCCGAAATTCAGGGGCGGGACGTAACGCCGCCGCCTGTCAGCACCGCCATGGGCGCGCTGCTGCATCACGTCACGGGGGGCGCCGCCGCAGACACGTTTCAGCCGATGAACGTGAATTTCGGACTGTTCCCCCCCATCGGCGCGCTCGTGACGCCAGAGGGTAAACGGGTGCGCGGCAAGGCCAAGGGGCCCGCGCGCAAAGGCGCTTTCTGCGCCCGTGCGCTTACGGATCACGAGCAATGGTTAGAAACATTCACTAAATCCGCCGCCGCCCCATAGCCCAGGCCATCCTGGTCTGGCGCAGGTAAGCAGGTAGGGGGGGCTGGATGACAAATGGGTCATAGTTGGGCCGTGACATCCGGCGAAGATAGAGTTTTGTCAGGGTGGCGGGCAGTAATGCGGCCAAATTTCGCCGCGACATTGGCGGCAGTGATTCCCCTGCAGCGGCCAGATGGCGATGCGCCTGACCGGCGATGGCTTTTACCACTCTTTGTAACTGAGGGCTGTTCTGGCAACCAAGAATGGACTGCGCCGTCAACCCCTCGGCCTTCATGACGTCGCAGGGCAGGAATATATGCCGTTGTGAGGTATAAAAACCGATGTTGCGCAATATCCCGGACAGCGCCCAGGCGATGGCTGCGTGAAACAGGCCGGTATCAGCCATCGCGCTGCCGCCAGTGATCGCCACCGCCAGCCGCATCACGCCGCCAGATATCGCATCCAGACGGGTTTCCAGTTCCGGCAACGAAGCGGGCTGGGCGGCCGTTAATGTGGCGCCATAGACGTCAATCATTGCGTCAAATGGCCGGCGCGGCAGACGGCATTCGCGGATGGCCTGCTCCAGCGGCTGTAACACGGGATGCCCTCGCACAATCCCGCCTTCGTAGACGGCCTCTATCCCCTCGCGCCACCATTGCAGGCGAATCTCTCCCAGCATGGGTTCGCTGACCTGCCCGGGGATACGCGCCATTTCAATATTGAAGGCATAGAGCGCGAACAGATGTTCACGGTCCTGTTCTGCCGCAAACAGCACGGACAAAAACCTGTCATGGTCGCTGCGGCGCACCAGTTCAGCACAGTAAGATAGCAGTTTCAGATCTCCTTACTCACTCTTCACGCCGGAAAATTTCCGTCTCTGGTTTTGGGGCCGCTGGTTCAGGGCGCGCTTCTTCAACGAATTCCATCCAAGAGGACAGATTGCCCTGCCCTGAAAAATTGACTAACCTGTTGCAAGCGCAATGATGTGTAAATATCCCATCAGATGATTCTGACGGGAATAATAGGGGGAGGAGTAAAAACATGGCGTCAATTCTAACATCCTTGCAGAACACTATTATCGCGGCCTTTGTGCTGGCGGCGGTGGTCCTGCTGTTTGCTGTTTCATCGCTGGGCGTCGCCATAGACCATGCCTTTGGCGCGTTTGTGTTTCGCTGGCTGCATGTAATGTCCGGCGTCATGTGGATCGGGCTGTTGTGGTATCTGAACTTTGTGCAAATGCCGAGCATGCCGAAAATACCCGATGAGCAGAAGCCCGCCATCGGCAAGGTGATCGCGCCGGAGGTTCTGTTCTGGTTCCGGTGGGCGGCAATGGCTACTATCGTCACAGGCATCATTCTGGCGGCGATGAATGGCTATCTGGTGGACGCCTATACGCTGGGCGCAAGCCAGGATTTCGCGGTTCCCAAGGATATACTGGTCGGACTCGGCATGTGGTTGGCTACCATCATGTGGTTCAATGTCTGGTTTGTGATCTGGCCGAATCAGCAGAAGGCGCTGAATATCGATAATAAATTTCCTGACCTCTCCGCCCCTGACAAGGCGGCGGCGGCGCGCACGGCCATGTTGTTCTCGCGCACCAACACCATGCTGTCGGTGCCCATGCTGTTCTGTATGGTGGGGGCGCAAAACCTGTTGTAATCCCGCGATACCTGAATCAAAAAGGGCCGCTGTTTCCAGCGGCCCTTTTTTTGGCCTGATGAATATCAGGCTTCGAACTTGAAGTGCTTCAGCGCTTCGCGGTCCACAACTGGATTGCGCTTGGTGCCATGGGTCAGCTTCACGGAACCCGTCTTGCGTTCAAACGAATCCACGAGGCCAATCTTCTTGGAGTATTCGCGAATTTCCGGAATCACATTCTCGCCCAGCAACTGAATGCTGCGCATGCGGTCTTCATTGCCAACCGGGCCCTGCACCGCAAAGAAGGTGAGCGAACCGGGACGGATCACATCCAAAATCTGCTTGATCTTGGGCAGAACCGATTTCGGCGTTCCAATGAGCAGTTGCAGATTGCGCTGGCCTTTCTCAAAGCCTTTGACCAGCTTGGAGCGAATTTCATCAATATCGGTTGATTTCTGCTTGGGCGCAGGCGCGTCATCGCCGCCTTCCATCTTTTCGCGGCTGACGCCGAGCCAGCTTCCGCCTGGCTGTTTGGCCAGATTGCGGATGGCGGCCTTGGAATTATATCCAGGCGGCAGAGTGTATTGTGGGGCTGAGAACGCATTCTGTCCGCCGCCAAATACAAAACCGCGGCCCAGTTTCTGCGCCTTCTCTTCCGTGTCCGCGAGGAAGGTCGGGATCAGGTAACCGAAATTTTCCGGTCCGGCCTGATAGCCATTCTGCGCCGCCTGTTCGGCATAGAAATCCCACAGATCGCACGTTGGTCCCAGAGACGTGCCAAGGCCGATATAGGGATAGGCATGGTCCGCGCACCACAGCACCGTTTCCGGGCTGAGAACGCCGGGGATCCACATTTGCGGGTGCGGCTCCTGATACGGCAGCGCCCACGGATTCACGTGCCGGAAATGGAAGTGCTTGCCTTCATACCGCCACGGGCCGGGTTTGGTCCATGCCTGGATGATGAAGTCATGCGCTTCATTGAACATTTCACGGTTATAGGCGGGATT
>SHWM01000056.1 GCA_009693835.1 Alphaproteobacteria bacterium
CAGCCCTTCCGCATTGATGGTCTTTTTCGCCTCGCCGGGGGACACGCCGCCGATCTGCAATATCTTGCCGTCCTTGATCCAGACGTCGGCCACGAAACGCGGAGTGCGCGTTCCATCAACTACCGTGCCGCCTTTGATATGAATGTCTATCGCTGTCATGGGGTTCCCTCCTCACAGGGTTTAACGGAGATATCCGGAAGACACGCCCGGCATCGCCGCACAGTTTATTTAACGCACACATTTTCTTCAGTGTGGATGCTATTCCCAGTTTCCCTAAATAGCATTTAACGCACTCATTTTCTTCAGTGTGGATGCTATTCCTGGTTTCCCTAAATAGCAATTGCCTGAAGCCGCTGCTGTTTTGATTGAACCATCTGGTTGAATCAAAACGGTAAAAAAGGGCTCTGGCGCTCCTTTGCGCAATTCCAGAGCAATATGTTTTTAGGCTGCCTTTAGGGCTCTTTCTAGAAACATATTGCTCTGGTTTATAGTGTGTTACAGCAGCTTTAGCCGATTAGCTGGAATTCTATACGATTCCAGCTAATCGCATGCCGCTCTAGCCGCGGCCCTGGCGCAACAGCTTGCCAGGCGTGGCGCCAGTGCATTCGCCATCCACGAAGGTCGTCACGCCATTGACGATGATCGCGTGATAGCCCTTGGCCCGTTTGATGCGGCGCCATTCATTGGCCGGGAAATCATGTACAATGTCGCCCACCCATTCCGGGTCGGCTGCAAGTTCATTCAGACCATAGACCACAATATCGGCCGCCAGCCCCGGCTTCAGCTCGCCGCGATCGACGAAGCCTGCGGCTTTCGCAGGCAATGCCGACAGGCGGTAATGCGCCTCTTCCAGCGTGATCTTGCTTTCATCGCGCACCAGCCAGCTAATGTAATCGGTTGTGAAAGCGCCGCCAGTAAAGAACTTGGTGTGCGCGCCGCCATCTGATACGCCGGGGAACGTGTATTCCGACATGTTGGTCATCTCGGCCATGAAGTCGGCGTTAAACCCGCGATTGGGGCCAAGGAACTCGACCTTCAGATCGCCCATGATGGAAAAATCAAGCATAAGATCGATCGGATGCTTGCCCTCTTCCGCCGCTATCTGGCTGAGCGACTTGCCGACATATTTTTCGAGCTCCGCCACACCATTTACATCCGAGACGATCAGGTTGCGGATGGGGCCGCCGATGCCCGCCTGAATAATCTCCAGCTTGCGGTTGGCGCTGTCGAATTCCGCCTTGAGCGCATCGCGCAAGGTAAGGTCTTTCATCTTGGCCAGCTTTTCTTCAAACGTGCCGGTGGTCACCTTACGCCAGGCGCGGCTGCTGTCATACAGATTCCAGTGTTCCAGCGTGAACGAAAAACCGGTGCGCACAGTCGCGGTCTGCCCATAGATCGGCAATCCCTTGGCGCGCATTTTTTCGAGCCAGTCGAGGCTGCGCTGGTGCACCTTTGGATCCTTGCGCGAGGGCGCAATCGCGTTATGCAGTACTGGACGCTGCGCCGTTTCGGCGAGTTTCTCCAGGAACGCGAGATCAGACTTTATCTTGCCGGTCGATTGCGTGATCTGAATAAAGCCTTCGCCGCGTTCCCTCAGCACTTCGGCGAGATTCAGAATATCCTCGTCGCACATCGTGTCGGTCACCATCGGGCTGCCGTCATAATCCGCCTGGGCGGAATTACGTCCGAGCCGCTGCAGCGAGAAGCCGCAGAGACCCGCGTCCATGCCTTCATGCAGCAGGCGCTTCATCTCGGCCTTTTCGGCATCGGTCGCCGGACGGGTTTTTGCCGCCTCCAGTCCCATCACATAAACCATCAGTGATGTGGTCGGCAGATACTGGATGCAGTTCACCCCTTTGGGCGCGCGTTCCAGCGAATCCAGATATTCCGGAATGGTCTCCCAATCCCAGATCATGCCCTCCTGCATCGAGGCATAGGGTATCGCTTCGGTGCGGGTCATCATCAGCATCGAGCGATCGCGTTCCGCCGGGCGCACCGGAAAGAAGCCGAAACCGCAATTTCCCAGCACAACCGATGTCACGCCATGCCAGCCGGAAATCGAGCAATAGGGGTCCCAGCGGATTTGAGCATCATAATGCGTATGCAGATCAACAAAGCCCGGGGCAACGATCAGACCCTCTGCATCAATGGTTTTTGCCGCCGGACCGGGTGAGACGCCGCCGATCTGCAAAATCTTGCCATCCTTGATCCACACGTCGGCCTGGAAACGCGGCGTGCGCGTGCCATCAACTACCGTGCCGCCTTTGATGTGAATATCAACATTCGCCATGGGATAGTTCCTTCCTCACAGGGTCTGGCAAGGATAAAGCCTGCGTAAGCGGCATCTCTTCCCCGCGCCAATTAGTGCAGCAAATTCTAATCATAGATTCCCGGAACTGCAACGGGCTATTATACCATTTAGGTATCCTCAGGATTTCATTGCGATATCGGAAGCGGGTAATGGGCAGAATAATCGGAATCTTATTGGCCGGAGGCCGGTCCGAGCGTATGGGAGGCGGTGACAAGTGTCTGCGGCTGCTAGGCGGGCAAAGCCTGCTGGCCCGCGCCATCGCCCGCGCGCGTCCGCAGGCCGGCGAGCTAATTCTGAACGCCAACGGGGATCCAGCCCGGTTTGCCGCTGCGGGTCTGCCTGTTATTCAGGACATTGTGGAAGATCATGCCGGTCCCCTGGCCGGCATCCTCAGTGCGCTGGAATGGGTGCGTTCGCATCGCCCGGACTGCGAATATATTATCAGTTTCGCCACCGACACACCGTTTTTTCCCGGCGACCTGGGGGCGCGCCTCTTTCAGGCGGCGCGGCAGTGGCATGCGCCCATGGCCTGCGCCGCCTCGGGCGGACGCACGCATCCGGTGTTCGGCCTGTGGCCCGTATCCCTGACGGATGACCTCCGCCACTCCATGCTGATGGAAAACATGCGCAAGGTGGACGCCTTTCAGGCCCGGCACGGCACGGCGCAGGCGGAATATGCCACACTGCCATTCGATCCGTTCTTCAACATCAATACGAAAGCTGACCTGGCCCAGGCGGAACATATGCTCAGGTTAACGTGAGCCCGAGCCACGTTAAACCGCCTAGATTTCAGGGGCCGTTTTACGCTATAAAGGCCCCGATGTGCAGGGCTTTTCTCCTGCACCGCACGGGGCACGGCGTCGGGTCGTGCCTGTTATTCGATCGAAGGAATGGCTTCATGCGCTGGCTGATGCGCTCCAAAATCCACAACGCCACGGTAACCGAGGCGAACCTGGCCTATGTCGGCAGCATCACGATTGATGACGACCTGCTTGATCTGGTCGGCCTGTGGGCGGGCGAGCGCGTGCTTGTGGTCAGCAATACCAGCGGCGCGCGTCTGGAAACCTATATTATCGCAGGCAAGCGCGGATCAGGCGCCATCTGCATGAACGGCGCGGCGGCGCATCTGATCGGAGAGGGCGAGCAGATCATTATCATGGGATTTGAATTGACCGCGCAGCCCATCCTGCCGAAAGTCATTCTGGTGGATGGCCATAACCGTTTCGTACGGTTTTTGTCCGAGGAGCCGCAAAGCGTCATCGCGGCGAATTAAAAACCGCCGCCATGCCGGAATCCTCCGTAAACGGGGCATTTATCTCGCCCCTCATTTGATGGCCAGTTGGCTTTCCCGATTGCGCAGAACGATATCGGAATAGTCACACTTGCCCTCGCCGCGCTGAAAAAGGCTGTTGGCAATGAGCCATATTTTCACGATGCGGGCGGGCGCCACCCCGCCGATGGCGCGTGCATAATCCGACAGAATGTTGCGGTCTTCCGAGAGCCATCTGCCGAGCTGATGCGGATCGGAGCGGATCACCCAATGGGTCTCGCGTTCAATCCACCAGGGCAGCGGACACTGAAATATCGTGTCCACAGGCAATTCTGAACTCCACATATAAGTAAGGTCCAGCCCGTTATCGAACTCGACAGCAATCGAAAGATAATCATGCGTAGGCTGAATATCCTCCCGCATTGAAGATGGCAACAAGGTTGCGCACCATTGCCATGACAGCTGCGTTGCGGCGTCCAGCGGGAAATCAGCCGGGATTTGCAGAATGCCCACATCGCGGTCCGTGTGGCAGGAAATATGACCCGGCCCGCTTCCCGCAGTATAAATTTCACCTTCTCCGAGGGTCCACAGATATTTCCAGGCCTCTGGCGCATGTCGCGGGTAGCGGTGTTGCAGCACCGCGTTTTTGGCCAGTCCAGTCCGGTCGGGCGGCAGCAGCGCGGTTAGGCCCAACTCTGCACCATTCGCCCATTTCACGGTCATTACCCGGATGCATCCCGCAGCGCCCCACCAGACCAGGGACGGATTAAAATCACCTGCTTCGTTTAGCCCGCCGCCAGGCGGGCTAAGAGCGAGCAGCAATTCTCCCTGCCGTTCAGCCTTGATACTCTGGTTTACATTCACGATTTTGCGCATCGGACCATCCCGCCCGATGCGGAACCACAGAACCGCCTTCGGCCCCATGCGGATATCCGCCAGACGTGAAACTCTGACATCCCCCCCGGTGAATATGGTCAGCTCCTGACCTTCGTCGATGGTAAGGCCGGTAGGATGCCATTCCCTCATGCCCGGTTTCAAATTCACTTTCCGGGAGTCCAGGACACCGGCCGACACGCCCTTCTCTGCCAGGGTCGTCGAAAGCAGATCGATATGCCTCAGTGAAGGACCTGCCGCCCGGCGCAAACCGGTGAGGCGGCGAAAAACGGCCCGGCCAAGCGTCAGCAGGGCCGGCAGGCCCGAGGTCGGCATGGCCATTGTCAAATTCCCCTTGCAGTGTCTGGCGCTGTCAAATCACTGCTTCGATCAGATGCGGGCCCTTGGTGGCGCAGGCAGCGGCGAACTGCTGGTTAAATTCTTCCTGATTGATCGCGCGGCTGGCGGCGACGCCCATGCCGTTCGCCATCTGCACCCAGTTCAGATCGGGATTTGACAGATCGAGAAGATCAAGCGCCCTGCGGCCCGGATTGGTGCCCGCGCCCACCCGCGCCAATTCGACCTGAAGGATCAGATATTTCCTGTTGGAAAATATCACGGTGACGATATCAAGCTTTTCCCGCGCCATCGTCCAGAGGGCCTGCACCGTATACATGCCGCCGCCATCGCCGCTCAGGCAGACCACCTTGCGATCAGGACAGGCGACCGCCGCGCCCACGGCCACCGGAATGCCCTGGCCGATGGAGCCGCCCGTCAGCCCAAGCCAGTCTACCGGCGCAATCCCGGCTGTCGGCGCATAACAGGCAAATCCCGATGTCGCCGCTTCATCCGAGACAATGGCGTTTTCCGGCATCAATGCGCCCAGCGCCATGCCTATGGTATGGGCGTTGAATTGCGGCCCCGTGGGCAGCACGGGCCGCGATAATTGCTGCACGCGGATGGGATGCACAGGTGCATTCAGTTCCGAGGCCAGCGCCTCCAGCGCATACACCCCATCCTGCTGCGCCGTGGCCAGCACCAGGGTTTCGCAGCCTTCCGGGGTCAGCCAGCTTGGCTTGCCCGGATAGGCGAAAAAGGATACCGGAGGCTTGGTTCCCACCAGAATCAGTTGCTCGGTGCCTTTCAGGAATTCCACCATGTCCTCGGCGAAATAAGGCATCTTTTCAATTGTCACGCATCCAGCGCCGCGTTCGATACGCGAGATGAACGTGTCGCACGCCAGCCGCGCTTCGCTGACGGCGGCAATGCGTCCCGCCGCATTGGCGCCGCGTTTCATCAGCACCGGCCCGCGCATCAGCAGCATGGTCTTCTTGCCATTCTTCAGCATCTTCGCCGCAGCGGTAATGACGCCCTGATCGGTGCGCGGCGTTGCTGGCGGCGCGATGGGTTTGGCTGGGCCATCGGCCTCGTCCCAGGCGCAATCGGCCGGTACGATCAAGGTGGCGATCTGTCCCGGATAGGTCATCGAGGCAGCGACTGCGCGGGCCGTATCTGCGGCCAGCGCCTTTGCCGTGGTGGTTGCGTGCTGCCAGTGCGAAACCGGTTTCGCCAGACCTGCAATATCGGAGGCCAGCGGCGCATCATATTTCAGGTGGTAGGTCGCGTGGTCGCCGACAATATTGATCATCGGCGATCCGGCGCGCCGGGCATTGTGAATATTGGCCGAGCCATTGGACAGGCCGGGCCCGAGATGCAGAAGCGTGAATGCAGGTTTGCCCGCCATGCGGGCATAGCCATCCGCCATGCCGGTTACCGCGCCCTCAAACAGCCCCAGAATGCCGCGAATACCAGTAATCCTGTCCAGCGCCGCCACGCAGTGCATTTCGGAAGTGCCGGGGTTGGTGAAACAGACATCGATGCCACTGTCGACAAGAGTCTGCATGAGACTTTCTGCGCCGTTCATTGGTCTTCCTTTCTTATTCAGCAGGATTCGCGTGATTCATCATAGAACCAAATCCACCCTTGAGCCATTTCCGTTTTGATGGAAACGGATGGTTCAGTCAAAACGGTAAAAATGGCTCAAAAATACCAGGCAGACCATGTTTTAGGGATCCGAGGTAATTGCCGCTGGCAATTCCATCTGATCCGAACATGGGCTGGCGAAACGCGCTTTCTCAACCGCCGCCGTTTTGTGCTAGATAGACGGAATTACCAATTTTATCCATCCGATGGAGAAGCTGCGATGAATGTGACCGAGGCCGTCCGCGCCCGCAAATCCGTGCGGGCATTTTTACCAAAACAGGTGCCGGATGACACGTTGAGACAGATTCTGATAGATGCGGCCCGCGCGCCCTCGGGCGGCAATGTCCAGCCCTGGAAAACCTATGTGCTGACCGGCGACGCGCGCAATGAACTGGTGAAACGCATCACCGACCAGTGGGCGGGGGGGAAACGCGGCGAGGGCACGGAATATAAAATCTATCCGGATGATCTGGGCGAACCATACATGACGCGCCGTCGCGTGGTCGGTTTCAAACTATATGAGCTGGCGGGCGTCGGGCGCGACGACAAGGTGGCCCGCATGAAGCAGATGTTCCGTAATTTCGAACTGTTCGATGCCCCTGTGTGCATGATATTCACCATTGACCGCAATATGGGGCCGCCGCAATGGGCCGATCTGGGCATGTATATTCAAACCGTGGCGCTGGTGGCGATGGATCACGGGCTGGAGACCTGCATGCAGGAAGCTTGGGCAAGCTGGCACAAAACACTGACGGAGACGCTATCCATCCCCGGTCATGAGATGGTGTTTTGCGGCATTGCAATGGGTTATGAGGACACCAGCGCCACCGTCAACACATTGCGCTCCGAGCGTGCCGGACTGGAAGATGTAAAGTTTTTCGGGTTTGGGAAATAGCCGGGCGGTGCACGTGTCTATGTGCGCTGCAACCTTGCGGCATAAAACCCGTCCATGCCGCCCAGTTCCGCCAGATGGCAGGGCAAGCTGCGCAACTCGCCCAACGGGGTGATGAGTTCAGCCAACCCGCCTGTTTCCTCCGCCCGGATCGGCGCGCGCACAAATGGCGCGCCCTTTGACAGGAAAGCCTCGATACGTTCCGGGCCTTCTTCGGGTTGCAGTGAACAGGTGCAGAATATCAGTGTGCCGCCCGGCGCCAGCATCGCGGCGGCAGCGGCCAGCAAGCGGTCCTGCAACGCCATTAGTCCGTCGATCTGCTGCGGCGTTTTGCGCCAGACAATATCGGGATGCCGGCGGATCGTGCCTGTGGCCGAACAGGGCGCATCCAGCAGCACGCGGGAAACGGGCGCTGGCGGCTGCCACTGGGTGGCGTCCGCGGTGATGCAGGCGGCCGTCAGCTTAAGACGCACCAGATTTTCCTGCACCCGGCGCATGCGCACCTCAGACCGGTCGATGGCCGTAACAATTGCGCCTGCTGCCGCCAGTTGCAGGGTCTTGCCGCCAGGCGCCGCGCACAGATCGATCACCTGCCGGCCCGCCACATCACCCAACAAGCGCACAGGCAGACTGGCCGCCACATCCTGCACCCACCATTCGCCTTCGTCAAAACCGGGCAAATCCTCGATGCGCCCGCCAGTGGCGCGGCGCAAACTTCCCGTTGGCAGCAATTGCGCCTCCAGACGCTCCGCCCAGCTTGCCGCGTCGCTCCGTACACTGATATCGAGTGGCGGTTCATTCAGATGCGCGCTGGCGATGGCATGCGCGGTCACCTCGTCATAGGCGATGCGCCAGCTTTCCCACAGCCATTCCGGTGTGTTGAGCAGTGCGGCGTCCTGCTCCGCCAATAGCGCTTTACCGCCAGACGCCACCTTACGCAGCACCGCATTGATCATGCCCTTGTAATGGCGCGCGCCCGCGTCCATGTCCGCCAGTTCCACCGCATTGCTGACCACGGCATGCGCCGCCGTGCCCAGAAACAAAATCTGTGCGGCGGCGGATCGCAGTATATTTTGCGCGGGCCCTGCGCGCGGCGGCAGGCGGCGCGTCTGATAATGCCGCAGCACGGCGTCGATCTGGCCCATGCGCCGCAGGGTGGTGGTGGCAATCATGCGCGCAAAGGCGCGGTCACGGGGACTGAGGGCACTGAATGGGGCCTCATTGAAAGCCGCAGCCAGCGCCTCGTCCAGCCCAAGATTACGGCGCAGCACTGCCTGCAGCAGCCACACTCCGGCCTGTCGCGCCATCAGGCCCTGTTGATCTTTCATGATAACGTTTTAATGGTATTTCGTCCTTGCCGCAATTTCCTGCAGCCGTTCAATACGGTTTGTGGTGGAAGGGTGCGTGGAGAACAGCGAATCCATCTGGCGTCCATGCAGCGGATTAATGATGAACATATGCGCGGTCGCCGGGTTGCGTTCGGCATGTACATTGTCGATCTTGCCTGCCGCCAACTCCATTCTTTCCAGCGCAGCGGCAAGCCATAGCGGACGGCCGCAAATTTCCGCGCCGATCCGGTCCGCCTCATATTCCCGCCCTCGCGAAATCGCCATCTGCACCAGCGCCGCGGCCAGCGGCCCCACCACCATCAGCAGCAGAACGCCCGCAAAGCCAAGCGGATTATTGCGATTATCGCCGTTAAAGAGCGCGAAATTAGCCAGCATGGAAATCGCGCCTGCAATCGTCGCGGTAATCGTCATGATCAGAGTGTCGCGGTTACGGACATGCGCCAGTTCATGCGCCATCACGCCCGCCAGTTCCTGCGGGCCAAGCATTCCCAGCAGACCGGTGGTCGCCGCCACGCTGGCATGTTCCGGGTTGCGCCCGGTCGCGAAGGCGTTGGGCTGCGGCGAATCTATCACAAAAACTTTCGGCATCGGCAGCCCGGCGTTTTCGGCAAGCAGACGCACCACCCGGACATATTCGGGTGCGCTGGCGTCATCCACCTCGCGGGCGCCATACATGCCCAGCACCATTTTATCGGAATTCCAGTACGCAAAGCCATTCATCGCCAGGGCCAGGAACAGGGCGATCATCATGCCGCCTGAACCGCCCAGCATGAACCCGGCCCCCAGAAACAGGGCGGTCATGGCGGCAAGCAATAATGAAGTGCGGAAATAATTCATCTCGGGGTCCAAATGGGGTAATTATCAGAGCGTAGACAGGTCAGTACCAATCTAGGCGTCCCTGTTTGCATATCAAGACCGGGAACGCAATCCTGTCCGGAACATGGAATGGCGGAAGAAAGCATTAATGACGGATCAAAGGCTGCCCCGGCGGCCAAGGCCGAACTGCGCCTGGCCGTTGAAATCCCGGCAAAAAAACTGAGCCCCGAAGCGCAGCGCGCCCTGACGGAAGCAGCAGAGCGGCGCCGCGCCGCCGCCGCACAGCCCCCGGAGGCGCCGGAATTCAGGGAAATCAATGGCCCCGAAGGCCTGGAGCCCACCCGTTACGGCGACTGGGAGCGAAAGGGCATCATCAGCGATTTTTAGGCAGGTGCATTAAGTATTTGACAGGAAAGTTGACGGCGGCAATAATCTGCCGCTTTCCACAGGTAATCAGCCAGCGGCCCCGCCTTCGGGGCCGTCTGCCGTTCAGGAGAGCGCCTCATGATCACCCCGGTGTTACCCAGCTATGCCAGAACCAACCTTGCCTTCGAACGGGGCGAGGGCGCGTATCTGTTTACCACAGACGGCGAGCGATATCTCGACATGGGCGGCGGGATCGCCGTAACGGCGCTTGGCCATGCGCATCCGGTTCTGGTTGCCGCGTTAAAGGCGCAGGCGGAAAGACTGTGGCATACGTCCAACCTGTACCATATTCCCGGTCAGCAGCGGCTGGCGGAACGTCTGGTCGCCGCCACTTTCGCCGATACTGCATTTTTCTGCAATTCGGGGGCCGAGGCGGTCGAATGCGCCATCAAGATGGCGCGCATCCATCATTACGCCAATGGCAATCCGGAGCGTTACCGGCTGATCACCCAGGAAGGCGCTTTTCATGGCCGCACCCTTGCAACCATTTCCGCAGGCGGTCAGGAAAAGCATCTGAAGGGTTTTGGCCCCCCTGCCGACGGGTTTGATCATGTGCCCTTCGGCGATCTGGCCGCCATCAAGGCCGCCCTCGGGCCGCAGACCGCCGGTGTGCTGCTGGAGCCGGTGCTGGGCGAGGGCGGCATCCGCACCCTGCCCCAGGGCTTTCTGAAGGAACTGCGCGCGCTGTGTGATGAACAGGGCATTCTGCTGGTGCTGGATGAGGTGCAATCTGGCATGGGGCGCACCGGCAAACTGTTCGCGCATGAATGGGCGGGCGTCACACCCGACATCATGCCCATCGCCAAGGCGATTGGCGGCGGCTTTCCGATGGGCGTCTGCCTGGCGACGGAAGACGCGGCCAAGGGCATGACGGCTGGCACACATGGTTCGACCTTTGGCGGCAATCCGCTGGCATGCGCGGTCGGCAATGCGGTGCTGGATGTCATTTTGGCCGACGGGTTTCTGGACCGCGTGCTGCTGAGGGCCAACCGGCTGAAACAACAACTGGTCATGCTGCGCGACCGGCACCCCAAAGTGATCGAGGAAATTCATGGCGAAGGCCTGATGATCGGCGTCAAATGCCGCGTCCCGAACACCGATCTGGTCGGCGCGCTGCTGGAGGAAAAATTACTGAGCGTCGGCGCAGGCGACAATCAGGTGCGCCTGCTGCCGCCGCTGAACATTGAAGAGGCGGAGATCAGTGAAGCGCTTGCCGCCCTCGACGCCGCCTGTGCAAAGCTGGGCGCGAAATTATGAAGGCACGTAAATCGCTCCGGCATTTTCTGGATCTGCATATTCTGCCGGCGGCCGACCTGCACGGCATTCTGGCGCATGCGCGCGCACTCAAGGCCGGGCGGGGAAATCTTGGCAAGGGGGCCCTGGACGCCACTGCCCCGCTGAATGGTGAAGTTCTGGCGATGATTTTTGAAAAGCCGTCAACCCGCACCCGCGTGTCCTTTGATGTCGCCATGCGGCAACTGGGCGGCCAGACCATCCATCTGGGCGGGGGCGACATCCAGCTGGGGCACGGCGAAACCGTGGCCGATACGGCGCGCGTCCTGTCGCGATATGTGGACGCGATCATGATCCGCACAACCAAACATGACAAGCTGCACGAACTGGCCATCAATGCAACAGTGCCGGTCATCAACGGGCTGACCGACGCCACCCATCCCTGCCAGATCATGGCTGATCTCATGACGTTTGAAGAAAAACGCGGGCCTATCAAGGGCCGCACCATCGCATGGTGCGGTGATGGCAACAATGTGGCGGCAAGCTGGATTCACGCCAGCGCCCAGTTCGAGTTCGAACTCCGGCTCGCCTGTCCAAAGGAACTGCCGCCGGACACCGCTGCGCTTTCATGGGCCCGCGCCCAGGGCGCAAAAGTGCATGTACTGAACGATCCCCTATCAGCCGTGGATGGCGCGGACTGTGTGGTCACCGACACATGGGTGTCGATGGGGGATACCGACGCGGCCACCCGCCATAATCTTCTGGCGCCCTACCGGGTCGACGCAAAACTGATGAAAAAAGCCCGCAAGGATGCGATTTTCATGCACTGCCTTCCAGCCCATCGCGGTGAAGAAGTCACCGCTGACATCATAGATGGCCCGCAGTCCGTCGTGATCGACGAGGCGGAAAACCGCCTGCATGCGCAAAAGGGTATTCTGTCCTGGTGTTTTGCATGACGCAGGAGGCCCCGGGCGCACACGCTGACGATACCATCCGGCCCTTTGCCATCGAAGGCGCCGACGTGCGCGGCCGCATTGTCCGGCTTGGCCCGGTGGTGGATCAGGTGTTGCGCCGTCACGACTATCCCGAGGCGGTTTCGCGTCTGCTGGGCGAGGCGCTGACTCTGGTAATCCTGCTGGGCAACAGCCTGAAATTCCGAGGCACGCTCAGTCTTCAGACCAAGGGCGATGGCCCGGTGCCCATGCTGATTGCCGATTATCTTGCCGCTGACGATACCCATGCTGGCCGGGTGCGCGGCTATGCCGTCTACAACAAGAACGTGAATTTTTCCGGGAATGAGCAAAATTTTTCACAACTTTCCGGCAAGGGATATTTTGCCCTGACGATGGACCCCGGCGCGGGAGCCGAGCGGTATCAGGGCATTGTAGCGCTCGAGGGAGACAGTCTGGCGAATTGCGCTGAAAAATATTTCCTGACCTCTGAACAGATACCCACCGCCATCCGGTTGAGCGTAGGCCGTTCCTATCTGCGCGGCGCCACACGGCACGCCCCGGCGGAAAGTGCAGGCGTGTGGCGGTCGGCCGGCATGCTGATCCAGCATCTTCCCAAAAACGCCATGGCCATGCGCGCCCCGGAAGACCCGGCCGAAGAGCATGAAAACTGGCGCCGCAGCCGCATCCTGATGCAAAGCGTAACGGACGCCGAACTGATCGATCCGCTGCTGGCCAATGAACGATTGTTGTATCGCCTGTTCCACGAAGAGGGGGTGCGGGTTTTTCCCGGCCAGACGGTAGCGTTTGGATGCCGCTGCACCCGGGACCGGCTGGCGGGCGTATTACTGCAATATTCCCGCCCGGTACTGGAAGAACTGCTTGAGGATGGATATATCTCTGGCAGTTGCGAATTTTGCAATGAGACCTATCGCTTCACGCTTGACGAGCTGGCGTCGCCATTCCAGAGTTCGTAAGATATCGCAGCAAGCTCTGGTGCGAACTTTGGAATGAAAGCGACACCGGAAATATATACCTCTGGTGTGGTTTGGGATTTGAAGTTCCTGAAACGAATTTGCCTGTATAATAGCAGGAACTTCAAATCCACCACACCAGCGCCGGAGAATCTCCTTGAAAATTGATGTTGCGCGACGCGCGCCAATCGCGCTTGCGGGTTTCCTTCTGGGTTTGGGCTTGCTGTTCCTGATTTCTGGCAAAGCTGTTAGCCAGGTTTCCGGAAATGGCCACGGGCCACTCATTATCTCCGCAGAACAAATCATTCTGGAGGAACCCAATTCGCGGCCCTATACGGAGGAGGGGTTCACATTTACACCGGCCAGCGCCGTGCGCGATTGGGTAAAAACCCGCCTGCGCGCGGACGGCGCCCCCGGCACTGTAAGGATTATTGTGCTGGACGCCAGCATGGGGCGCCAGGAACTGAAGATCACACGCGGCCCGCGCGGATGGTTTACCGATGATCAAAAATACCGGTATGACGGACGGATAAGACTGCGCGCGGTGTATGAACCGGTGGGTGGACAAAGAAGCGCATCGCAGGCCGAGGCGGAAGCCACCGGTTTCTTTACCATCTCAGAAGATGCGACGCTGAATCAGCTCGAAAAGAAGGCCGGGGACCTGGTGGCCGATCTGATGCAACGCACGGCGCTGGAACTGGAAAATAATATGCTGCGCTATATGCCCGGGGTGGTGCGTTAGGCGCTGCCACTTCTATCACTATCAGTTCCAGCCAGATCCTGAATAAGCCCTGAGCTATCCCTGGCGGGCCTTGAAACGCGGGTTGGTCTTGTTGATGACATAGACCTTGCCTTTGCGGCGCACTATGCGGCAATCTTTGTGCCGGGCTTTGAGGGACCGCAGCGAGCTTCTGACTTTCATCGACCTGAACCTGTAAACTAAAATCTGGGAATGACGGGGCCACCCCTGCTAGACAAGGGGCGGAAACTAGCCTCAGCGGCTGGCCGTGTCAAGCTTGAGGGGGTTATAATCCATGCGGTTATTCTTATATGAACCTACTTACCGGCGCCTGCAGAAACAAATTCACGATATTTGCCCGCAGACGCAGCCCATTCTGGTAACCAGGGATGGTCAGATCGTTAAGGATGGCAAGCAATTACGTCCCGATGAGGTGTGTGCCGATGTCGCCTATATCAGTGTGGATACATTTTTCGCCACCGCCGCCAAGACCTATTTTTCAACGATCGAGAAGGGTCCAAAAGTAAAATGGATGCAATCCGCTGCCGCCGGGTTCGATAATCCGTTCCTCCAGGTGTTGGCCAGACAGGCGGAAATCTACACCAATAGTGATTGCGCGGGCAAAGGGATCGCCGAGTTCGTCATGGCCACAGTCCTGGATTACTACCAGCCCAATCCGGCGCGCCGCGCCAGGCAGGCAGCGCATGAATGGAAACGGCTGGCGTTCCGCGATATTGCGGGCACCAACTGGATGATTGTCGGCTATGGCAATATAGGTCAGGAAACCGGCAAACGGGCGATGGCGTTTGAGGCGCATGTCACAGGCGTGCGCCGCAACCCGCGAGGGGGGGAACCGGCGAACGCCATGATTCGTCCGCATGAGATGCTGGCGGCGTTGCCAGCCACCGATGTGGTTGTGTTAACAGCGGACTCCAATGCAACCACCCGGCATATTGTGAATGCGCCCTTTCTGGCGGCCATGAAGCCAGGGTCTGTGCTGGTCAATATCGCGCGGGGCGCCCTTATTGATGAAGCAGCGTTGCTGGATAGCCTGAACCGGGGAGTGCCGGAATGCGCCATTCTTGATGTGTTCGAGACCGAGCCGCTGCCCGCCGGCAGCCCGTTCTGGGACCACCCCCGGGTTCGGGTGACAGCGCATTGCGCTGCCTCCAGCCCCCTGATGGAACCACGCAGCGATGCCGTGTTTTTGCGCAACCTGGCCCATTACGCGAATAACGAACCGCTTGAATTACATGTGAAATTTGATTAACAATCCAGCTCTTAACAAATTACTCAATAAGAACCGCCTCGGGGGTGGCGTAATCCGGAGTAAGGACGTGTTACCCGGATCGAGACAACGTGTTACCGGGCAGAGAACGTTCGATCCGGATAGAGAATAAGTGTTCAGGTGTTTATGAAAATTCTTGTGGCTGATGATCATTGGGTTTCGAGGACGGGCCTGCGTCACTCGCTTTCGCAGCTTGACCACCCGGTGAATATGTTTCTGGAGGCCAACAGCTTCAGTAATGCCCGTAAACTGGCGGCCGAGCGGCCCGATCTCGACCTGATCCTGCTGGATCTTCTGATGCCCGACGGATCCGGCTTTGAGGAAATCACGGCCCTGACCAAGATCGCCCCTTCGGTTCCGATCATCGTGGTGTCGATGGTGGAGACCCGTCAGGATGTCATTCGCGCCCTGGATGCAGGGGCGATGGGGTTTATACCCAAATCAGCGCCCGGAGATACACTTATTTACGCCATCGAGATGGTGCTGAGAGGAGAAATTTATATACCCCCGCAAGTGTTTAGCGCCTCGGGCGCCCAGGAGGCGGGCGCCACTCACGCCGTGCAGCCACCCACGGCGCGCGCGAAAAACACGGCGGCTTCACTCGCGGCGGCCGCACGCATTCCCAATCTTACCCGCAGGCAGAAAGAGGTGTTCCAATTGCTCAGCGAGGGCAATTCCAACGCATCCATTGCCAAAATACTTGGCATATCCGAGCACACCATCGCCATTCATGTATCCGCCATATTAAAAACGCTGGAACTTGAAAACCGCACCCAGGCGGCCCTGGTGGCGTCCAGTCAGCCCGAGCCAGGATAAGTAGGGCCGCCGTTACCTAACGTGTGAGCAACAGCAGTAAAATCCCGCCGACCACCAGGCCCGAACCCGCCAACTCAAGACGTTTAATGTGTTCCTTGAACAGGAAAACCGACGAGGCAATGGCAAACAGCAATTCGATTTGACCCAGTGCACGCACCAGGGCCGCCTTTTCAAGCGTCATGGCAGTGAACCAGCCCATCGACGAAACCGCACCGGTGATCCCCACCAAAGCGCTCACCTTCCAGTTCCGCGCCGTGGCGGTAAGCTGTCCGGGTTCGCGCCATGCGAGCCAAGCCGTCATGATAATGGTTTGAAAGATCAGTACATTAAGTAGCGTGAAGGCCGCCGGCATCAAAAAATCAGACCGGCCCAGGCTCAGGGACGCAGCCCGGTAACTGACGGCTGAAATTCCAAAACAGGCCCCGGCCCCGATCCCCATCAAAGCCGGACGTTCCAAAAGTGACGATAAATACAGTTTTACAGTGAGGGCGCTTCTGGTAGCCGAGATCAGCATGACGCCAATAAGGCTGATAAAGATGGCGGCGACGGAACTTGAGCTTAGCCTGTCGCCCAGAACCAGCCAGCCAAACAGGGCCGTCTGCACCGTCTCGGTCTTGGCGTAGGCTGAACCGATTGCGAAATTGCGGTAGGCGAACAAAGCCACCGTCAGGGCCGTGCCCATGATTTGAGCCATTCCGCCGGACAGGCAGTAAGCGAAGAATTCACTATCCGGCGTGGGCAGTGCAGCGCCGGTCCAGTAGGTTAGCCACGCCAAGTATAGCCCCGCCACCGGCAGGCCAAAGGAGAAGCGCACATAGGTGGCGGCGATGGCCGACAGTTCATTGGTTAACTGTTTTTGTAATGTGTTGCGCAGATTCAACAAAAACGCAGAAACAATTGTCAGGACAATCCATAAGGGCACGACGTGC
>SHWM01000057.1 GCA_009693835.1 Alphaproteobacteria bacterium
AAACAACTCATGCGCAAAGCTGCCGAACGCACCGTCGAGGATACGTGGCGGCGCATCGGCAACCTGCTCGATGACTTCCCTCCACACGAGTGCGCCGCATACCTCGCTAACGCTGGATATGGACAAACCTAATGTCATCCCGCTCTAGCCTATCATAAACAGGAAACGCCCTAATGAAGATTTTGCGAACGCTCCGGGTCTTTACGCTTGTGGCCGTCTGGAACCATTACGGGGAGGCGCTGGCGCAGGACACCGATCCGGCAGGCAAGCTTGAGCGGGCCAAAAATCAGGTGACTGCCCGTCCTTTCACTTCTGATCCGGCGCGGCCATTAACAACCGGCGGCGAGGTGTTTCGCAATGAGATGGTGCACACGGGTGCGCTGGCGCGGGCGGAGCTGCGTCTTTCGGATCAGACCTCCCTGGTGCTGGGCGAAAACGCCGAAGTCAGGCTGGACGAATTTGTGTATGATGAAGCGGGTTCGGCCACGCTCAATCTGGTGACGGGCGCGCTTCGTTTCGTCAGCAGTGTGCACGGGCATCCTGGAAAATTGACGCTCAGGACCCCTGTCGCCACGATTGGCATTCGCGGCACTGATTTCTGGGTAGGTCCTATTGACGGGGTCTATGGCGTGCTTCTCCTGACTGGCAATGTCCAAGTGTCCAACCCGGCGGGAACGGTGACGCTGGACACGCCGCGCACCGGCACCCTGATCAGCGGGCCGGATGTTGCGCCCGGCGACGCAGTTCCCTGGCCGAATGACCGGCGTATCCGCGCGCTTTCCAAGACGGATTTCTAATCGGGCTTAAGGACGTTCGTCAGCTTTGCGCTTTCTTTAGTTTCTGACGCGCCGCCACGGCATCGCGCAGCGAGGCCCTGCCGCCAACGTTAAACCGGGCGTCGCTGGCGGATGGAAAACTGAACGTGCCATTGGCGCGCAGAATAACCCCCCTTGGCCCCATCAAACGTCCGCTGACATAGCCCCGGCGTTTGGTCAGATGCACAAAATCCACCCGGCTTTCCACCCAGTCGCCGACCTGCGCCCCCGCGATAAAATCCACCGACAGGCTGGTGGTGGGTGAAAAAACGCCGTCGGGCTGGGCGCTGATAATGCCCATGATCAGACCCAGATCCATCACCGTCATCAGCATCCCGCCAGCAGCCATGCGTGCCGGATTGGCGTGATGCTCCAGCACCCGGAACCCCAGCACGAACTGGTCTTCGGCCTCGCCCCAATAGACAGGCCCCGCATGGTGGATAAAGTTGCTATTGCCCGGAACCGGCTCAAAACCCGGCGGAATATTCTCTGGCGGCTCAGCCATTCTGCGCACGGTGCCTTACCAGATGATCGGCCAGCACACAGGCCATCATGGCCTCGCCCACCGGCACGGCGCGGATGCCGACGCAGGGGTCGTGGCGGCCTTTGGTGCTGATGTCGGCGTTCGCGCCCTTGCTGGTGACGGTCCTCCGTGGGCTGAGGATTGAACTGGTTGGCTTCACGGCAAAGCGCGCAACTATCTCCTGCCCGGTGGAAATACCGCCCAATATGCCGCCCGCATGGTTGGCGGTGAATTTTGGCGCCTTTGCCCCCCGGACGGCGCGCATTTCATCGGCGTTTTCTTCGCCCGACAGGCTGGCTGCCGCAAATCCGTCGCCAATCTCGACGCCTTTGACCGCATTGATGCTCATCAGCGCCTGTGCAAGGTCTGCGTCCAGCTTGCCATAAATGGGCGCGCCCAGTCCGACGGGAACGCCCGACGCCCGCACTTCAATCACCGCGCCGCAGCTTGAGCCCGCCTTGCGCACCCCATCCAGATAGGTTTCCCATTGCGCCGCCATTTTGGCGTCCGGGCACCAGAACGGATTTTTTTCCGTCTCAAGCCAGTTCCAGTTTTTTGGGCTGATCCGGTGCGGCCCCATCTGCACCAGCGCGCCCCGGATTTTGATCTTCTTGCCCAGAACGAGGCGCGCAATCGCGCCCGCCGCCACACGCGCGGCGGTTTCGCGGGCCGATTGGCGTCCGCCGCCACGATAATCCCGCACCCCATATTTCGCCAGATAGGTGTAATCCGCGTGGCCAGGGCGGAATTTATCCATTACATCGCCATAATCCTTGCTGCGCTGATCGACATTTTCAATCAGCAGACTGATCGGCGTGCCGGTGGTCCGGCCTTCGAAGGTTCCGGACAAAATCTTCACCGCATCAGGTTCCTGGCGCTGCGTGGTGAAACGGGACTGGCCGGGGCGGCGTTTATCGAGCCAGACCTGAATATCGGCCTCGCTCAGGGCAAGGCGCGGCGGGGCGCCATCCACCACACAGCCCAGCGCGGGACCGTGCGATTCGCCCCAGGTCGTCACCCGGAACAGATGCCCGAAAGTGTTGTGAGACATTACTCGCTCTTGCTGCCGGCCATGGCGACTGCAATATCCGGGGCGTTTTCGTCTTTCATGCCGATAATGTGATAGCCGCAATCCACATGGCTCATTTCGCCGGTGACGCCGCTACCCAGATCACTGAGCAGGAACATGGCCGCCTTGCCGACATCCTCGATGGTCACATTGCGCTTGAGCGGCGAGTTGAGCTCATTCCATTTTAAGATATAGCGGAAATCACCAATGGCGCTGGCCGCCAGCGTCTTTACCGGGCCGGCCGAAATGGCGTTCACGCGAATATTTCGGGCCCCCAGATCGGCCGCCAGATAGCGCACGCTGGCCTCCAGCGCGGCTTTGGCGACGCCCATCACATTATAGTGCGGCATCACTTTCTCCGCGCCGTAATAGGTCAGGGTCAGCAGGCTGCCGCCATTGGGCATCATCTTTTCGGCCCGTTGCGTCACCGCCGTGAAGGAATAGCAGGAAATATTCATGCTCATGGCGAAATTGTCCGGTGTGGTATCGACATAGCGGCCTTTTAGTTCTTCCTTGGCCGAATAGGCAATGGCGTGCACTACAAAATCCAGCGATCCCCATTCGCGCCGCAGGGTTTCGAACAGCTCATCCATGCTGGATGCATCGGTAACGTCACAGGGCAGCACGAGTCTAGAGCCCAGGGAGTGCGCCAGCGGCGTCACGCGTTTCAGCAACGCGTCGCCCTGATAGGAAAAGGCCAGTTCCGCGCCATGCTGATGGCAGACCCTGGCGATGCCCCAGGCGAGCGAGCGATCATTGGCGACACCCATGATCAGGCCGCGTTTGCCCTGCATCAGGTTGCTGATCTCTCCCATGAATCCCCCTAAAAGCCTGTGCTAATTACAATTTACATCCTACACCATCATTGCACCGGGTCAATGTTGGCGCTGCGGCGTGGGTGGCGCGTTCACACTAGATCCATTTTATCGCTTTGCCACATGTCCGCCACAATCACGGTTATATGACTTGTGCGGCAGGAGTGCTTTGATTATCTAGAGGCGCAGCCTGGGGGCGGTCTTCCGCAGGCCATTTAGATCGGACACATTGGCGTAACGATGATCGAAGTTGAGGCACTAGTTAAAAAGTTCGGGCCGCTGATCACCGCCGTTGATGGCGCCAGTTTCCGGGTGGGAAAGGGCGAGGTGCTGGGGTTTCTCGGCCCTAATGGCGCGGGCAAATCCACCACCATGAAAATGATCACCGGCTTTCTGAGGCCAACGTCCGGCACGGCGCGGGTGCTGGGCCATGATGTCTCGCAGGATCCCATTCGCGTGAAGCAGTGCCTGGGCTATTTGCCCGAGGGGGCGCCAGCCTATCCGGACATGACGCCGCGCGAATTTCTTATGTTTATTGCCGGTGTGCGCCGTATCGGTGGCGCCGATCGTGACCGGGCGATAGGACTGGCGGTGGAACGAACCGGCCTTGCGGGCGTCATGGAACAGCCCATTGACACCCTCTCCAAGGGGTTCAAGCGCCGGGTGGGCCTGGCGCAGGCCATATTGCACGATCCCCCCGTACTGATCATGGATGAACCCACGGACGGCCTTGACCCCAACCAGAAACATACGGTGCGCCAGTTGATAGCAGAAATGGCGGCACACAAGGCGATCATCATTTCAACACATATTCTCGAAGAGGTGGATGCGATCTGCACACGGGCCATCATCATTGACCGGGGGCGTATTGTGGCCGACGCCACGCCAGCGGAGCTGGAGAAGCGCGGCAGGCTGGACGAGGTGTTCCGCCAGCTCACCACCGGCGATTTGCACGAGCACCACGCATGAACGGGTTACGTCTGGTATTTCAGCGCGAATTCATGGGCTATTTCGCCACGCCGCTGGCCTATGTTTTTATTGTCATCTTCCTGTTTCTGACCGGACTGACGACCTTTTATGTGGGCCAGTTTTTTGAAACCGGCGAAGCCACGCTGAAAAACTTCTTTTCGTTTCATCCGTGGCTGTATCTGTTTTTAATTCCGGCGGTCAGCATGCGCCTGTGGGCGGAGGAGGCGAAATCCGGCACGATTGAGCTGCTGCTGACTTTGCCGGTGCCTTTATGGGCCGTGGTGCTGGGTAAATATCTTGCCGCCTGGGGTTTCACGCTGGTGGCGCTTGCGCTGACATTTCCGCTCTGGATTACCGTCAATTATCTAGGGCATCCGGATAATGGGGTGATCCTGGCCAGCTATATTGGCAGCGCGATGATGGCCGGGGCCTATCTGGCGATCGGCTCCACCATTTCGGCCACGACCCGTAATCAGGTGATCGCTTTCGTGGTGACCGTTTCGGTCTGTTTTCTGTTCGCGGTCAGCGGGCTGCCCATGGTGCTCGATTTTTTCTCCGGATGGGCGCCGGAAGCCTTGCTCTCGCTGATCGCCTCGTTCAGCTTCCTCACGCATTTTGACGCCATTACCAATGGCGTGATCGATATGCGCGATGTGGTGTATTTTGCCTCGCTGACCGGCGCCTGGCTGTACGCCAATACGCTCATCATTGAAATGAAGAAGGCGGGATAGCCGGGATGCCACGTAACGCTCAGGCTATGGTTGCCCTGCTTCTGGTCGCGGTGCTGTTTCTGGCTGTGAATGTGCTGTCTAACGTCACACTTACCTCCGCGCGTTTTGATCTGACGCAGGATCGCCTGTACACGGTCAGCCAGGGCACCCGCAACGTGCTGGCCAAAATGACCGAACCGGTGCGCATGCAGTTCTTTTTTTCCGAACGTCTGGCCAAGGATGTGCCGGGCGCCCAGATTTATGGCCAGCGGGTGCGGGATATGCTGAAGGAATTTGAGGCCAATTCCGGCGGCAAGCTGCTTCTGGAGATCACCGATCCGGCGCCCTTCAGTGAAACGGAAGAGCGCGCCATCAGCCTTGGCATACAGGGGCTAAGCACCCAGAAGGGGGACAAGTTTTATCTTGGCCTTTCGGCGGCGAACATGGTCGATGGGGTAGAGGCGATTCCGTTTTTCACGCAGGACCGCGAACAGTTTCTGGAATATGATCTGACGCAATTGATCAGCAAACTTTCCAACGCCAAAAAGCCCAAAATCGGTGTGCTTTCCGGGCTGCCGCTGGATATTGGCAAGGGCGGCATCGAGGCGGTGATGCGCGGTGAGATCAAGCCTTTCATGCTGTATCAGCAGATGCGCGATAATTTCGATGTGGACATGCTGGCCCGGCAATTTACGGATATTGATGACGCCTACAGCGTGGTGATGATTGTGCACCCAACGGAAATGGATGTTTTTACCCGGTACGCCATTGACCAGTATGTTTTGCGCGGAGGCCGGGTTATCGCCTTCACCGATCCCGTCTCGGAAGTTGGCAAACCGCCTTCACGTACGAAAAACCCGCTGACATCGCGCGACGGCGGATCGCCGTCCTCGTCAATGCCGGAGCTGTATCGCGCCTGGGGCATAGAGATGGACCCCAATCATATTGTTGCTGACCGCACTTTTGGGCAACGGGTTGTGGTGGACAATCTGGGCGAGCAGCAGGACACGACCTATGTCGCCTGGCTTGGCTTGAGGGAGGCGGCCCTTCAGCGCGAGGATCCGGTGTCAGGTGAATTGAGCTATGTCACCATGGCGATGGCCGGGCATCTGCAAAAGTTGAAAGATGCGACCACGCATTTCACGCCGCTGATCACCAGCAGTACCGACGCCGCGCTGATTGAAGCCACGCCAAGGCTGCGCCGTGCGCCCAATCCAATCGACATGTTGCGCGGGTTTGCGCCCACAGGCGAACGCTATGTCATGGCGGCGCGTCTGTCGGGCGAAGCCGTATCGGCGTTTCCCAATGGGCCGCCGCCCCTGCCAAAGGATGCAAGCGCGGAGCTTGCGGAAAGCTACAAGTCGCTGCGTCCGCATCTGGCCAAATCGCAGCAGCCCATCAATGTTATTGCTGTCGCTGATACGGATTTATGGGACGATGACTGGTGGGTAGAAGTAAGTGAATATCACGGCCAGCGGGTGGGTGTGCCGACCGCCGATAACGCCAATTTCGTGATGGCGGCGATCGACAACTTGACCGGGTCGGGCGATCTGATTTCTCTGCGCAGCCGTTCAAAATCCACCCGTCCCTTTATCGTGGTGCAGGAATTGATGCGCGCTGCCGAATCCCGCTATCTGGAAGAAGAGGAACGCCTGAAAACGGAACTGCAGGCAAGCGAACAGCGTCTTGCGCAGACGGAGCGGCCGTCCACTGGGATGCCCAAGCCGGAAGGCGGCGCGGGCGAAAGCCTGGTCACGCCGGAACAGGAGGCGGAAGTCCAGCGCGCCCGAGAACAGATTTCCCAAACCCGCAAGGCGCTGCGCAACGTCCAGCATTCATTGCGCCGCGATGTGGAGGCCCTGCAGGACAGGCTGCGGTTTATCAATATCGCCCTGTCACCGCTATTGGTGGGCCTGGCGGCATTATTATTGTCGCAATGGCGTCAACGCCGGCGCAAGGCGCGCAGCGCCCTATGGCGGCGCACGGTATCCCCGCCCGCAGGAGGGGCCTCATGAAACCGCGCAGCCTGACAGTGTTGGCGGCGGTCACCGGCGCATTCGTTATCGCGGCCATTGCCGCGGTGATTTTCCGCGAGACCGCCAATCTGGCCCCGTTTGCCCGCCTGCATCTGTTCCCCGGGCTTGAACAGCAAATTGAGTCGGTATCCGAGGTCAAGGTCGAGACCATTCAGGGCAGCGTGACTGTGATGCGCGACGCCAAAGGCGGCTGGGTGTTGCCGGACCGCGGCGGCTGGCCCGCCAATTTCGATGTGGTGCGCAAGGCCATCGTGGGGCTGGCGAAACTTGACGCCATTGAACTGCGCACGGCGCGCCCCGAAAATCATGGTGTGTTGTTATTGGCGGCGCCCGATGATCAGAAGGCCCCCCGGAATAAACGGGGCTTTCGTATCACAGCCTTTAATGCGGAACAAAAGCCGCTCGCTTCACTTATCCTGGGCAAGGTGCAAACCCCCCCCAGCGGCACGCGCGCAGGCATTGCCTATGCGCGCCGCGACAATGAGGCGCAAACCTATCTGGTGGAGGGCGACGTAAACATACCGTTGCAAACGTCGGACTGGATCGACCGTGCGCTGTTTGACATTGCGGAGGCCCGCATTGCCCTGGTGACGGTAGCGCCGCCTTCCGGCCCGTCCTATGAAATTACACGCGGCGATCCAAACGGGACTTTTGCCATCACCAAAACCCCCAAAGGCAAGGTGCTGGTGCTGGATGATTTGCCGGCCAATATCGCCAGGGCGGTCGCGCTGCTGCCGCTCGATGACGCCATGCCTGCCGGTGGAATAGATTTTTCCCAATCCTCTCGCGCCAAATATAAAATGTTCGATGGCCTGATGCTAACCGTCTGGACCGTGCTGCTGGATAAATCAAGATGGACCCGCTTTGAAGCAGTCTTCGACCCGGTACAGGCCGCAGCGGCGGAAAAATCCGGGCTGTTAAAGGCCAATTCACAATTATTGAATGCGGATGCCGTGCAAAAACAGATTGCGGAGATCACGCAGCGCACCAAAGGCTGGGCGTTCATACTTCCCGGTATGAAGGCCGCCGATCTGATGCGGGATTATTATGATCTGTTCAAAAATCCGGAACCGGCAAAAAAACCCGAAGACACGCCAGCGGAAAATGAAGAAACGGGCGTGCCCCGGTAGCCCATCAGGCTCCGAATGACGCGGACGGCGCAACCTGCCCATCCAAAGCACTCGCCAGCCTATTTGGGCGCCGCATTCCCGGCAGAAACAGGTGAATAGGCCATGCCGCCAGGTCTGCGGCTGCCCTGAAAGACGTGCAGCGCGGCCCCGGTGAAAATATCGAACTGAATTATCTCGCCGGAAAAATTATTCATCACAAATGCGCTCAACCCGTCCGGGGAGGCAATGATGCCGACCGGGATGGAAATTTGCGCCATCCGCTTGACGTCCTTAAACTTGTCTTCTTCGCTGCGTGGCGCAAGCGACGTGGACGCCACGCTGCGGGTTGAAAACAGTTGAACCTGCTCCAGCGTGCCGGTGTCATATACCGCGATGTCAGCCGACAGCGCATTGGAGACCAGCGCATAGTGGCCATTGGGCGTCAGGGCCACCCCCATGGGCAGGTTCCCGGCGTCCAGCCCCGCTATCAGCCGCAGATTGCCGCCATCCAGGACCTTGATGGTGTTCTCACTGCTGTCCACCACCCATAACCGGGTCCCGTCAGAGGATACCGCCAGGCTTTGCGCTACTGCGGAAATATCGCTGACAGCGGTTTCCTTGCCATCCGCAGTATCCAGCCTGCGAAGCTTGCCGCCCGCGGGGTCGCCAAGAAATACCGATCGTCCATCACGGGTCAACGCAAATTGACGGGGCGTGGCCGCCGCCGCGCCGAAACTGTTCACGATGGCCGCCGTCGCCACATCGATCATCAGCAGGGAGTTCGGCCCCTCTACCGCCACCAGCGCCCTGTGGTTATCTGGCAGCCACTGTATAGCCGAAGGCCGTTTATAGGGCGCTATGCTGAGTGTGTTGCGCAACCGCCCGCTATTGACGTTGATTACCTGAAGCGTTGTGCCTGCCGCCTGCTCTGATCCGTAATTGCTCACCACGGCAAGCTGCCCATTTGGACTCACTGCGATCGCGCGTGGCCCTTCGCCCGTAACAGGCAGGCCGTGGCGCTCTCCATTTATGGTGTTTATGAAAACAATCTGGTGGTTGTCGGGATCACTTACCAGCAAAGTGGCGGACACAGAGACGCCCGGCAGCAGCGAAGCCAGTACCGCATAAAGCCCAAACGCCAATATGTGCCGCGCCAACACTGGCCGGAAATGCATCAAGCCGCCGCCAGGTTCCGCAGCACATAGTGCAATATGCCCCCATGGCGGAAATATTCCACTTCGTCGAGCGTATCAATGCGGCAGAGCAGATTTACCGTCTGGGACTTGCCGCCGCTCGTTATTGTCGCCTTCACCTGCATTTTGGGTTTGATGCCGGCCGCCATGCCTTCAATGCTGACGGTTTCCTCGCCTGTAATGCCAAGGGTTTTGCGTGTTACGCCTGGTAAAAACTGCAAGGGCAGAATTCCCATCCCGACCAGATTGGAACGGTGGATGCGCTCAAAAGATTCAGCGATCACAGCCTTGACGCCCAGCAGGGTGGTGCCCTTTGCCGCCCAGTCACGCGATGATCCGGTGCCATATTCCTTGCCGGCAAAAATCACCAGCGGCACCCCCTCCTTCTGATAGGCCATGGCGGCGTCATAGATCGAGACCGGCGTGCTGCCAGGTAAATGCCGGGTCACGCCGCCTTCGGTTCCGGGCAGTATTTCATTCTTGATGCGGATATTGGCGAACGTGCCGCGCATCATCACTTCATGATTGCCGCGCCGCGCACCGTAGGAATTAAAATCCAGCGGTGTAACCTTATGTTCGGTCAGATATTTGCCAGCCGGCCCATTCAGCGCGATGGAACCGGCCGGGCTGATATGATCGGTGGTGATGGAATCGCCAAACACGCCAAGGATGCGCGCGCCCTTTACATCGCTGAAGCCGCCGGGGGTTTTCTTCATGGACGTGAAGTAAGGCGGGTTCTGCACATAAGTCGATGATGCATTCCATTTATAGGTCTGGCCTACCGCTGGCTTGATCTTGCGCCAGTTCACGTCCCCCTTGAACACATCGGAATAACGGTCGCGGAACAGCTTTGCGCTGATGCATTTTTTCATGACCGACGCAATTTCCTTATTGCCGGGCCAGATATCGCGCAGATAAACCGGCTTGCCCTTCTTGTCCTTGCCGATCGGGTCTTTGGTCAGATTGACCCCAAGATTTCCCGCTATGGCATAGGCCACCACCAGCGGGGGAGAGGCCAGATAGTTGGCCTGGGTATCGGGGTTAATCCGCCCCTCGAAATTCCGGTTGCCGGAAGACACCGATCCCGCAATCAGATCGCCCGCCTTGACGGCGGCGGAAATTTCTTCCGTCAGCGGCCCAGAATTGCCAATACAGGTGGTGCAGCCATAGCCGACCAGATTGAAGCCGAGCTTGTCGAGATGTTTCGTAAGCCCCGCCTTGTTCAGATAATCGGTCACCACCTGCGATCCGGGGGCGAGCGAGGTCTTCACCCACGGCTTCGCGCTGAGGCCGTACGCCAGCGCGTTGCGCGCCAGCAATCCGGCGGCGATCAGCACGCCGGGATTGGAGGTGTTAGTGCAACTCGTGATCGCCGCAATCAGCACGTCGCCATGGCCAATGTCATATTTCGCCTTGGCGACGGGAACGCGTTTGGCCTCCTGGCCCTGCTTGCCATAATCCTTCGCCAGGGCCTGATGAAATTCGCTGGCGATATTGGCCAGCGTTACCCGGTCTTGCGGACGGCGCGGCCCGGCCAGCGAAGGTTCAACGCCCGACATGTCCAGTTCCAGAGAATCCGTGAACAGCGGGTCTGGTGTGCGCGACGTGCGCCACATGCCCTGGGCCTTGGCGTATTTTTCCACCAGCGCAATCTGTGCTGCCTTGCGCCCGGTGGCTTTCAAATAGGCGATGGTTTCGCTATCGATCGGGAAGAAACCGCAGGTTGCGCCATATTCCGGGGCCATGTTGGAAATGGTGGCGCGGTCCGCCAGACTCAGTTCGTCCAGACCGGGGCCATAAAATTCAACGAATTTTTCAACAACGCCCTTTTTGCGCAGCATCTGTGTGATGGTCAACACCAGATCGGTGGCCGTAAGGCCTTCGCGCAGTTTGCCGGTCAGCTTGAAACCAATCACTTCCGGGATCAACATCGACACCGGCTGGCCCAGCATCGCAGCTTCCGCCTCAATGCCGCCGACGCCCCAGCCCAGCACGGCCAGGCCATTGACCATCGTGGTATGGCTGTCTGTGCCCACCAGCGTATCGGGATAGGCGACCTCGACCGTCTTACCGCCAACCTTGTCTTTCTTCGTCCACACTGTTTGCGCCAGATATTCCAGATTAACCTGGTGGCAGATGCCGGTCCCTGGCGGCACCACCCGGAAATTGTCAAACGCATCCTGCCCCCAGCGCAGAAATTCGTAGCGCTCGATATTGCGCTCATATTCCCGCGCCACATTCTTTTTGAAGGCCTTTGAGTCGCCTGAATAATCGACCATCACCGAATGATCGATCACCAGATCGACGGGGGTCAGCGGGTTTATCTTTGTGGCGTCGCCGCCCAGCATGGCCATGGCGTTGCGCATCGCCGCCAGATCCACGACGGCGGGAACGCCTGTGAAATCCTGCATCAGAACGCGCGCCGGACGGTAGGAAATCTCACGGTCGCTCCGGCGCTGCTTCAGCCATTTGCCCAGCGCCTTGATGTCCTCAACGGATACGGTGCGCCCGTCCTCCCAGCGCAGCAGATTTTCGAGCAGCACCTTGAGCGAAAACGGCAGCCGCGATATGGCCCCGATACCGGCCTTTTCAGCCGCTTTCAGGCTGAAATAATCATAACTCTTGGCGCCTACATTCAGCTTGCGGCGGGTTTTCAGAGTGTCCTGGCCAAATTCGGTCACAGCGAAGCTCCCTTGAGAAATGCACAATGAATCGGTTCTGATTTGCACCAGCACTATAGTCTTTAGCGTGTATTTGCCAAGTGCTAGTGGTCCGATTCTAACATTCGCATCCCGTTTCGGCGCGCCCTGTTGCGAATGTTAGAATCATAGGGACCACTTGCAAGTATAAGTTTCTAGTGGAGTTTATGGATTTGACATTCGCATCCTATGCGAGTTTTTAGTTGGGTAGCGAATGTCAAATCCACTCCACTAGCAGGGCCGCTATTACTTCGTGCGCAAACTTTAGGAAATAAAATGCGACTAGAGGGAAGGGGACTGGCCTGTGTGCGGGGCGAGAGGGAATTATTCGCCGGAGTCGACTTTTCCCTGTCCGAGGGCGAGCTGATTTTCCTCGAAGGCCCCAATGGCAGCGGCAAGTCTTCTTTTCTGCGCATGATTGCCGGATTGCTGCGCCCCTCGTCAGGCTCGTTCCTGCGTGACGGCGCGCTCCTTGCCAGTGGCAGTCAGGATCTTCAGGAACAGCTCATTTATGTGGGGCATCAGGACCCGGTCAAACCCGCCTTCAGCGTGGCGGAAAACCTGATATTCTGGATGGGCCTTGCGGGCAGGAAGATTGAATATAGGCGGGGCCGGGGCGGCGGCCTCGTCACTGATGGCACGCAAGATGCGCTGGGTGCGCTGGGCATCGCGGCGCTGGCGGATATACCGGCGCGTCTGTTGTCGGCAGGGCAAAGGCGGCGCCTTAATCTGGCGCGGCTGGCCGCCATTCCGCGCCCTTTATGGCTACTGGACGAGCCCACGGTTGGACTTGACGCCAGTGGCGACGCCTTGCTGGCGGGGTTGATGTCGCGCCACCGCGCCTCGGGCGGGCTGGTGATCGTCGCCAGTCATACGGACTTTGGTGTGCTGGCGAACCGTCATCTTCATTTCGGGCAGGGGCGCAACCCGTGACGTTCCGCTCGCTGATACTTCGTGATCTGGTGCTGGCGACGCGTATTGGCGGCGGCGGCGCCATGGCGGTGGGGTTTTTTATTGTCGCCGCAGCCCTGTATCCGCTGGGCATAGGGCCTGAACTGGTGCTGTTGCGGCGTATCGCCCCCGGCGTGTTGTGGGTGTCTGCGCTGTTGTCCTGCCTGCTGTCGCTGGACCGCATGTTTCAGGCGGATGAGGAAGACGGCACGCTGGATCTGTTGATGTTGTCATCCTTTTCTCCCACAGGGCTGGTGCTGGCCAAGGTACTGGCCCATTGGCTCACGACCGGGTTGCCGCTGATTATCGCCGCGCCCTACGTGGCCATGGCGTTCAACCTGGAACATGGCCCCATGCTAACGCTGATATTCTCGATGCTGCTTGGCACCCCGGTATTAAGTCTGGTGGGCGCAGTGGGTGCGGCGCTGACGGTGGGGGTGCGGAGAGGCGGCATGCTGTTAAGTCTTTTACTCCTGCCGCTCTATATACCCGTGCTGATCTTTGGTGCGGGCAGCATCGAGGCGACGCTGTTTGGCACCGGGGCCGAAGCGCATCTGATTGTTTTGCTGGCTTTGCTGCTGGCGTCGCTGGCGTTATGTCCGATCGCCGCCGCCAGCGCCCTGCGGGAGCATGTGCAGAGTTAGGGTTTAAGCCGCCAGCCGGATTTCACGACCAGATAACAGCAAACCCATAATGTGAAGGCAACCGCCGCCGTGACGGCCATGCCCGTGACGGGATTGCTGTCAGATATGCCGGTAAATCCATAGCGCATGCCGTCGATCAGATAGAAAAACGGGTTCAGCGCATTGATGTGCTGAAAGACCGGCGGCAACAGGGCAACCGAGTAAAAACTGCCGGACAGGAAGGACAAAGGCAGAATGATAAAGTTCGTCACCGACGCCATGTGATCGAATTTTTCGGCCCATATGCCAGACAGCAGCCCGCCAGCCGAAAGACAGATGCTCGCCATCAGCCCAAAATAAACCGCCGCCCATGGGTGCGGCATTTGCCAGGACACGAAGGGCGTCAGCGCCACCAGATTGGCGGCCGCCACCGCGAGGCCGCGGGTGACGCCCCCCATGATGACAGCGGCAACCAGTTCACCGTCGGAAAGCGGCGGCATCAGCAGGTCTACAATATTGCCCTGAATTTTCGCCCCCAGAATGGAGGAAGCCGTATTCGCGAAGGCGTTCTGGATAATCGCCACCATAATCAGCCCCGGCGCCAGAAACATGGTAAAGGGAACGCCATGTATCGCGGGCCGGGTGCTGCCGACCGCCAGCGCAAAAATCGCAAAATACAGAAGCGTCGTCGCCACGGGCGCAAGAACAGTTTGCAAATATAAATTCGCAAATCTTCTGACCTCTTTCACATACAGGGTCCAAACCCCCAGCCAGTTCACCCCGCGAATGCGCGCGGTGCCATAGGGCGGGATGGCGGCCAGTTCAATCTTCTTATGCTCCATGGAGCTATGCCTATCTCACATGCCCGCGCCCTTGCAAGCTTCACGGCCATTTTTATGCACAGGATTTTATAAATTTTCCGCCCTATCGAAAACGTTTATCTTGTGGATTGAATCGCACATGCTACAATACCTAGTAGGTAACGGATGATTTTGATCCAATTATCACGGTTTGCTTTACTCGCGCCCGCACGAAAAAAGGGGATATCATGGCCTGGACAGACGAACGCATTGCTCTGCTGACCAAACTCTGGACCGACGGTCTTACCGCCAGTCAGATTGCGGGCGTACTGGGCGAGGGGACAACCAGAAATGCCGTGATTGGCAAGGCGCACCGTTTGGGCCTGTCTGGCAGACCGTCACCGGTTCGCTCACCCCGTCCGGCGCGCGCGGCGGCGTTACGGCCCTCCAAGCCGCGCCCGCTCAACAGTCCAGAACGTATTCCCCTGATGACAAAATCAAATCTTCAGGCCCGCCCGCGCACTGCTGATTCCCAGGTGAGAACCATTGTTCCCATGGCGGAAATACCATTGGGGCCTAGCGTTTCGCTGCTCAAGGTGACGGACAAAATGTGCAAATGGCCCATCGGCCATCCGGGCGAAAATGGGTTCAGATTTTGCGGCAGCACGTCGCGCGATGGCAGCCCCTATTGCGAAGGCCATGCCCAGATGGCCTACCAGCCGATGACAGCCAAGCGCAACGACAGGAAGGCGGGCTGAGGGGCCAGTTTTATTGACTTGGCCGGGTGAAAGTGAAAAACCGCCCGGTCAGCATACTAGCCGAAATCAGGCTGGCGATCAGGATCGCCTCGACCAGCCCCATGGCCCCATGTAACCGGCTAAATGTCAGATACCAGCCAGCCGGGATCATGATCACCACATAAGAAAGCAAGTGCATGGCGGCGGGCGCCCAGCCATCGCCTAGGCCGCGTAATGCATTGGACATTACCGCCTGGACGCCGTCCGCTATGATCAGATACGAAGCCATGGCGATGAGCGGCGCTGACACGGCGATCAGTTCTGGAACGGAGCTGTAAAGACCCGCCACCTGCATTGGGAAAAGCAAATAGATCACACCGAGCAGGCTCAGCATGGCAATGCACGCACCCAAACCGGTCCAGCCGGCGGCCGCCACGCCCCTTGCGTCTTCCGCGCCATGCGCCGCGCTGACCAGCACCGCCGTTGCGGCAGCCAGCCCCATCGGTATCATGAACGCCATGGCAATCAGGTTGAACAATATGCCGTAGGCCGCAAGCGGCACGACACCCAATAATCCGGCCATCAGGGCCATGGCGTTAAAGGCGCTCGCCTCAACAGTATTGCTGGCCCCCTGGGCATAACCAAGACGCCTTTGTGCGCGCCATGCCGGCCAGTCGCGCCACATCCCCGCAGGCAGGCGGACCCGGATAGCGAATTTTTCATGATCCGTCATATTCCAGATATAGGTGGCGATGATGCTCAGCGCGACGCCGCGCCCCAGTGTTGTGGCCCAGGCCGAACCGGCTGCCCCCATGGCGTGAAATCCAAGATGGCCAAATACAAAAACCCAGTTCAGCGCGACGTTCACAATATTAGCCACCACCATGACCAGCATGCCCGGCATGGGACGTTTGATGCCTTCAAGAAAAAATATGCAGGCCATCTGGGCCAGAATGAATGGCGCGCCGAGTCCTAGAATCATGGCCACCCGCGCCCCTTGCCGGGCAATTTCCGGCGTCTGGCCGATAAGCCGTAAAAAGGGTTCCGCCAACAGGCTGAGCGCGGCGCAGCCAGCCCCGATAAAGATGGAAAACGGGATGGAGCGCCGCCATACCCTGCCGCATTCGGCGAAATTTCCTGCGCCAAAGGCGCTGGCGCTCATCACCAGGGTGCCCATCAACAGGCCAAAACTGGTTACGATAAATGTCGAAATTGCGGCATTTCCGATGGTCAGATAGCCAAGATCGCCGACCCCGTAACGGCCCACAAATAGTATGTCGGCAAATGCCATGGTCATGAAACCGGCCCGCGCCACTATCACGGGAACCGCCAGCCGCAGCAGATCACGCACCTGTGCGATCAGGTATGCAAACGCGGGCCGCTGCATATGTAATTTATCCGTTATCTGATGATAGGGAGTTTACGGCCGGGCCGTAGCTCAGTTACGCTGAACCCGGAGGAAAAAAGAAACAGACCGGCGTTGTCAGGTCTGGCTTCGCCCGCGCTGCTGGATTTCCTGGCGGCGCTTTTCGATGGCGTCGGCACTGACATTACTGGAATTGGCCCAGAACACCCTCTGCTCCGTTTCAAGGGCGGTTTTCAGATCCTGGCCATACCCTTCATCCATCAGGCCCTTATAGGCGGTGAGAAATTCAGGAATGGCGCCCATCATGTCCTGCGCCAGCGCGCGGGCGGCGGGCATCAATTCTTC
>SHWM01000004.1 GCA_009693835.1 Alphaproteobacteria bacterium
TGATCCAGCGCCGGATGTAACCACCACGTTCCGGCAGCACTCGATTGAATCCCTGTGGCGGATGCCTTTCTGGCAATGACAGCCGGAGCGCTTGGCGCGCCGTTGGCCGGCATCATGCTTTACCGCACATTATCCGCGGTTAATGCCGTATTCGAACACGCCAATATCAGGGTTCTTAGACGTTTGGATACGGTGATATCGCAGCTTTGGGTTTCTCCCAAGATGCACAAGCTGCATCATTCGCGGGATAACGTGGAAACCTATTCGAACTATGGAAATTTGTTTTCCGTGTTCGACCGGCTATTTGGCACGTTCACACCATCTGCAGGGGCAGGCGCGGTGCGCTATGGAATTGATGGATATGACAGTCAGGAGATACAGAGATTTTCCAGCCTCCTTAAACTCCCGTTCACAAGAAAGCGGCGCGCCGGGGGATACCCAAAATATGAGGTGAAGGTTTAGGCGGCTCCGGCGGGCGCGGGGTTTTTCCGCGCCCGCAGGCTCTCGCTTTTCAACTGGCCGCAGGCGGCCATGATGTCGCGGCCGCGCGGCGTGCGGACCGGGCTGGCGTATCCCGCGCGGTTGACGATTTCGGCGAAGGCCTCGATCTGCGTCCATTCGCTGCATTCATAGGGCGCCCCCGGCCAGGGGTTGAACGGAATTAAATTAATTTTGGCCGGGATGCCCGCAATCAGACGCACCAGTTCGCGCGCATCCGCCAGGCTGTCATTAACGCCCTTCAGCATCACATATTCAAACGTGATGCGACGCGCATTGGACGCGCCCGGATAGGCGCGGCACGCCGCCAGCAATTCGGCAATCGGATATTTGCGGTTCAGCGGCACGATTTCATCGCGCACCTCATCGCGCACCGCATGCAGGGATACGGCCAGATTGGTTCCGATTTCCTCGCCGCAGCGCGCCATCATCGGCACGACGCCAGCGGTTGAAAGCGTGATGCGGCGGCGCGACAGGCTCAGCCCCTCATTGTCCATGACGATCTGCAGGGCGGCTTTGACATTGTCGAAATTATATAGTGGCTCGCCCATGCCCATCATGACGACATTGGTCAGGTGCCGGTCGCAGTGAAGCCATTCATCCAGCGCATCGCGCGCCACCATCATCTGCGCCACAATCTCGGCGGGCGTCAGATTGCGCACCAGCATCTGCGTGCCGGTGTGGCAGAATTTGCAGTTCAATGTGCAGCCGACTTGCGAAGACACGCACAGGGTGCCGCGCTCGTCTTCCGGGATAAACACCGTTTCGGCTTCCTTGCCATCGGCAAAACGCATCAGCCATTTGCGGGTGCCGTCGGTAGAAATCTGTTCGCTGGTGATTTCGGGCCGCGCCAGGCTGAAATGCGTACTGAGCAGGTGGCGTAAATCTTTTGAGATGTTCGACATGGCGTCGAAATCCTGGACGCCGCGAAAATACATCCAGTGCCAGATCTGCTGCGTGCGCATTTTTACCTGATGTTCCGGCACGCCGGCCGCCAGCAGGTGCGGCGCAAGTGCCGCGCGCGAAAGCCCGATCAGATTGGTCCGCCCCGTTTCCGGAGCCTCAACAGAGGCAAGTTCCATAAACTTTGTCAGCTTTCTATTTGACGCCACAGGCCTTGTTGATGGTTTTCAGCGCCGCGCTGAAACCGGCCAGTGAGTATGTGTCCGTGGTTTTGGTGCCGCGCTGCGACGTGCCGGTGACCACCAGCCGGTCGGCCTGCTTCATGGCGGCGATCAGGCGGCCCTCCTCGGCAGGCTTTTCCACCCAGGCGCCGTCGTTTTCAGTAAACAGGGAAAATTTCTCCTTGCCGACACTGATGCTGGCGTCACTGCCCGCCTTATAGGGATAGCCTGCGATGATATTTATTTCATTGGTTATTTTGCTGGCCGGGCGGTGCGTGACGAACAGATAAACATCACCGCGATTGGCGCCTGCCGGTTCGCTTTTGCCGGGTGCCGCGCGCAGATAACAGGATTTGGTCTTGCCTTCGGTGACCACGAAGGCGTCCCAGTCGCGGCTGCTACCCAGCAGGGTTTGCGCCGCCAGCGGTTGCATCCAGCCCGAACACACAAACAACAGCGCCGCCAACCACAGCCACACCAGCCTATTTATCATCCTCGTAAAATGTGTCTGCATAAGGCCACCTTCAGCATGTTTTGCCAGTCAGTCTCGATCCAGATCATTCCAGCACAGCCCTATACTATTTTTTGCCGGTGCGCTGCAAGCTTGGGAGGTTCCGATATGGGGTGTCATGTGTTAACAATAATTAATAGAATTGACGCCAACCCCGGAAAAATGAGGGATTTACAATGAAAGCTGTGCTGTGCAAAGCCCTGGGCCTGCCCGAAACCCTGGTAGTGGAGGAATTGCCGGATTACAAGCCCGGCCCAGGACAGGTGGTGGTTGACGTACATGCCTGTGGCGTGAATTTTCCGGATTATCTGATTATACAGGGTAAATATCAGGCCAGACCAAAGCTGCCTTTCTCTCCGGGGGCCGAAGTTGCCGGTGTGATCAGCGCTTTGGGCGCGGGCGTCACGGGCCTCAAGGTGGGCGACCGGGTATTGTCCTTTATCGGAACGGGCTATGGCGGCTTTGCCGATCAGGCGCTGGTGCAGGCGGAAATGGTGACCAAAATCCCGCCGCAGATGGATTTCGACACCGCCTCGGCTTTTATACTGACCTATGGCACCTCTTATTATTCCCTGAAGGATCGGGGCGATCTGAAACCTGGCGAAACCCTGCTGGTGCTGGGGGCGGCGGGCGGTGTCGGCCTTGCGGCGGTGGAGCTTGGCAAGGCCATGGGCGCGCGGGTGATCGCCGCCGCATCTACGGATGAAAAGCTGGCGGCATGCAAGGCGCATGGCGCGGATGAAGGCATCAATTATGATAAAGAGGACCTCAAGGAACGCATCAAGGCGCTGACCGGCGGCAAGGGCGCGGATGTGATCTATGATCCGGTCGGGGGCGATTATTCCGAGGCCGCGCTGCGCGCCATCAACTGGAACGGCCGTTTTCTGGTGGTGGGGTTCGCCAATGGGGAAATTCCGAAAATCCCACTGAACCTTACCCTGCTGAAAGGCTGCCAGATTGTTGGCGTGTTCTGGGGCGCGTCCATTGAACGCGACGTGGCGCATTTCCAGAAACGCAGCGAGGAGCTGATGCACTATTATGTGCAGGGCAAGCTGAAACCGCTGGTGACGGGAAAATATCCGCTGAAGGAAGTGGCGACGGCGCTGAATCTTTTGGCGGCGCGCAAAGTAATGGGTAAGCTGGTGCTGACCACGGGGCGCAGTTGACTGTCCAGACGGGTAACCAGAACGGCACGGTGACGGGGTTCCCCGGGGCCGACATGGGGAGGAGGAGGCATGGATGTCGCAGTTTTTTGACCATATACCTGAAAATCTGCAGGAATTTATCTCCCGGCAGAAGCTGTTTTTCATCGCCACCACCGCCGCCACTGGCCGCATCAGCCTCTCGCCCAAGGGCATGGATACGTTTCGCTGCCTGGGCGCGCACAGGTGCGCCTATCTTGACCTGACCGGCAGCGGCAATGAAACAGCGGCCTATCTCAAGGCCGATGGCCGCGCCACGATTATGTTCTGCTCGTTTGATCAACAGGCGCTGATCCTGCGCCTCTATGGCAAAGGCCGCCCCGCGCAACCGGGCGATCCCGATTGGAACAGCCTGACCGGTAAATTCCCGTCCCTTCCAGGTGTGCGCCAGATCATGCTGTTCGATATAGATAGCGTGCAGACATCGTGCGGCTATGCTGTGCCGGAATATGAACTGAAACGGGAACGCCCGATCCTGACCCAGTGGGCGGAAAAAAAGTCTCCGGACGAACTGCAGGCCTATCGGGCAATGAAGAATAAAGTTAGCATTGATGGCTTTGACACCGGGCTGGCCGCCCGCCCAACCGAAAATAAAAAGGCATAAATAATATGGAAAAGCTGGAACAAACAGTACCAGGCGGCCGGGTAGCGGGTAAATTTGAGGGGCGTTTCAAATCCGTGGCCGACCGCTTTGCCGCAAATTTTTCGGAACTGGGCGAAGTGGGCGCATCGGTTTGCATCACGCTGAATGGCGAGACAGTGCTGGATTTATGGGGCGGCCGGGTGGTGCCCGACGCGCCTGCAGCCTGGAACGCGGATACGGTGTCGATCGTATTTTCTTCGACCAAGGGGGCTACCGCGCTCTGCGCCCATATTCTGGCGGACCGGGGGTTGCTCGATCTGAATGCGCCTGTCGGGCAATACTGGCCGGAATTTGCCTGCAATGGGAAAGAAAACGTCACCGTGCGCATGATGCTGGACCACAGCGCCGGGGTGCCCGTGATACGCGACCCGCTGGAAAAGGGCGACGTCAATAATTGGGCTTTGATGTGCGACAAGCTGGCCAGTCAGGCCCCGTTCTGGGAACCGGGAGAGAGGCATGGCTATCATGCGCTGACGTTTGGCTGGACTGTCGGCGAACTGGTGCGCCGGGTATCCGGCAAATCGCTGGGCACTTTCTTCCGCGATGAGGTGGCCAAGCCGCTGGGCCTTGATTTCTGGATCGGCACGCCGGAGCTGATCGAATCCCGCGTCAGCCCGGTCATCCTGTTCAAACCGGAAAAAGGCGCGCCCCTGCTGGCCTTTGCGCAACTGGCGGTGGCCGACCGCCAATCAATACCCGGCCTGTTCATTTTCAATGATGGCGGCTTCAATCCCAACCGGCGCGATTGCCATGCCGCAGAAATCGGCGGGGCCAATGGGATGACGAATGCGCGCGGCCTGGCGGGCATGTATGCGCCGCTGGCCAATGGCGGCACGGCGCGCGGCGTCAAACTGGTCAGCGCGGACACGGTGGCGCGCATGGGACAGGTGTCGATGGCGACGCATATGGATCAAACACTTATGGCGCGGACACGTTTCGCGCTGGGTTATATGAAGTCGATGGATAATCGCCCGCAGAACAATATGGGCAACATGATATTGACCGAACGCGCGTTTGGCCATGTCGGCGCGGGCGGCAGCATCGGTTTTGCCGATCCGTCCTGCGGTCTCTCATTTGGCTATACCATGAACAAAATGGGCGAAGGCATCTTGCTGAACGCTCGCGGCCAGGGGCTTGTCGACGCCACCTACCGCGCGCTCGGGTTTACATCCAACACGGGCGGTGTCTGGATCTGAAATCAATTTGGACGGCGGGAAGGAATGCGGGGATCACATGCAGAAAATAAACCGGGAAGTTCCTAAAGGCCGCGTCGAAGGCAGTTTTGACGCCCGCTATCAGAGCGTGGCCGACGCCTTCATAAAAAACTTCACGGATTATGATGAGGTCGGCGCTAGCGTCTGCCTCAAGGTTGGCGGCGAAACCATGGTGGACATGTGGGGCGGGCGGATGGCGCCAGATTCCGACAGGCCATGGCAATCCGATACTGTTTCGATCATCTTTTCCAGCACCAAGGGCGCGACCGCCCTGTGCGCACATATTCTCGCCGACCGGGGGCTGCTGGATCTGGACGCCCCGGTGGCGCAGTATTGGCCCGAGTTCGCGTGCAATGGCAAGGAAAAGGCAACGGTCCGCATGATGCTGGATCACAGCGTTGGCGTGCCGGTGCTGCGCGATCCGCTGCCCAAGGGCGCGGTGAATAATTGGGATCTGATGTGCGAGCGGCTGGCCGCCCAGGCGCCGTTCTGGGAGCCGGGCCTGCGGCATGGCTATCATGCGCTGACCATCGGATGGACAGTGGGCGAGCTGGTGCGCCGGGTGTCGGGCAAGTCGCTGGGCACATTTTTTCAGGATGCGGTGGCGAAGCCGCTGGGGCTGGATTTCTGGATCGGTACCCCTGAATCCGTTGAGCCGCGCATTTCCGCGATGCTGGCGTTCGACATCGGCAGCCTTGCCGAGAAGTCGCCTTTTGGGGCCCGCGCGATGGCGGACCGCAATTCGGTGCCGGGTCTGTTTTTGTTCAATGACGGCGGGTTCGAACCCAATACGCGCGCCTGTCATGCCGCCGAAATAGGCGGCGCCAACGGCATTTCCAATGCCCGTGGTTTGGCTGGCATGTATGCGCCGCTGGCCTGTGGCGGCACGGCGCAGGGCGTAAAGCTTGTCGGGCGGGACACGATCGCGCGCATGGGCCAGGTGGCCAGCGCGTCGCATCTGGATGAAACCCTGTGCGTACCCACGCGTTTTTCACTCGGCTACATGAAAAGCATGGACAATCGCAAGATGGGGAACTTCGCCAATATGCTGTTGTCGGAACGCGCGTTTGGCCATGTCGGCGCGGGCGGCAGTATCGGCTTTGCTGATCCGGAATGCGGCCTCTCGTTCGGCTACACCATGAACCGGATGGGCGATGGATTGTTGCTCAATGAACGCGGCCAGGGGCTGATTGACGCCACCTACCGGGTGCTGGGTTACACGTCCAACGCGGGTGGTGTCTGGATCTGAGGAATAGACGAGGCGCATGCGGCGTAAACGCAAAATCAGGCCGCAATGACCCAGATCATCGCCAGTGTGAAATGGATTCTCCTTGCGCTGGTCGCGGGCGCGGGGCTTGGCCTTGTGTATCCCGGGGCGGCGCTGGCGATCACGCCGGTAAGCAAGTTTCTGCTGCAACTCATCAAGGCGGCGGCCACGCCGCTGGTGCTGTTTGCGGTGCTGGAGGCGATTTTGCGATTTCGGGTCGCGGGGGCCGACTTTCTCCGCCTGTTAGTCATTACCCTGATCAATGCCAGCATCGCCATCGCCATCGGCCTGCTCATGGCCAATCTGTTTGTGCCCGGCCAGTATCTGACCTTTCTGTCGGGTGATGTGGCCGGCGCCACCAAGGAAATAGATTTCCTGGACATGATCGCCAAGCAATTGCCCGTCAGCATTGTGCAGCCGCTGGCGGATAACAGCATCATGCCGGTTGTGATCATGGGGGTGGCGTTCGGTTTTGCCTGGCGCAAGGTGCGCGCCGGGCAGAATGCCGCCGCCAGCGCGCTGATGGATCAGGGCGTGATGTGGATCACGTTCGCGCGCGAGATGTGCGAAACCCTGCTGATCTGGATCGTGAAACTGATCCCGCTCGCGGTTTTCGCGGCCAGCGCAAAGGTGACGGCGGAGCATGGCCTGCAACCTTTCAAGGGGCTTGGGCAATATGTGCTGCTCTGCCTGTTGGGCATGGCGGTGCATGTGCTGTTCACCTACAGCGCCTGGCTGGTGGGGTTCGTGCGCATCGGCCTGCGTGACTTCTGGCGGCTGGCGATTGAACCCGCACTTTATTCATTTGGCGTCAACAGCAGCCTGGTGGCCCTGCCGCTGACCTTGCGCACACTGGACAGGCTGGGCATTTCACGGCGCGCCTCCACGCTGGCGGCGGTGGTTGGCACCAATCTGAATAATGACGGCATCATCCTCTATGAAGGCTTTACCCTGCTGGCGCTGGCGCAGGCCGGGGGCATGGAGATGAGCCTTGGCGGGCAGATACTGGCTGCGCTGTATTGCATTGTGGCCGCCATGGGCGTGGCCGGCGTGCCGGAAGCTGGCATTGTGGCGCTGACGCTGGTGATGAGCGGTCTTGGCATACCGGTCGAGGCGCTGGCCCTGCTTTTGTCCGTGGACTGGATTATCGCACGGGCGCGGTCGCTGCTGAATACGACATCGGACATGGTTGGCTCGATGGTGCTGAACCGTTGGCTGGAGCTAAGCGAAGCTGGAAAAATAAGAAACTCCAAATTGATGGTTTTCTGAGGCCGGGTATTTCTTCGTGCCGAACCATTTTAGACTCTTGTCCGGTCAGGTAGCGCTATTTACCCCCTCCCCTATCCCCTCCCCACAAGGGGGAGGGGAAGAGACCCCTGAAATTCCGAGCTAAATGCCCTCTCTTGCCAAGCAAAGCTTTGGCGCAGCCTGGTGATGGGGAGGGGTTGGGGTGAGGTGACAAATTAAAACTAAATTATGCAATCGGACTGCGTAGCAGTAAATGCGCGCCATTGACGGGTGGCCTAAAGATAGCGGTCTGCGGCCAGCAGATAATTCTGCACGTAATCATCAATCCCCGCTTCAAGCTCTGTAAACGGACGATTAAATCCCAGCGCGCGCAGACGCCCCATTTCCGCCTGGGTGTAATATTGGTAATTGGGGCGGATGGCAGCCGGCGTGTCGATATATTCGATGCGCGGGGCTTTGTTCATCGCGGCAAAAACCGCCCTGGCGAGGTCTTCGAAACTGCGCGCCTTCCCGCTGCCCACATTGTAGATGCCCTTGAAATTTCCATGCGCCAGCAGCCATAGCACCACGTCCGCGCAATCCCGGACATGGATAAAATCGCGCAACTGTCCGCCATCGGCATAATCGGGATGATGCGACTTGAACAGCTTCACGGTTTCTCCGCGCTGGATGGCCTCGGTGATCTGGCAGATGACCGAGCACATCTCCGCCTTGTGATATTCATTGGGCCCGTAGACATTGAAAAATTTCAGGCCGGCCCAGGCCAGCGGCGCCGGGCGGCCACTGCTAACCAGGCGCGAGACGCGCCGGTCAAAGGCGTGCTTGCTCCACCCATAGGCGTTTAACGGGCGCAGTTTCTGCAAGGCCTCGGGGGTCCAGTCATCGTCAAATCCGGCGGCGCCATCGCCATAGGTGGCGGCGGAGGAGGCATAAATAAACGGTGTGCCAGAACAGGCGCACCAGTCCCACAGATTGCAGGACAGACGGAAATTGGCCGCCAGAATTTTGTCCACGTCGCGTTCGGTGGTGCTCGAAACCGCGCCCATGTGAAGGATGGCTTCCATGCGGCTTTTGTGCCGGTCCAGAAAATCAAACAGCGTCTCCGGGCGGATGATGTCGTGCACTTCATGATGCGCCAGGTTACGCCATTTGTCGTCTGCACCTAGCCAGTCGCAGACAATGATTTCACGCTTCTGGCCGCGGTTCAGCGCGGCGACCATGTTGGAGCCGATGAACCCTGCTCCCCCCGTGACGACGATCATTTGGGCGCTCCGGATTTGGACGTTTAACGGATCATCCGCGCAATCATGCTGGTGGTGGAAAAGCCGTCTTCCAGGTCGGCCAGCAGGATACGCCCGCCATAGGACTGCACGATCTCATGGCCTACCACTTTCTCGACCGTGTAATCGGCGCCCTTGACCAGCACATCCGGCCGCAAGGCCTTGATCAGGTGAATGGGGGTTTCCTCATCGAACAGGATCACCATATCGACGCTGGCCAGCGAGGCCAGAACAATGGCGCGCGCCATCTCGCTCTGCACCGGGCGGCCCTCTCCCTTCAGGCGTTTCACGGACGCGTCTGTGTTCAGCCCGACAATGAGATAGTCGCAGGCGTCGCGCGCCTGACGCAGCAGCGAGACATGCCCCGGATGCACCAGATCAAAACAGCCATTGGTGAAGCCGATTTTTTTGCCCCGGGCGCGCCACTTCGCCACGGTTTCCTGCGCGCCATTCAAATTGCGGATTTTCGCCTCTGCGCCCTTCAGGTCGGCGGCATGCAGCACACCCGCCAGATCATCCAGATAGACGACGGCGGTGCCGGCCTTGGAAACCGCAAGACCCGCGCTGGTGTTGGCCAACAGGGCGGCATCCAGCAGCGGCGCACCCGCCGCCAAGGCGACCCCCAGTGTGGCCAGGCAGGTATCCCCGGCCCCTGATTCGTCAAATACTTCTGGCGCGCGTGCGGCGATATGCCGGGCAGGCTTGCCCGCTTCAATCAGGCTCATCCCGTTTTGCGCGCGTGTCACCAGAATGGCGCCCCCGATACTGGCGGCGGCTAGGCGCGCTGCCTTCTCGATCGCCGCGTCATCGGTGCACGGCAGCCCGCTGGCGGCCGCCAGTTCGCGCGTGTTCGGGGTCAGCACCTGGACACCTGCATAGCAGCTGAAATCATGGCTTTTGGGGTCTGCAATGACGGGCTTTCCTGCCTTGCGGCTGATTTTTATCAATTGTTGCAGCATTTCGGGGTCCAGAACCCCTTTGGCGTAATCAGACAGGATCACCAGGCTGGCGTCTTTTAGCTCCGCCTCGAAAATATCCAGTATCTGGGCTTTGGCATTATGGTCCAGAATATTTGTGTGTTCGCGATCTGCGCGTAAAAGTTGCTGTGTGCCAACCAGATAGCGCGTTTTGGTGGTGGTGTGGCGGCCCGGCACGACGAGCAGCCCGCTATACACACGCTCCAGTTCGCCAATCTGCCGGGTCGCCAGATGCCCGGCCTCATCATTTCCAATGACGGCGATCAGCGAAATTTGCGCGCCCAGAGCCGCTACATTTCGCACGACATTACCAGCCCCGCCCAGCATGGCGGTTTCACGCTGAACCCGGATCACCGGAATAGGGGCTTCAGGCGAAATACGCTCCACATCGCCATAAATATACCGGTCCAGCATCACATCGCCGACGCAAACGATGCGTACATTCCGAAAACGCGGCAGGTAGGTGGTTAGTTGACCCAGTTCACTCATTGGCTACTCATTAACCAAAATATCTGCCTGTTTTAAGATGCAGTTGTTCATATTACACTTAACGGGAAGATTTTTTTGTATGGGCTTTCGAAAAGCCTAAAATTGTGATAATATTAACACGCATCGGAGTTTTGTCTTTATTGATTGGGAGAGCATGAACCTGGCTAGATACTTGGACGTTTCATATGGTGGTACCATACTATGTGGTTTTGATTCCAGTCAGTTAAGTATAACCGATTCTAGTTTTATGGGACGTCTGAGTTGCATATAGAGGATCGCCAGCAAAGGGTAAGCAAAGGCCCAGAAAAGGTGATGTCAATCGTTCGGGTATTTCCTGCTGGCGCAGCATATCTGTCCGGGCTGGCCAACCTTCAATTTAACAGAAGGCTCCATTTTGTATTAAATAACTACATATATTGCCGCCTGTTTTAATACATGAATTGCAAACATATATTATTTTAGCTGCATGGCTATGGGGCGAAAGAGAGAATAAAGATGATCAAGCAGGTTAAACAGACAACGAAAAAAGTCAAACCCGTCCCCGTAAAAACATCGGCGGGAAAGACCCTGGCTGCGGCCAGCCGCAAAGCTTCTGCCCGCGTCACCGTCTCGAAAAAAGCCGCTTCGCCGAATAGCGCCGGTTCGCGCACCCCGGCAAAGGCATCCAGAAAGGTAAAAACGCCAGCTAGAACGGTGTCAAAATCAGGTAAAGTGACAGAAAAACTATCTAAAACACAGACTAAGACCCCAAAATCAGCCCCAAAAGCCGCTCCCAAGGATACAAAATCGACGCGTGGCACCATCACGGGCCGCAAACCGGCGCCGGCCAAGCCGTCACGGGCCAAATCCATCGCCGACAGCAAAAAGGCCCCGGCGATGGCCAGAAAGGTAATCCCGGAAACGCCCGTGGAAAAGGCTTCTCCAAAGAAAATTGTCGGGCAGGCGCCCAAAGCGCCGGCCAAGGCCATGGTCCAGAAAGATAAATCAGTACCGCAGGCTCAGAAAAAGCCTGCCGGACCGGAGATTGTCAGTCCTGCCGCTGCATTGCCGGCCAGCAAGACGGTAGCGGCGCCCGCGGCGCCTTACAATGCGCCCAGTGAATTCGATGGTTTCAAGGTGAATGACCATGTGGTCTATCCGACGCATGGGGTCGGCAAGATCGTGGCCGTGGAGGCGCAGGAAATCGCCGGAACGCGGCTTGAACTCTTCGTGATTTCCTTCGAGCAGGAAAAGATGACCCTGCGCGTCCCCCTGGGCAAAGCCAAAGCGGTGGGAATGCGCATATTGTCCAGCCGCGACACGGTCCGTGCCGCCCTCAAGACCCTGCAGGGCCGCGCCCGGATCAAGCGCACCATGTGGAGTCGCCGCGCGCAGGAATATGAAGCCAAGATCAATTCAGGCGATCTGCTGCTGATTGCGGAGGTCGTGCGCGATCTGCACCGGGCCGAAGGGCAGCCAGAGCAATCCTACAGCGAACGCCAGATCTATGAATCAGCGCTGGAACGGATGGCGCGTGAAGTGGGCGCGATTGAGGAGCTGGACAATAGCGCCGCGATGGAACGGGTGGGGATCGCGCTTAAAAAAGCCGCCTGACGCTTATTGCGCGATTACTTTAACCCGCATGCCGGGGGTAAGGACAAGTTCTGGGCCGAACCCGTTCAGGATGCGAAACCGTGGCTCCCGATAATCTTCAAACGGCATACGCGCCGCGATGCTGGCGACGCTGTCCCCCGGCCTGACTGGAATACTGATGACGCGCTGCGGACGGGTGTTCGCGGCTTCAGCCTGACTTAAAACATGAAAGCTGTAGGTAAACCGCCGCAGTTCCGCCTGCAGGTCAGGGCCGGGCTCTTCCGGCATCAGGATCATGATGCGCGCCGCCTTGTCCGGGGCCAAGCCAATTGCGATCAACCGCACAAGGCCCCGGCCGGCATTTGTGGCGATCGCGGTTTCCGCCGTCGCGGCCTGCATGCCATTGATGATCAGCCCTTCCGGATTATGCAGGGAGACATCATTGGCCCATTCCGATGTCAGATAGACGGCCATGGAGGTTGGCCTTCGCAGCGGCGCTATGTCGAACTTGATTTTATACTCCCCGGGGCCGCTGGCAATGATGGCCTCCGGCCCATCCTTTACTTTGAAACCAGGCGGTACGGTAAAGGCGAATCCCAGTTTGGGATGTAAAAAGGTACGGTCGCGCACATAACCCTGTTCCGGGCTGCCGTCATAAGTCAGGCCCTCAATGCTGTTCAGAAATTCATCGCGCAGGCGGGGCCGGGATTCGACCGGCACGCCCGAGGCGCGGGCGGCGTTGATGGCCTCCGCCACACGCTTGGCGGTCATCGGATGGGTCGCCAGAAATTCGCTGGGCCGGGGGTTTTTGCCGCCCTCGATCGCTGATTCCAGCGCATCATTGGCTTCCAGTGAATGCAGGAAATCCGCCTCCGCATAGGGATCATAACCGGTGCGCGCCAGATAGCGCACGCCTAGCTGATCGGCCTCATATTCCTGTTTGCGCGAATAGCTGAGCAGATAAAGCTGGCCGCCCTGCTGCACCAGATTGCTGACAATCTGATTGCCCAGCAGCGCGTCCAGCAGCGCCCCGCCGATCGCCATTCCGACCCCCCGGTTGTAGCGTTGCGCCGTATGCCGGGCCGCGACATGCCCGACCTCATGCGCCAGCACGCTGGCCAGTTCCGCCTCGTTGTTGGCCAGCGCTATCAGCCCGCGCGTCACATAAACATATCCCCCAGGCAGGGCGAAGGCATTGACTACAGGGCTGTCCAGCACGGTAAAATGAAAGCGCTGGCCCGGTATATCCGAATTGGCGACGATACGCCCGCCGATGGACGCGACATAGCCGGAGACTTGGGGTTCGTCATAGACACCGCCATATTGTTTGATGATTTTTGGATGTTCCTCCGCGCCCACGTGCAGTTCCTTCGATTTGGACATGAATTGCGCCTGGGCGGGTGCGCTGACAATCGGCGGCACACCAATGGCCGCGCCGATCAGCAGACAGGCAAATTTGGCGGAAAATTTCACTCCAGTACCTCAATCTGTTCAGGGTGGCTGACACGCACCATCGGCCCGTTCCAATATTGCAGCCAGCCGCGCACCCGCACATTTTTGCCGGGATAGTTTTTCGGATCTGCCGCCGCCGCAAAATGCGGCCAGTCGCGGCGCTCAATGACGGCGGTAAAGTCCGTCTTATAGTCCGTTCCGAAATTCAAAAAAATATAATCGCTGATTTTGGCGAATTTTAGAACCCTGCCCTCCACCAGTTGAAAGGTGTCCATGACGCCATGAAGATTTTCGGGCCGCCGGACCGCATAAAAATCCAGCGACCACAGGCCGCGGTGCGCCGCCCGCGCCTCCTGTTCCAGCGTCAGCATTTCGGCAGCCAGCGCGCGATTATCGCTGAATGTATACACCCGCGCCATGCCCCGGCGCAGCATTTCCCCCTGGATCCACAGCCCGTCCCCGGACCGGTATAGATGCGCCAGTGTTCTGCGATAGCGGTCCTGACGCGCCCCGCCATAGTGCAACCGCACACTATGATCCTGCGTGAGTTCAATTAACGTCTCGCGGGCCTGCTCCGCCAGCGGCCAGGGCCTGAAGCCCGGACGGCCCAGCGCCAGTTTCGGGGCCTGCAGGCCCGCCAGCCGCACCACCACGCCATTGTCCAGGGTCAGCGTGTCGCCGTCGCTGATTTCCCGGACAGGATATTCCCGGTTGTCCTGCGCGGGTTCCTGCGCCTGCGCCGCCTGTAGTTGCCAGGGCAGGAAAAAAATAAACAGGCGGGTCAGAAGACAAAGGCGCATCGCCGCAGTGTAGCAAATAAACCGGTCTGGCCTCCGAACTGATTCATGATAGGACAACATAATGGTTCCAGAGCAGGGGGTTCGGGTGTTCAAAATCTTTCAGTGCGGCGCCGTGGCCATGGCCCTATGGGTAGCGGGTGCAAACACCGGACTGGCGGCCAGTCAGGACGGCGATCTGATGGCCTTTTCCGCCGCCTATTTTGATGTCAACCAGCGCGGGAAGGAAGCTGGCGAGTTCCGTATCGAATATCGCGCCGATGAACATATGTGGATTTTCAAACCGTTCGGCGGTGCGATGGCGACGACCCAGGGCTCGGTGCATGGTTTTGCAGGGGTGTTGATCGATATTCCCTTATGGGACCGGATTTACGTCACACCGAGTTTTGCGCCCGGCCTTTATTATCGGGGCAATGGCAGTGATCTGCATCATACGGTCGAGTTCCGCAGCCAGATCGAAATCACCTACCGCTTTCCAAATGGGCACCGGTTCGGGGCCAGTTTCAACCATATTTCCAACGCCAATCTGGGTAACGACAATCCCGGCGTGGAGAGCGCGGCGTTGACCTATATCGTCCCGTTCGATGCGATTTTTGCGGGCCGCTGATCCGGCCGCTCAGGCGATCGCTACCAATAATTGCCGCAAAAAGCCGTCGCAGGCGTTGAGTTCCGCGACCGCCACAAATTCATCGGGCTTGTGCGCCTGTTCGATATCGCCCGGCCCGCACACCACGGCGGGGATGCCCGCGTCCTGGAATATGCCCGCCTCGGTGGTATAGGACACCGCATGCAGGATATTCGACCCCCGTAATGCAGTGACCAGCGCCTCGGCGGGCGATCCCTCGCGCGGGGCCAGCGGCGGCACATCGGCGCGCTGCCTGATAATGATATTGGCCTGCGGTGAAATGGCGCGCAAGCCCGGCAGCACGGTTTGCATGGCATAGGCGGTGAAGCGGGCGGCGAGTGCGTCCGGGTCCTGATCGGGCAGGGGGCGGATTTCCCACTGAAACCGGCACCGGCGCGGAATAATGTTCAGCGCCGTGCCGCCCTCGATGGTGCCGACATGGATGCTGGTATAGGGCGGATCGAATCGCCCCGAGGCATCGCCCTGGTGCTGCATTTCGGTTCGCATCGCATGCAGAAAATTGATCAGCTGCACCGCCGCGTCGATGGCGTTAACGCCCAGATGCGGGGTGGACGAATGCGCCTCAACCCCGATGATCTCGGTGGTGAAGGTGCGGATGCCCTTGTGGCTGTTGACCACCCGCATCATGGTCGGCTCGCCGACAATCACCGCTTTGGGCGCGGGCAGATGCGCCGCAATGTGGCGCACCATGGAATGCACGCCAAGGCAGCCGATTTCCTCATCATAGGAAAACGCCAGATGCAGCGGCGTGCGCCCGATGCCGGCCACAAATTCGGGCGTCAATGACAGCGCGCTGGCGATGAAGCCTTTCATGTCTGCGGTGCCGCGCCCATACAGGCGGCCGCCTTCCTCGCGCATCTCAAACGGGGGGCTGCGCCAGTCCTGACCATCCACCGGCACCACATCCGTGTGCCCGGACAATACAATGCCGCCCGGCGCGTCCCTGGGCCCGATGGTGGCGTACAGATTGGCTTTGGTGCGGGCGTCGTTATGGATCAGTGTGGACGCCACCCCATGCCCGTCCAGATAATCGCGCACATATTCGATCAGCGCCAGATTGGATTCTCGGCTGGTGGTGTCAAACGCCACCAGCCGCTCCAGCATGTTTCGTGTACTGATGATTGTGCCAGGCATAAGCGCCCCTACCCAAGCACGCCTTTTTTGCGCATCGCGGCGATATCGCCGGCGCTGTAGCCCACTTCGGCCAGCACCTCCTCGGTGTGCGCGCCAACCTGCGGCGCATGGCGGCGGATGCTGGACGGCGTTTCGCCAAAGATGATCGGCGGGCGGGGGGTGCGCATCGGCCCGGCGTCAGGGTGCTCGGTTTCGATGATCATGCCATTGTGCAGGATTTGCGGATCGCTCAGTATGTCCACCCGGTTGTTGATTTTGGCGGCGGGCACTTTTTCCCGCTGAAAGCGCGCCACGATTTCGTTAGTGGTGTATTTGGCGACCTCGGCCGCGAAAATTACATTCAGCGCCTTCTGGTTTTTCTGCCGAGATACGGTTTCCACAAAGCGCGGGTCATTGGCGATGTCGGGGCGTTCAATCGCCCGGCACAGGCCCTGAAACTGTTCGTCCGTCACCACAAAGCCGACAAAATATCCATCCTTGCTGGCAGGCAGATGATAAATGCCCATTTCGGGCATGCGCGGCGCGTCGCCCATATAGGTGTGGTTGGACATGGCGTCGGGCCACAGGAACGCGAGACTGGCGTCCAGCATCGCGATCTTGACGTGCTGGCCCATTCCAAAGCGTTCGCGCGCAAACAGTGCGCCCAGCACGCCCTGGGTCACGGACATAGAGGCGATCTTGTCGCACACGATGGTGCGGACCGGCATGGGCTTGTCCGTGCCGGGTTCGGTCTGCACGCCCATATAGCCGCTGACCGCCTGAATGACGGGGTCATAGACCGAATCTCCGGCATGCGGGCCGCTGTCGCCAAATCCGCTGATCGATATATAGATAATGTCTTTTTTGACCGCCTTGCAGGCTTCGTAGCCAACCCCCAGCCGGTCCACGACGCCGGGGCGGAAATTCTGCGTCACCACATCGGCGCTGGCCACCAGTTTCAGAAAGGCCTCCTTGCCCTCCGCCGATTGCAGATCCAGCGCCACGCCCCGCTTGTTGCGGTTGATGACGGCAAAGGCCGCCGCCATGCCGCCGCGCATCATGCCGTAACGCCGGGAAATATCGCCATTGCCGGGCGCCTCGACCTTGATCACATCGGCCCCCATATCGCCCAGCATCGCGGTGCCGAATGGCCCTGAAACATTGGCCGTCATGTCCACAATGCGTATTCCGTGCAGGCAGCCGTGCATAAAAGTCTCTCCCTCTGATATGGTTCTGTGATGCGTGGGTAATTGGACGGGCTGGTCTTGTCCTAGCCAAACAGCCCCTTCGATTTCAGTGTTGCAAGTTCGTCTGCGCTGACGCCGATCTCGCGCAGAATTTCATCTGTGTGCTGACCAACCTTTGGGGCCATGCTGCGCACGCTGGACGGCGTTTTGGAAAATTCAATGGCCGGGCGCGGAAAACGCACCTTGCCCAGCTTGGGGTCGTCGATCTCCATAATAAGTTTGTTGTGGACGATCTGCGGATCGTTCACCAGATCCTCGCGCAGGTTGATTCTGGCGCAGGGCACCTGCTCCTTGGCGAACCGGGCGACAATGTCAGCGGTGGTCAACGTGGCGATCACCTCGGATGCAAACGCGCTCAATTCCTTCATTTTTGGCATGCGCTCAACCGGCCCGGCATATTGCGGGTCCTTCGCCAGATCCGGCAGGTTAAGGGCGCGGCACATGCCCTGAAATTCGCTGTCGCTGACAAAGATAAAGGTGATGAAGCCGTCCAGGGTTTTCGCCACATTCAGCAGCGTGCTGATTTCCGGCAGATGCGGCGCGCCCACATAAGTGTGGTTGGACATGGCGTCCGACCATAAATAGGCCAGCCCCGCATCCAGCATGGTGATCTTGACATGCTGCCCGCCATTGCCCCGTTCGCGCGCGAACAGGGCGGCCAGGATGCCCTGGGTGGCGGTCATGGCGGCGGTTTTGTCGCACACAATGTGGCGCACCGGTTGCGGCATGCCGGTCACCGGGTCGGCCTGCACCCCCATGAAGCCGCTGACCGCCTGAATGACTGGATCATAGACCCGGTCGGCGCTGAGCGGCCCGGTTTCGCCAAAACCACTGAGCGACACATAGATAATGTCGTCCTTTACCGCGCGGCAATGCTCATAGCCAAGGCCGATGCGATCCATCACGCCGGGGCGGAAATTCTGTATCACCACATCGACGGTCTTTACCAGACGGAAGAACAGATCCTTGGCGCCCGGCGCGTTCAGATCCAGCGCGATGGCCCGCTTGTTGCGGTTCATGACCGCAAAGGGTGCAGCCATGCCGTCGCGCATCGGGCCATAGCGGCGCGCTAGATCGCCGGGCCCCGGCTCTTCCAGCTTCAGCACGTCGGCGCCCATATCGCCCAGAATGCCGGTGGCGAACGGCCCGGATACATTAATGGTCAGATCAAGGATACGTACCCCCTGCAAGGCTCCGGACATTGGCGCTCCCTCCTCTTTTCTCTGGTTTTTATGGTTTGAACCCATCTTGCTACAGATTTTCAGGGTTGGCTAGGGCAGCGAACAGCCCCAACCAGGGGCGGGGCGGACATTGAGGGGCTGCCCTCCATGGAAAGACCGAATTTTTTACTTAGTAGGTGCGTGTAGAATTAAACCTTGATCTGATTCTATTTGTATAGCTGCCCTCGGGCGTGATGTTATTCTTCCTCGGGGGGAATCGTCATGCCGGACAATCCATTTAGCGCCTTGGTCTATCTCGCTATTGCGGGGTCGGGTGCGATCCTGTTGGACGCCAAGCCGAAACTGACAGCGCTCATCGGGGGCCATTGGCGGTGACGGTGGCGGTGCTGGGATTTGCGGCCCTAATCGTGTTTGCGGGAAGCTTTTATCGCTACGATGTCTTGCTAGGCGAGGGGGAAAAACCTGAGGGCACACCGGCGCGCGCTGATTATGACGCGCTAAGAAAATCGCTTCAGACGGGCGGCCTGCCTGTTCAGCTATATACCGACTGGCTGACCGTCTTTCTCCGCGCCGTTGACCGGTTTTTCGGTGACGCGGATGTGACTACACACGGCAGCGCCGCCCGCCTGTTCGGTTTGCGCGCCCCCGCCGCACTATGGACCGCCCCCGCCTATGACCGCTGCCTGCTGCTGGCGCTGGTCTATCCCATTGCGACCATCCTGATCATCTGGGCTATTTCTGGCCATGTCGGCCCGGCAGAAACGGTTCTGGGGCTTGCCCCCGGCGTTGAAGGGTGGCGTCGCGGATTAGCCATCGCGTCTCTTGCAGTAATTGTATTTGCAGTGAGGTGGGCCGATGTGACGAATGGTTGGTCATCCGTTATCTGGCATAATTTCGCTGTCGCTATCGCTATCGCTGTCGCTATCGCTGTCATTAGCGTTGTCGCTGTCATTGGCGCTGTCGCTTTCGCTGTCAAGAGCACAAATAATCGTAGCGTAGCAAGTGGACAGCAACATGTTTTTCAGGTGCTGTTCACCCTGTTGCTGATTGCACTCATCTTGACTGGGCCCTATTTTCTTTCGTCGAATAATACATGGCAGGTCAGCGGATCTATGTTGTTACTTGCGGGCCTGCTGACGCTGCTCAACGCGCCGTTTGACTGGCTGTCGCCTGGGCTGACGCGGGGGTTGTTGCGGCGGGGGATCGAGCAGGGCGGGTGGTGGCCCTATGGGCTGGCGCTGGCGGATGCCGCGGCGGCAGTGGGGGTCATCGCCGTTCTGTCCTGCACAATGGTCGTCGGGATTCAGACATTCGATTATGTGGCCGTGCTGGGGGGCGGCCTGCCCATTCTTCCGTTGCGCGAACTTTTTGATGGCATTGGTGCGCATCCCCATGCCCCGGAATTCTGGTGGATTTATGCACTACTGTTGTCGACCATGATTCCCAGCGTGATCAATCCGGCCATTGGCGGCACGGCCTTGCTGCGCGGGATACCGGGCGTTCGGTCCAGGTTATTGCGCTTTATGCCAGCCGACAAGGCGGTTCCCGCCTATAACCGTTCCTGGATGGCCCTCACCCTGACCATCCAATGGGGCATCGGCATCGTACTGGGCGTTGCGGCGCAATTCATCCTGCTATGGCTCATTGCCAGTCAGATCATGCCGTGGCTCGGATTTGGTCTGCTCGATATGGCGCGTGATCTGGAGGCCTTTAATCTTCCGCTTCGGGTGCATCAGCTATTTTGATCCTGCGGCGAATGATACTTCTCCATGCTCAGGCGATCGCGCCGCTTTCCCGCAGCTTCGCGATCTCGGCTTTGCTGACGCCGATCTCGGCCAGCAGTTCATCCGTATGGGCGCCCATTTGCGGGGCGGGGCGGCGGATGCTGCTGGGCGTGCCCTCAAAGACGATTGGCGGCCGGGGATAGCGCATGTGCCCCGCGTCGGGATGTTCGGTTTCAATAATCATTTCATTATGCGCGATCTGTTCGTCCGTCAGAATATCCGCGCGGCTGTTGATTTTTGATCCGGGCACCTGTTCGCGCGACAGGCGATCCACCAGATCGGCCGAGGTAAAGCGGGCGAATTCGGCGGTGATGATGCTGTTCAGCGCATGCACATTCTGAACCCGCAGCGCCACAGAGGTAAAACGCGGATCCGCTGCCAGGTCCGGGCGCTCCATCACCCGGCACAGGCCCGCATATTGCGCATCGGTGATGGCGAAGCCCATGACGAAGCCGTCTTTGGTGGCGGGCAGATTGTACATATCGCTGATGTCCGCAGTGGCCGGCTGTTCCCCGATGAAGGTCATGTTCGACATGGCGTCGGGCCACACAAAGGCCAGATTGGTGTCAAGCATGGCGATCTTGACATGCTGTCCGCCCGCGCCCCGCTCGCGCGCAAATAATGCCCCCATGACGGCCTGAACGACCGTCATCGAGGTGATCTTGTCGCACACAATATTGCGCACCGGTGATGGTTTGCCGCTGCCCGGTTCGGATTGCACCATCATATAGCCTGTGGCGGCCTGGATGACCCCGTCATAGACCGGATCGCGCGACCGCGGCCCGCTGTCGCCATAGCCGCTGACCGATACATAGATGATGTCGTCGCGCACCGCCCGGCAGGCGTCATAACCGACGCCCAGCCGGTCCATCACGCCGGGGCGGAAATTCTGCACCACCACGTCGGCGGTTTTCGCCAGACGCAGCAGCGTATCGCGGCCCTCGGGTTTTTGCAGGTCGATGGCGGCGGCGCGCTTGTTGCGGTTGATCACCGCGAACCCCGCCCCCATGCCGCCGCGCGCCGGGCCAAAATAGCGCATGACGTCGCCCATGGCGGGGGATTCAACCTTTATGACATCGGCCCCCATGTCGCCCAGCATTGCGGTGCCGAACGGACCCGAAACATTGGCCGTCAGATCAAGGATACGTACGCCATTCAGACATCCGGGCATTTTTGGCTCCTCCCTGTTTTATTCTTGTGTCCCATCCTGCCCCAGATTTTGCCGTTTGCCTAGTGTGGTGGATTTGAAGTTCCTGTAATATGCTCCGCGAGCCGGGCTGGAACTTCAAATCCAAAACCACACTGGAATCACTAATTTGCTAGTGTCGCTTTAATTTCAAAGTTCGCGTAAAGGCTTGCAGTTCGTTCTGACGAACTTTGAAATCGCGACACTAGTAGCCCGGAGGTCTTTACCGGGGTAGACTGCGATATGAGAAATAGCAGGGAGATACCCGATGTATGATATAGAAGCCGTGCGGCGCGACTTTATCGGTCGCACCTCACCCAAACGCCGCGCCAAATATGCAGTGGAACATGAACCGATCCGGCGCCATTGCATAATGGTCGGCAATGATAATCCGCTCTATCTCGAGCCGGGTTATGCGCCCCGCACACCGTGCCCGCCGACCGCCTTATGGATTTTTTCCATGGTCGAGCGTCTCGGCCCCAAGGGGCCAACACCGGCCAAATCCTCCGGGGGAAAGCCGGATGAAAAGCCGTCCGATTCTCCTTTTTCACTAAGTATGCCGATGATTGGCAGCCAGTTCACCAATATGGGCCGTGAACTGGAATTCCTGCTGCCGGTCTATGTGGGCGACCATCTGTCGAGCGCCACGCGCACGGCCGACATTTATCTTAAACCCACCCGGCTGGACCCGGAATCCTTGTGGATCGTCAATGAAGATATTATCACCAATCAGAAGGACGAGGTCGTCTGCCTGATCCGTAACACGCTGATGAATTTCCGCACCGCCGACGAACTCAGGACAGCAGGAGTAACCCAGAAATGACGCGCAATGTATATTGGGAGGATGTGAAGGAAGGCGACATTTTGCCAACCTACAGCTTCGAGATTACCACAACCCTGATCGTAGATCAGGTGTCGGGATCGCAGGATTATAATTACATGCATCATGACACCGCCTTTGCGCGGCGCCAGGGCGCACCGGACGCCTATGTGAACACGGGATTTATCGAGGCGCTGCTGTCGCGCTCCGTCACCGACTTTATGGGCGACGCCGGGTTTCTGAAAAAGCTGAAACATCAGATGCGGCGTTTCAACGCGCTGGGCGACACTTTGACGGTCAGCGGCAAGGTCACGGCCAAGCGCATAGAGGGCGGCGAAAATCTGGTGGAATGCGATGTCTGGCTGGAAAACAACCGTGACGGCATTTCTGTGCCGGGAACCGCTGTTGTCCGGTTGCCCAGCCGGGCGGGGTGACAGGCCGGCGCGGTGAATCTGCATGCGAGCTGTGTGGCGATTGGGGAATGTGGCGTGCTGTTGCGCGGGCCGCCGGGCAGCGGAAAATCCGATCTGGCGCTGCGGCTGATTGATCAGTATGCGGATGCTGTGCTTGTGGCGGATGACCGGGTGGATGTTACAATAACAGATGGTGCGCTCCATGCGGCGGCGCCAGCGGCGATTGCCGGCAGGATGGAGGTGCGCGGCGTCGGCATTGTGCCGGTTGACTACAGGCCGCGGGTGAAACTTGGTCTGGTGGTGGATTTGCAGGAGGAAACAAATATTGCCCGTCTGCCGGAAACGGAAAGTGCGGAAATAATGGGCATATGGCTGCCCCTGCTGCGGCTGGCGCCGTTTGCCGCCAGTGCGCCCGCAAAGCTGTGTCTGGCCCTGCGCCTGCACTGCGTGTCAGAGAAGGATCGCGCATGAATATTTCCCGGCAACAGGACCGGCTGCTGATTGTCACCGGTCTGTCGGGCGCGGGAAAAAGCTCCGCCATGAAGGCGCTGGAAGATCTGGGCTATGACGCGGTGGACAATCTGCCGCTCAGCATGGCCTGGCAACTGGCGGGCGACTGGGCCAGCGCGCAGCGCCCGCTGGCGTCAAGCCCGCTGGGGCTGGCGATCGGCGTTGACAGCCGCACACGGGAATTCTCGCCGGAGCGGCTGACGGAGTTTCTGGCCTGGTTGCGGGCGCGCGGCGACATGGCGGTGGAGATGCTGTTTCTGGATTGCGACGACGATTTACTGTTCCGGCGTTTTACCGAAACACGGCGGCGGCATCCTTTGGGGCCGTCCGGGGAACGGTTGCGCGATGCGGTGACGGCGGAACGCGCAGCGATGCGCAGCCTGCGAGATCAGGCCGAAAAAGTGATCGACACCACGGCGCTCAGTACCCATGATCTGCGCGCCCTGATCACGGGGTCGTATGCGCTGTCCGCGGCGGGCCTGGCGATTTCTATTGTCTCCTTTTCCTACCGGCGCGGCATACCCCGCGAGGCGGATCTGGCGTTTGACGCGCGCTTCCTCCGGAACCCGCATTATGTCGCCGAATTGCGCCCGCATAGCGGGCTGGACCGGGATGTCGGCATATTCATCAGTGCGGATCCCCAGTTCGACATGTCCCTGGAAGCCTATGGTCGGATGGTGCATGCCCTGATGGCCGGTTACACACAGGAAGGAAAAAGTTATCTGACCATCGCCATTGGCTGTACGGGCGGACGGCACCGTTCCGTGCATTTTGCCGAACGTCTGGGAGAGTTTTTGCGTGTCAGCGGGCATGAGACCGAAGTGCGCCATCGGGACATCGGCGCGGATGGCGGTAATTGACATTTCCGGTGCGCCGGACCTAATCTCCGCCCGGCTGACAATAATGAACCGCGCCGGATAGAGTGATCATGAGGGCGATGCGTAAGTGGTAACCTTGCAATGATTGGTTTGGTGGTCGTGACCCATGGTCGGCTGGCCGAAGAGTTTCTTGCCGCCATGGAACATGTGGTGGGCCCGCAGGAACAGACACGCGCCATCTGCATTGCGCCGGATGATGATATGGAACGCCGCCGTGCCGATATAGTGGACGCCGCCAAGGCCATCGACACGGGCCAGGGGGTCATTATTCTGACCGACATGTTCGGCGGCACGCCGTCCAATCTGGCCATCTCCATCCTCAAACAGCCAAATGTTGAAGTGATAGCGGGCGTTAATCTGCCCATGCTGATCAAGCTTGCCACCGTCCGGCTTACCTGCCCGCTTGCCAAGGCCGTGGCAAAGGCGAGTGAGGCAGGCAGGAAGTATATATATGTCGCTTCTAAAATGTTGAGCGGCGAAGACCATTGAACCTGCAGCCCGAGGCGCGGATTTTCACCATCTGCAATCGCCGTGGCCTGCACGCGCGCAGCTCCGCCAAATTTGTCAAATGCGTCGCAGAGTTTGACGCCAATGTGCGTGTGCGCCGTGACGGCCAGGAAGTCAGCGGCGCCTCCATTATGGGCCTGCTGATGCTCGGGGCCGCACAGCACTGCGACATAGAGGTGTCGGCGGAAGGGCCTCAGGCCGTCGCCGCCCTGGATGCGCTGCAGGCGCTGGTCGGCAGTGGCTTTGGAGAGGAGAACTGAGGTGATCGCTCTCCTTTTGCCATATAACCATATAAAGATTTCCTTATATGTAAGTTGCGGGCGGTCGGGACTCTTGCTATAAGACGGCTTTAATGGCTTTGCGTTATTCCTCAAGGCTCCAGTCACCCCCTGAATAGGAAACCCAGATGGCCGCAGCACAGGATTATAAAGTCGCCGATATGTCCCTTGCGGCGTGGGGGCGCAAGGAAATCACGATTGCCGAAACGGAAATGCCGGGCCTGATGGCGCTGCGCCGGGAATTTCACGGGCAAAAACCACTGGCGGGCGCGCGCATTATAGGCTGCCTGCATATGACCATCCAGACAGCGGTGCTGATAGAGACCCTGGCCGATCTGGGCGCGACCTTGCGCTGGTCGTCCTGCAATATTTTTTCGACGCAGGATCAGGCGGCGGCGGCTATTGCGGCCGTCGGCGTTCCCGTGTTCGCCTGGAAGGGCGAGACCGAAGAAGAATATGAGTGGTGCCTGGAGCAGACCATCAAAGGCCCGGGCGGCTGGACACCCAATATGCTGCTGGATGATGGCGGGGATTTAACGCGTCTGATGCATGACAAATATTCCGATCTGCTGAATGACGTGAAAGGCGTATCTGAAGAAACTACCACGGGCGTGTTGCGGCTGTATGACATGGCCAAGGCGGGCACGCTCAAGATTCCGGCCATCAACGTGAATGATTCGGTGACCAAATCCAAATTCGATAATCTCTATGGCTGCCGCGAAAGTCTGGTGGATGGCATCAAACGCGCCACGGATGTGATGATGGCGGGAAAGATTGCCGTGGTCTGCGGCTTCGGGGATGTCGGAAAAGGCTCCGCTGCCTCCTTGCGGTCTCAGGGGGCACGCGTGATGGTCACTGAAATCGATCCGATATGCGCATTGCAGGCCGCCATGGAAGGCTATCAGGTGGTGACCATGGAGCAGGGAGCACCCTTGGGCGATATTTTTGTGACCGCTACCGGTAATGTAGACGTGATCACGCTGGATCATATGCGTCTGATGAAGGACCGCGCCATCGTCTGCAATATCGGTCATTTCGATTCTGAAATTCAGGTGGCCGCCCTGCGCAATTATAAATGGGAAAATGTGAAACCCCAGGTGGACGAGGTTCTGTTTCCGGATGGAAAGCGGCTTTTGCTGCTCGCCGAAGGCCGCCTGGTCAATCTGGGCTGCGCCACGGGCCACCCAAGCTTTGTCATGAGCGCCTCCTTTACCAATCAGGTGCTGGCGCAAATGGAACTTTGGCGCAACGCCGCAAAATATGAGAAGCGCGTTTATGTGTTGCCCAAGCATCTGGATGAAAAGGTGGCGCGCCTGCATCTGGGCAAGCTGGGTGCGCAACTCACCACCCTGTCGGAAAAGCAGGCCAGTTATCTCGGCATCAGCCAGGCCGGGCCGTTCAAGGCGGAACAATACCGCTACTAGAAAGGGCCTGAACGGGGCGGGTTAACGTTCTGTTAACCATTGCCTGACAATTGTTTCGCATGATGGGGCAATACTTACATTTCCTACCTTGGTTGATACTTGGCCCGGCCTTGTTTACAGGCTTCGCGGGAGCGTATTTCTGGCGGCAGGGGCAGGCGGCAACGCGGCATTGGGGCCAGCAGACACTGGCCGCGGCCCGCTTGCAGTCCAGACTGGAAAGCCTGGAACGACTGCTTGAATCGGGCACGGGCACGATGTTTCTCTGGGACGCCGATCACGGGGTGCGTGTTTTTACCCAGAACAGCGAAGCGGCGGACGCTGATGGCGCCGCCGCCTTCTCCCGGTTATGCGGTAATCTGACGGAGGCGTCCCGCGCCGAATTGATGGCGGCGCTTGAGGCGCTGCGGGAAAATGGCGCCGCATTTGCGTTTCCTATCTTCTGCACGGACCAGCGCACGTTAGCCTGTCAGGGCAAGCCTGCGGGCGCGGGAACCGCACTCACTGTCTCCGATGTCAGCCAGGCCTATAGCGAAATTGTCACCTTACGCGACGCGCTGAAGGAAACGCTGGAGGATCGGGATTTTCTGCGCCATGCCATTAACGGCATCCCCTATCCCGCGTGGCGGCGGGACGTAAATGACCGTCTGACCTGGGTCAACGAAGCCTACTGCCGCGCAGTCGACGCCGCCTCTGGCGACGACGCCGTCCAGCGCGGAGAGGAACTTGTCAGCCGCAAGGCGCTGATGGAAATCCGGCAGCCGGGCAGTTCGCATCGTGTTGGCACAGTGGTGGCGGGACAAAGGCGCATTCTAGATCTGTTCGAGGTTTCCACCGGCAAGAGAAGCGTTGGCCTGGCGGTAGACGTGACGGAAATTCAGGACGCGCAAAACGAGGTTGCGGGACAGCGCGCATCGCAGCGCGCCATCCTGAATCATTTACGGACGCCGGTGGTGAGTTTTTCTGGTGACGGCTCCCTGGAGTTCTTCAATCAGGGCTTTGCGGATTTATGGAATTTACCGGCAGAATGGCTTGCGACATAGCCGCATCATGGCGAGGTGCTGGAAGCCATGCGCGAGTCCCGCCGGATTCCCGAACAGGCGGATTTTCCGGTGTGGAAGCGAAAGCAGCTGGCCTCCTATACCGAGCTGATCGACAGCCAGGAGGAAATCTGGCAGCTGCCAAATGAACGCACCCTGCGTGTTGTCACCCAGGCCCGCCGCAATGGCGGATTGTTTGTTTTGTACGAAGATCTGACTGAATTGCTGACGCTGGAACGGTCCCTTAATGCGTTATCCAGGGTTCAGCTGGAACCCCTCAACAGCCTGCAGGAAGGTGTGGCGGTGTTTGGAATCGATGGCCGGATGCGGTTATATAATCCCGCCTTTCCGCGCATTCTCAAGATGAATGAAATGGTCGTGCAGGAGCATCCGCATATTGATGAGATTCAGGGATTTTATCAGGCGCTGGTGCCGGATTTGCGGGGCTGGGATGCGATTAAGTCCCGCATCACGGGCGCTGAAACAGACCGCGAGATGTATATATTGCGGGCCCAGCGCAAGGATAACATGGTCATTGATTGCACGATTGCCCCGCTACCGGATGGGGGCAGCCTGTTGACCATGGCGGATGTGACAGGTTCCGTGCAGATCGAGCGTGCGTTGCGCGACCGCAACGAAGCCCTGGAAACCACGGATCGCCTGAAATCCGAATTCATCGCGCACATTTCCTATCAGTTCCGTACGCGGCTCAACAGCATTATCGGTTTTGCCGAAATACTGGAGCATGAATTTTTTGGCACAATGAATGAACGCCAGCATGAATATTCGCAAGGCCTGCTGGAGGCGTCGCAACAATTACTGGCGCTGGTCAATGACGTGATCGATCTGGCCTCGATCGAATCAGGGCAATTATCGCTGAGTCAGGACCGGGTTGATGTCAGGGGCTTGCTTGACTCGGTACGCGAGCTGTCGCGTCAGCGTGCGCGCGAATGTGATCTGACGCTGGTGCTGGACTGCCCGGAGGATATGGGCGTCATTTTTGCAGATGAACGGCGTATCAAGCAGGTTATGTTCAATCTTATTTCGAACGCGATCAAATTTTCGACTGCGGGCGAAGAGATTGTGATTGGCGCGAACCGGGTGGTGCAGGATGGGGGCGGCGTCTGCCAGCTATGGGTGCGCGACCGAGGCGCGGGAATTGAACGCAATTATCAGGAAAACATGTTCAAGCCGTTTGAATCCCGGTCCCGGAGTGGCGGGGAACAGGGTGCGGGGATCGGGCTGTCGCTGGTGCGCAGCCTGATCGAATTGCACGAGGGTTGGGTCGAGATAGAATCCGAACCCGGACAGGGAACCAAGGTTATCTGCAATCTGCCGTTAAAGCGGAAGGATGATAACAGCGATCTTCCGGTCAGTCCGCCGTTGGCGATCCAGGTGATCCAGGCACGCCTTTAGCGGACGAATATTCAAATTTCAGCTCCACGTCCGGGTAGACGATTTTGTAGGCGGCATGGCACGCCATTTCAATCTCGCTAAACCCGGCCAGAATAAGATGCAGCTTGCCGGGATAGAGCGCGATATCACCAGCGGCGAAAATACCGGGTATATTGGTGACGCAGGTGGCGGGGTCCACATGGATGTGTTTTTTGTCCAGATTCAGCCCCCATTCGGCTATCGGCCCCAGTTTGTTGGAAAGGCCATAGAACGCCAGGAAATGATCGGCTTCCAGAATCCGGTTGCCCTGTTTGCTCTCCACCTCGACGCCGGTCAGTTTGCCGGCCGCGCCATGCAGGGATTTGACCGTATAGGGTACGACATAATCAATTTCCTCGGATTTGGCCCAGGCGCGCATTTTATCGACATTGGCGTCGGCGGCCCGGAAACCGTCGCGCCGGTGCACGATCGCCACCCGGCCGGCAATTTCCTTCAGCGACATCACCCAGTCCACCGCGCTGTCGCCGCCGCCGGCGATGACCAGTTTCTTGCCGCGAAACGCTTCGCGCTTTTTCACCAGATAATGCACATTGCCGGAAGCTTCATAAATGTCGAGATGCTCCACCGGCGGGCGGTTGGGGCCAAACGCGCCAACCCCGGCCGCGATGATCACGGCCTTGGCGTTAACGACATAGTTCTTGCTGGTGGTCAGCCGCCAATATGCGTCAGTGCCGCCAGGAATTTTTTCCATGGTCATGACCTGCTGATCCAGCAGATAGGTAGGAAGGAAGGGTGCCCCCTGCTTTTCCAGATTGACGATCAGCTGCTGCGCCTCAATCGACGGATAGCCGGGAATGTCATAAACCGGCTTTTCCGGATAGAGTGCCGTGACCTGGCCGCCGGTCATTTCAAGTGAATCGATCAGAACGGTTTTCATGTTCAGCATGCCTGCGGCGAAAATGCCAAACAGGCCGACCGGGCCAGCGCCAATAATGGCAATGTCGGTAGTCAGGGTGGTGCCGTTTATCGTAGACATAGGAATTCATGCTCGCTGTTGAATATCGGTTGCAACAACATCGGCTAAGCGGCACCGCAAATCAAGTAGAAGCACACCCGCGAAATGAGCCAGAAGCAGAAAAATGAGACCATGGGTGAACACTCATTCCTGCTGCCGGACCTGGCCGCCACGCAGGCCCTCGCGGTCCGGCTGGGGCGTTTACTGCGTGCGGGCGATGTGGTGGCGCTCTATGGCGGGCTCGGCGCGGGAAAAACCGCCTTTGCAAGGGCGCTGATTCAAAGCCTTCAGGCCCCTCTGGGTCTGGTGGAGGAAGTGCCCAGCCCGACATTTTCGCTGGTGCAGCATTATCAGATCGGCCCGCTGGGCCTATGGCATTTTGATCTGTACCGGCTTTCGGGCCCCGGAGAAACCCATGAACTGGGTCTGGAGGAAGCCTTTGCCGAGGGTGTCAGCCTGATTGAATGGCCGCAATGCGTGGAATCCCGGCTGCCCCCCAATCGTCTGGAGATTTATCTTGAAATTCCGGCAGATGCAGGCATTCAGGAGAGCAGGCGGCAGGTGCGCCTGGCGGGTTATGGGGACTGGCCGGAGCGGATGCAAAATGTCTGAACGCGAACAGGAAATAGCGGATTTTCTTCATCGGGCCGGTTGGGGTGCTGCAAACCGCACCCGCATGGCCGATGACGCGGGCTATCGAAGCTATCAGCGCCTGTCGGGAGCCCTGGGGGGAGCCATTTTGATGAATGCGCCGCCCGGCGGCGATCAGCTGCGCTCGGCTGCGGCGGGGGCCTATAACAGGCTGGCGCATCTGGCAACCGATTGCCGGCCGTTTGCGGCGGTCGCGCGCTATCTGCAAGGACTGGGACTGACGGCGCCGCAAATTCTGGCCGCGGATCTGCCGCGCGGTCTGATGCTGCTGGAAGATCTGGGCGATGATCTGTTCGCCAGCGCCATTCCCGCGGGCGCGGATGAAACACAGCTTTATGGTGCGGCCATTGACGTGTTGCTGGCGCTGCATGCCGCAAAGGTCCTGGACAGGCTGCCGGTGGGCGACGGCGGCGATCATGTGCTGAGCCAGTATGATGCGGGTGCACAGGAAGCCGAAGTGCGGCTGTTATGCGAATGGTACGCCCCGGTGGTGATGGGCCGCGCGCTGGAGGAGCCTGCACAGGCGGAATTTTTAGATCATTGGCGGCATTTGTTCGTGCGCGTTACGCCCGCGCGCCCGGTGCTGGTGTTACGCGATTATCATGCGCAGAATCTGTTCTGGCTGCCGCAACGCCGTGGCGTTGCGCGCGTGGGGCTGATCGATTTTCAGGATGGTCTGCTGGGCAGCCCCGCCTATGATCTGGTGTCGTTGCTGGAAGATGCGCGCCGCGATGTGCCGCCCGGGCTTGCAGCGGTGATGCTCGCGCGTTATTGCGCGGGCGCCGCCCTGGCGGATTCAGGCTTTGACGAAGCCGGGTTCCGCACGGCCTATGCGGTGGCGGGTGCCCAGCGTAATTGTAAAATTCTGGGTATTTTTGCGCGGCTCGCCAAACGCGATAACAAGCCCGCTTATTTACAACTGATTCCCCGTGTGCGCGCCTGTCTGCGCCAGGATTTGCAGCATCCGGCGTTATCGCCGCTCAAAGACTGGTTCGCGGCGCATCTGCCTCTGGAGGGTTAGTTTATTTCTACCTGCGCACTAAGTATCCAACCGTCCCACCGGCGGCAGCGCTTATAATCGACATAGCCCACTTTTTTTCTTCTGCGGATGCTTCTGGCGATGACAGCGTATTTATGCAAATCCACACGATTAGCGCCACGAACCCGATACCAGCCAGAAAAGTGTCACTTCCCTGAATAACCGGACTATACGTTCGCTTGCAGCTTCCTCTCGCTGAATAGTTACATTGATTTCATGACCAGCCGCAGGCTTGCCAAGGTCAATTGTGCTGTTTACAGGCCGATGATTTCCGTTTTTAATTTATCGGTGTCACGCTCTACCAGGCCGATCTTCAATCCATGCGCCGCGCCATTACGGGCCGCTAAATACAACTCAATTGCCTTACGAAAAATTTCGCTCCTGGTCGTATCGTGGTCAGCCTCAATAATTTTATCAATTTCTTGGTTCAACTTGTCAGATAGAACCATATTGATGCGTACGCTCATTATGTCACCATATATATGTGAATTGTATGCTGTTTATATGTAATTATAGCGCATTGGTCAAGTGATTTTTTTCCCTTCCCTGCGCCTGCTCCAGCAACTGCACCCAGTGCAGCACGGGAATTTTTGCGCCCGCCGCGATCTGCACCTGACAGCCGATATTGCCGGTGGCGATGATGTCGGGTTGCAGCGCCAGCAAATTTTCCGTCTTGGCGGCGGCCAGCCGTGCGCTCATATCCGGCTGCAACAGGGTGTAACTGCCGGCCGCGCCACAGCACAGATGCGCATCGCGTGGAATCAGCACTTCAAAGCCTGCCTTTTGTAACAGGCTTTCCACCTTGCCGCTTTGCTTCTGGCCGTGCTGCAGCGAACAGGCGGCGTGATAGGCGATGCGCTGGGTCTGGGGCTGTACAGAGGCAGGCAGGTCCAGCGCAAACAGAAACTCGCTGATGTCCTGGGTAATGGCGGCCATATGCGCCGCCACTTCCTTATACAGATCGTCGTCGCGCAGTAAATGCGCATATTCCTTTACCTGCGTGCCGCAGCCGGATGCGGTGATCAGAATGGCGTCGAGGCCCCCATTGCCGGCGGCCTCCGCCCAGGCGCGGACATTGGCGCGGGCAAACTGTTTTGCGGAAGCCGCCTGCCCCAGATGATAATTGAGCGCGCCACAGCACCCGGCCTGTTCGGGAACCACGACTTCCACGCCCAGCTGGTTGAGCAGCCGGATCGCGGCGATATTGATTTCCGGCGCCAGCACGGGCTGCACACAGCCGTTCAGCAGCGCCACACGCCTGCGCCTTGCGCCTTGCGCCGGATAGACGCCAGAAAGTGCTTTGCACGAGGGCAGCGCCGTCTTCCACGTCATGGCGGCCATGCGGCCAAGCGGGCCGGGCAGGTATCTGGCAAACGGTGAGCTGAGTTTTCCAAGCCACATGGCGGCGCGGAATCGCCCGGTATGCGGTAAAACAAACCCAATCGCCGCGCGCAGTAATTGTTCCAGAAGCGGCCGCTGGAAATGGGTTTCGATATGCGCGCGGGCATGGTCCACCAGCCGCATATAATCCACGCCGGAGGGGCAGGTGGTGGCGCAGCCCAAACAGGACAGGCAACCGTCTATATGGGCCACCGTGCGCGCATCCGGCGGCGCCGCGCTTTGCAGCATTTCACGCATCAGATAAATGCGCCCGCGCGGCCCGTCATTCTCATTGCCGGTTTGCAGATAGGTCGGACAGGTGGCGTTGCAAAATCCGCAATGCACGCAGGCGCGCAGAATTTTTTCGGACTGCGCCATGCCGGGTTCGCGTAATTGTGCGGGGCTGAACTCTGTGCGCATCTACACCGCCTCAGTCGCGCACGAAATCATTGCCGCGATAGCCCTGCAGATAGAGTAATGCGGTCAGATCGCCATGATCGATGCGTGCCCGCGCCGCCGCCGCCGCCACCGGCTTGGCGTGAAAGGCCACCCCCATGCCCGCGGCCTGTATCATCGCCAAATCATTGGCCCCATCGCCCACGGCCATCGCCTGGTGGTCATATATTCCGTGAACAGAGCAAAATTCCTGCAGCGCCGCCAGTTTGGCCTCGCGTCCCAGAATGGGGTCTGCAACGCCTGTTAACCGGCCGTTTTCAAAAATCAGGCGGTTGGCGCGTTCCGCATCAAATCCCGCCGCCGCGGCCACCCGTTCGGTGAAATAGCTGAAGCCACCCGAGACCAGCACCGTATGCGCACCAAAAGCCGCCATGGTGCGCACCAGTATGCGCGCGCCGGGCATCAGGCGCACACGTTCGGTATAGGCATCGTTCAGGACGCTGACCGGCAGGCCGGCCAGCATATTGATGCGTTCGCGCAATGCCGCCTCAAACACAATCTCGCCCCGCATGGCGCGTTCGGTGATGGCCGACACCTCGGCTTTCCTGCCTGCGAAATCGGCGAGCTCGTCCAGACATTCCACTGTGATGATGGTCGAATCCATGTCGGCGATCAGCAGTTTGCGCCGGCGCTGTTCACCCGCCTCGTGCACCACTATATCCACGGGCGCATCGTCCAGCCTGTCGTGCAGAATGTCCGCGATCTCGATTGGCGGCAGGCCCGCACAGGGCAGATCGACGGCGATCGGCCCGTCCAGCCAATCGAGGTGTCCGGTCAGGCCGCCTTCGCGCTCCAGCGCATCGGACAGATCGGAAACCAGACTGGTGTCGAGAACGACATTCGCCGGATTGCAGATCAGGGTGATAGTATGATGCATGGCAACGGCACTTTGGGATCTAACATGAAACGGCAACGCGCACTTCTTATTGCAGGGCCAACCGCCAGCGGCAAGTCTGCTCTGGCGCTGCGTCTGGCCGAGGCGCTGGCCAGCCGGGGGGGTGCGGCCATTGTCAACGCCGACAGCATGCAGATTTACCGGGAATTGCCGATCCTGACGGCGCGTCCGGGGGTGGCCGACCTGGCCCGCGCGCCGCATCATCTGTATGGCTTTCGGGCAGCAGATGAACCCTGTTCGGCAGGAGAATGGGCGGCCATGGCCGCCGCCCGCATGCAGGAAATCTGCAATGAGGGACGCCTGCCCATTCTGGTGGGCGGCACGGGACTGTATTTCCGGGCGCTGACGGAAGGTATTGCCCCCATTCCTGAGATTGATCCGGCGATCCGCGCACTGGCCAGACAGGAAATGGCGGAAACCGGCCCAGAGAGCTTTCACGCCAGATTGTCTAAAGTGGACCCGGAGATGGCCCGGCGCCTGCGGCCCAGCGATCCGCAGCGCCTGCTGCGCGCCTGGGAAGTGCTGAAAAGCACGGGTATTTCGCTGGCCGGGTGGCAGGAAAAGCCGGTGCCGCCATTGTTTTCCGGGCAAATGCTGCATTTCGCGCTGATGCCCCGGCGCGAAGAACTGTACGCCCGATGCGATGACCGCCTGGAAGACATGCTGCGGGCGGGGGTGATGCGGGAGATTGCAGCGTTTGAAGAACTGGCGCAGGCCAGAAAGCTGGACCCAAGCCTGCCATTGTTTCGCGCCGTGGGGCTGGCGCCGCTGCGGGGGCTGCTGTATGGAAGGCTGCAACCGGATGAGGCCCTGCAACAGGCCAAAACCGCCACCCGGCAATATGCCAAACGCCAGCTGACCTGGATCAGGAATCAGATGATTGCGTGGAGCAAGGCAAATACGAAAGATTCGGAAAGACTTTTTCAGGAAATCTTTGCATTAATTATAAAATCGGGCTTGACCGATCTGGCCTGAACCGATATGGTGCGCGGCTCACGGCCTGAGTGAATGCATTAAGCTTATATAGACATTGGGTTTTTTGTCTTTTCCACAGGAATGGTGGATCATGATTATGTTGATTTTTTAACCCCCCACCCCGGCCCTCCCCCACAAGGGGGGAGGGAGAAGATCAGAATTCGGTGGTAAAGCCCCTCGCCTTTGATGGGGAGGGGTTGGGGTGAGAAAAACCACTGGCAGGTCCAATCAGATTAGGTGTGCTTTAAGAAACTGGACGGGCGATATGAACGGCGAAAAGATGACCGGGGCGGAAATCGTCCTGAGGGCGCTGCAGGATCAGGGCGTGGAAGTCATATTTGGCTATCCCGGCGGCGCCGTCCTGCCGATTTACGATGAAATTTTCCGTCAGGAAAACCGAATCCGGCATGTGCTGGTGCGCCACGAACAAGGCGCCACCCATGCAGCCGAAGGCTATGCCCGCTCGACCGGCAAGCCCGGCGTGGTGCTGGTGACATCCGGTCCGGGGGCGACTAATGCGGTGACCGGTATTACCGATGCGCTGCTGGATTCAATTCCGCTGGTGGTGCTAACCGGCCAGGTGCCGACCAAACTCATCGGCACCGACGCGTTTCAGGAAGCCGATACTGTCGGCATTACCCGTTCCTGCACCAAGCACAACTGGCTGGTCAGGGATGTGAACGACCTGGCCCGTGTGCTGCACGAGGCGTTTTACGTGGCGACCAGGGGCCGGCCGGGTCCGGTGGTGGTGGATATTCCGAAAGATGTGCAGTTCGCGCTGGGCAATTATGTGGGACCCGCCAATGTGGCGCATCGCAGTTACAAGCCGCGGGTGAAAGGCGATCTGGAACGCATCAAGGAAGCTGCCGACCTGATCGCCACGGCAAAGAAGCCGCTGTTCTATACCGGCGGCGGCGTGATCAATTCCGGTCCGGTGGCGTCGCAACTGCTGCGTGAATTTGTGCGCACGACCGGCTTTCCCATCACGTCCACCCTGATGGGGCTGGGGGCCTATCCCGCCGATGATGCGCAATGGCTGGGCATGCTGGGCATGCATGGCACCTGGGAAGCCAATCACGCCATGCATGATTGCGACGTGATGATCTGTGTTGGCGCGCGTTTTGATGACCGGGTGACCGGGCGGCTGGACGCCTTCGCGCCCAATTCCAAAAAAATCCACATCGATATTGATCCCTCCTCGATCAACAAGAATGTGCGCGCGGACATACCGATCATTGGGGATGTGGCGCATGTGCTGAAAGACCTGATCCGGGTCTGGAAATCGCGCGTGCTGCGTTCGGACAAGGCGGCGCTAGCCAAATGGTGGGATCAGATCGCCGCCTGGCGCGCCCGCAACTGCCTGGCCTATAAACCTTCCAAGGATTTGATCAAACCGCAATATGCGATTGAACGGCTGTATGAACTGACCAAGGACCGCGACACTTATATCACCACCGAGGTGGGCCAGCATCAGATGTGGGCGGCGCAGTTCTACCGCTTTCAGGCCCCCAACCGCTGGATGACATCGGGTGGGCTCGGCACCATGGGCTATGGCCTGCCGGCCGCGGTGGGCGTGCAGATCGCGCATCCCGACAGCCTGGTCATCGACATTGCCGGCGAGGCGTCGGTGCAGATGACCATGCAGGAAATGTCGACGGCGGTGCAGCATGACCTGCCGATCAAGATTTTCATCATCAATAATGAATATATGGGCATGGTGCGCCAATGGCAGGAACTGTTGCATGGCGGCCGCTATTCGCATTCCTATTCTGAATCGCTGCCGGATTTTGTCAAACTGGCCGACGCCTATGGCGCGGTCGGCATGCGCGTCACCAAACCGGGCGATCTCGATGCCGCCATCCGTGAAATGATCAATGTCAAACGGCCGGTACTGTTCGATTGTCTGGTCGACAAAACCGAAAACTGCTTCCCGATGATCCCGTCGGGCGAGGCGCACAATAATATGATACTGGCCGATCTGGGAGATCAGACCGTGTCGGCGGCTGGAAAGATGCTGGTGTAGGATGTCTTACGATCCGGTTATCCCGCAATCCGAAATCATCCGCACCCATACCATGGCGGTGCTGGTGGACAATGAATCCGGCGTGCTGGCGCGCGTCATCGGCCTGTTTGCCGGGCGCGGCTATAATATTGAAAGTCTGACGGTGGCCGAGGTGGATGCGCAGGAACACACCTCGCGCATCACCATCGTCACCTCCGGCACGGCGCAGATCATCGAACAGATCAAAAACCAGCTCGACCGGCTGGTGCCCGTGCACCGCGTCGTGGATCTGACGGTGGAAACCGAACCGCTGGAGCGCGAGCTCGCCCTCATCAAGGTCAAGGGCGCGGGCGACAAGCGCATGGAGGCGCTGCGCATCGCCGACAGTTTCCGCGCCCGGGTGGTGGACACCACACTGAATTCCTTTGTGTTCGAGTTGACCGGATCGCCCGGCAAGATCAACGCCTATATCGAATTGATGCGGCCGCTTGGCCTGATTGACGTCTCGCGCACGGGCGTTGCCGCTATCTCGCGCGGCCCGGAAGCGCTATAATATTAATTCTTGAACTCTGACGGAACGGAACCAGACCCATGCGCGTATATTATGACCGCGACGCCGATGTAAACCTGATCAAGGCGAAGAAAGTTTGCGTTATCGGCTATGGCAGCCAGGGCCACGCCCATGCCCTTAACCTGAAAGACAGTGGCATCCGCGAACTGGCGGTCGCATTACGCCCCGGCTCGGTGGGCGTCGCCAAGGCCGAGGCCAATGGCCTAAAAGTGATGTCACCATCCGATGCCGCCAAATGGGCCGATGTCATGATGATGGTCACGCCCGACGAATTGCAGTCCGGCATTTACGAGGAAAGCCTCAAGGCCAATATGAAAGAGGGCGCGGCGCTGGCTTTTGCGCATGGGCTGAACATCCATTTCAATTTGATCGAGCCGCGCAAGGACCTCGATATTTTCATGATCGCGCCCAAGGGGCCGGGCCATACCGTGCGCTCGGAATATCTGCGCGGTGCGGGTGTGCCCTGCCTGATTGCGGTGGCGCAGGACGCCAGCGGCAACGCGCATGACATTGGCCTCTCCTATGCCTCCGCCATTGGCGGCGGGCGCGCGGGGATTATTGAGACCAGCTTCCGCGAGGAATGCGAAACCGATCTGTTCGGCGAACAGACGGTGCTGTGCGGCGGGCTGGTGGAGCTGATGAAGGCGGGCTTTGATACGCTGGTTGACGCGGGCTATGCCCCCGAGATGGCGTATTTTGAGTGCGTGCATGAGGTCAAGCTGATCGTCGATCTGATTTACGAAGGCGGCATCGCCAACATGAATTATTCGATCTCCAACACCGCCGAATATGGCGAATATGTCACCGGCCCGCGCATGGTGACGGACGCCACCCGCGCCGAAATGAAGGCCGTGCTGGAGGATATCCAGACCGGCAAATTCACCCGTGAATGGATGCTGGAAAACAAGGTCAACCAGACCAATTTCAAGGCCATGCGCGCCCGCATGGGCCAGCACGGCATTGAGGACGTCGGCGAAAAACTCCGCGCCATGATGCCCTGGATCGCCAAGTCGCGCCTCGTCGACAAGGCGAAGAATTAGACTAAACGTCATTGCGAGCGAAGAGTACCGAGACAAATTTGGCGATGGCGGATGCATCAACTCGACATCTGTACGCTTCTGCGGACGTTATTATATGAAAGTTACAGCAGAGAGAGAATTTGATCATGCGTTTGTTGTGATAGCGGATGATATCAAATTAGTCTGGGCTGTACTTTCGGAAGATATTGGCACAGTGACATTTGAGGCAGATTGCGTTGATGGTATAAAACGGCAATTTGATTCATACGAAGTATTGATCGAGTACCAGAACGCTAGTGGGAAGGCCTTTAAGTCAATTGACATTACAGCCCGAGATGAAGACGGCAGGGCCTCAGCCACACTGCGTCTCGGCACTGAATATAGATATCTAGCTAATATTGCTCTAATTGTTAGAGCAGAAGAGGAATTAGCACAAAAAACCCGGAGTCGTATTAGCGAAATAATTGTTGAATTAAAGCCTTGGTATTCACCATTCCGCAAGGCGAACCATATTTATGTAGGTTTAGTTATTTATGTATTATTATTGAACACAAGTTTTATATACACTAAAGATCTAGCCGTTGAAGCGTTGAAGTCTATGACAAGTTCGGGTGTTTCGAGAGAACTACTTGTTGTAATATTTGTCTTTATCCTGTCTGTTTTCCTGGCTTTACTTTATCTTCTCCTTTGGGGCCTAGGTAAGCTGGTGGCTCGATTTTTTCCGAAATCGGCTTTTGCGATTGGCAGGGGATTGGAGCGGTATAATTTTGATGAGAGGATTCGTTGGGGGATATTTGGTGTCCCCTTGTCCCTCTTCACTGCTTTTGCCGTTAACTTCATACGCTCATTATTTTAAGATCATTCTAAGGAAGTAGCAGATTCTGATATTTTAATAATCACAGATCAAAGGGGCTGCTCCCGCTTATTTCTCAAACCCCACCTTCGCTGCACAGTAATTTTGCCCTTCCTGGGCACCCCCGCCAGATCGTAATCGATCAGCTTGGTGTGTATTTGCGAACTACCAATAAATATTATACACCGGTAGTTGTGATCAACGGAGACCAAAATGGCCAAAAACACATCAGTTTCCCTTGGCGAACATTTTGAGGCGTTTATCGGCGCGCGGGTGGCGGCGGGGCGGTATGGTTCGGCCAGTGAAGTTGTCCGGGCCAGGCTGCGCCTGCTGGAAGAGCATGAGGCCAAGCTGGAAGCGCGGCGCGCCGCGCTGATTGAAGGCGAGGAAAGCGGGCCTGCGGTCCCTTTTGATTTCGATGCATTCCTTGCAAGAAAACGCTCTGAATATCAGGCGAAATGAAGCGTCTGTTTTTTGCCCCGCTGGCCACCAGTGACATAGAGCTAGATGATGTCAGATTGAATCGCCCCACTCTCCGCCTGTCACCCCGGATTTATTCCTGGGTCCACCAGTCTTCGTAAGAAGGCTGCGGCCGGTAAAGGGAGTTATAAGGCAAGGCTTGTGTTATTTTGCTCCTGGACCCCGCAACAAGTGCGGGGTGACTACAGGGATGTTTGCATAGACAAATCCAAAATCACCTCGCGGAGGGTAAAGCCCCCTACACCACCCCGTAGGCCAGCATGGCGTCGGCGACCTTGACGAAGCCGGCGATGTTGGCGCCCTTGAGATAGTTCACATAGCCGCCTTTTTCCTCGCCATAGCGCACACAGCGCTCGTGAATACCGGTCATCACGTCGCGCAGCAGTTTTTGCAGCTCTTCCTCTTTCCACGACAGCCGGGCGCTGTTCTGGCTCATCTCCAGGCCGGACACCGAAACGCCGCCCGCGTTCGCCGCCTTGGAGGGCGCGAACAGGATTTTGGAATGGATGAAGGCGTCCACGCCTTCCTGCACCGTGGGCATATTGGCGCCTTCGGAAACGCCAATGCAGCCATTTTTGAGCAGCATTTTGGCCTCATTGCCGTCAATTTCGTTCTGGGTGGCGCAGGGGAACACCAGATCGCATGGCAACGACCAGGGGCGTTTGCCCGCATGAAATTCACAGCCGATCAGTTTAGCGGCTTCCTCGATACGTCCGCGCCTGTTGTTTTTGATATCCATCACCTGCGCCAGTTTTTCGGCGTTGATGCCGTCCTTGTCATAGATAAAGCCATCGGAGTCCGAGAGCGTTAAAACCTTCGCCCCGAGCTGGTTGAGTTTTTCCGCCGCATATTGCGCCACATTGCCGGAACCGGAGACGAGGCATTTCTTGCCCGCAAAGCCATTTTTGTTGCGGGTCAGCATGTCTTCCATCATATAGACCGCGCCATAGCCAGTGGCCTCGGTGCGGATCAGGCTGCCGCCATATTCCAGCCCCTTGCCGGTGAGGACGCCGGTATAGACATTCTCCAGCCGCTTGTACTGGCCGAACATGAAACCGATCTCGCGCCCGCCCACGCCGATATCGCCCGCGGGCACGTCCACATCCGCGCCAATGTGGCGATGCAGTTCGATCATGAAGGATTGGCAAAAGCGCATGACTTCGTTTTCCGACTTGCCCTTGGGGTTGAAGTCCGAGCCGCCTTTGCCGCCGCCCATGGGCAGGCCGGTCAGGCTGTTTTTGAAGGTCTGCTCAAAAGCCAGAAATTTTAGAATGCTCAGGGTTACGGAGGGGTGAAAGCGGATGCCGCCCTTATAGGGGCCGATGGCGTTGCTGTTCTGCACCCGGTAGCCGCGATTGACGCGGATATTGTGCTGATCGTCCTCCCAGCAGACCCGGAAGATCACCACGCGGTCCGGCTCCGCCAGACGCTCCAGAATGCGCATTTTCAGATATCTCGGCTTGTCCTGGATAAAGGGAATGATGCTGCCGGCTACTTCCTGCACGGCCTGGTGAAATTCGGTTTCCCCCGGGTTTCTGCGAATGAGCCCCTGCATGAAATTTTCCAGATCATTGGCGGCGACTTCCATGGGCATGTCCTTTCAGGGGGAGATTTTACCGGTATTAAGGTTTGATCAATATTCGGTGCTTGTCTCAAAAAACACAATGACTAAATGGTGAAACAATTCCGCAAGATATTGGGTGCTAGGCTGTGCAGGCTTGGGGAAGCATATATTCAGGACAGACAGATCATGATCGCGCGCGCAGAAGAAAGAAAAACCTGCCTCCTTACTGACGCCGCCGCCCAGATGGGCGGGCGCATGACGGCGACGCCAAAGGCGGAACTGGAAGGTTTTATCGGGCAATATTTCAAAAATGTGATCGCCGAAGACCTGTTGCAACTGACCCCGGCTAATGTATACGGCGCAGCGCTTTCACATTACAAGCTGGCCGCCACGAGACGCCCTGGTGAGGCGCAGATCCGGGTGTTTACTCCCCGCATCGAGACGCATGGATGGCAGGCGCCGCATACCGTCATTGAAATGGTCAATGACGACATGCCGTTTTTGCTGGATTCCGTCAGCGGTGCTATCAATCGGCTGGGCCTTGGCATTCATCTGGTTGCGCATCCTGTGTTGCAGGTGCGCCGCACGGAAGAAGGCCGCTGGAGCGGACTGGCGGGGGACGGCGAGACCGGGGGACGCCCGGAATCTTTCATTATGATGATGATCGACGAGCAGCCTGATCCGGCCAGGCTGAAGAATATTTCCAGCCAGCTTGAGGAAGTGCTGTCGGACGTGCGGGCCGCCGTCACCGACTGGTGGGAGATGCAGGCGCAACTGGACGCAGGCATCGCCGAGGTCCGCGCAACCAGAATAGACATCGCCGCCGAGGAAATCGATGAATCGGTCGCGTTTCTGGAGTGGCTGAGGGACAATCATTTCACCCTGCTGGGCTATGCGGAGCTTGACTATCCCGATATACGCGACAGCCGTACAGCAAGCCAGGCGGCAGGAAGCGGACGTGGCGTTCTGCGCAATCCGGATGTGAAATTATTCCGTTCACGGAGCAATGGTCTGGTCGCGTTTTCACCGGAAATACTTGAAAGCCTGAAACGCCCGGGGCCGCTGATTGTCACGAAAACCGATGTGCGCTCGCGCGTGCATCGCGACACGCATATGGATTATATCGGCATAAAACGTTATGGGCCGAACGGCGAGGTGATTGGCGAACGGCGTTTTATCGGGCTGTTTACCTCCATCGCCTATAGCCGCGCGCCCGCGGAAATTCCGCTTCTACGCCGCAAGGTTGCACTGACGATGGCGCGCGCGGGCTTTGCCCGCGACAGCCATGACGGCAAGGCGCTGCAGAATATTCTGGACACCTATCCGCGCGATGAACTGTTTCAGTCGCCCCGCGATCTTCTGTTTCACAACGCCATTGCCATCCTGCGTTTGCAGGAACGGCCGCGCACCCGGCTGATTGTACGCACCGACCCGTTCCAGCGTTATGTATCCTGCATCGTCTATGTTCCGCGGGAAAGGTACGACGCCGGATTGCAGCAGCATATTGGCGCCATTCTGGCCGAAAATCTTAAAGGCACGGTCACTACGATCACGCCGGAGTTTGGCGAGATGCCGCTTGCGCGGGTTCATTTCATCATCAGGACCAGCCCGGGCGCCGAGCCGGTGATCGAGATTGAACAGATTGAAGCCCAGATTGAACAGGCGGCAAGGACCTGGATTGATGAACTGCGCACCACTCTTCTGGCCCGTGTGGGAGGAGAACGCGGCCTGGACTTGTGGGAACGTTACGCGAATGGGTTTCCACCGGACTATACGGCGCATTTCACGCCTGAACTGGCGGTCCGTGACATTGAGCGCATGGAGGCGTTGTCAGTGTCCGGCGGCGTCCATGTCTGTTTTTACCGTACCCTGGAGGATCAGGAATCCGTGGTGCGGTTCAAGCTGTTCCGCCCCGGCGAGGCGGTGCCGTTAAGTGACTGTATGCCGATGCTGGAGCGCATCGGGTTTCGGGTTACCGGTGAACATCCCTACGAAATTAAAACGGCGGATGGCGGCAGCGTCTGGCTGCATGATTTTGAAATGCGCGAGTCGAACGAAGAGCCGGTGGACCTTGCCGCCGTGCGCGAAAAACTTGAAAATCTGTTCATCGCCCTGTGGCGCCAGCAGGCGGAAAATGATGGTTATAACCGTCTTGTGCTGGGTGCGGGCCTGTTATGGCGGGAGGCGGCGATGATCCGCGCCTATGGCAGATATTTGCGTCAGGCCGGCATCCCCTACAGCAACGATTATCTGGAGCGCGCGCTCAGCGCAAATACAGGCATTGTCCGCCAGATGGTGGAACTGTTTCATGCGCGTTTCGATATTGAATTCGCAGGTGATCGCGAGGCGCGGGTCACCGCCTTGCGGCGCGAGATTGCCCTGGCGCTGGATGGTGTTGAAAGCCTGGATGAAGACCGCATCCTGCGCCGCTTTCTCAATCTGATCGTCTGCACCCTGCGCACCAATTTCTATCAGCAGACGGAAGATGGCGGGCACAAGGACCCTATTTCCTTCAAGCTGGACAGCACCCGGGTGGATGAGCTGCCGCTGCCGCGTCCGATGGTGGAGATATTCGTGTATTCACCCCGTGTGGAAGGCGTGCATCTGCGCTTTGGCCGGGTGGCGCGCGGCGGCCTGCGCTGGTCGGACCGGCGCGAAGATTTCCGGACGGAAATTTTGGGGCTTGTGAAGGCGCAACAGGTCAAGAATGCGGTTATCATCCCCGTCGGTTCAAAGGGCGGATTTTACCCTAAACGCCTGCCGGCTGGGGGCCCGCGCGAGGCGTATCAGGAAGAAGGCATTGCCGCCTACCGCTTGTTCATCTCCGGGCTGCTGGATCTGACGGATAATATTGTGGATGCCAAACCGTCGCCGCCGCCACGCGTCGTGCGCTATGACGTCGATGATCCCTATCTGGTGGTGGCGGCCGACAAGGGCACGGCGACATTTTCCGACATCGCCAATAATGTGGCGCGTGATTACGGGTTCTGGCTGGATGACGCGTTTGCCTCCGGCGGTTCGGTTGGCTATGACCACAAGAAAATGGCGATCACGGCGCGTGGCGCGTGGGGGGCCGTCAAGCGGCATTTCCGGGAACGCGGCACGGATGTACAGACAACACCGTTCAGCGTGATTGGATGCGGCGACATGTCGGGCGATGTGTTTGGCAATGCAATGCTGCGCTCGCGCCAGATCAGGCTGCTGGCGGCATTTGACCATCGCGACATTTTTATTGATCCGGCTCCTGATCCGGAAATCAGCTTCGGGGAACGCGAACGTTTGTTCAACCTGCCGCGTTCGTCCTGGGCGGATTATAACGAAAAACTGATCAGCGCGGGTGGCGGCGTTTTCAGCCGGACACGCAAATCGATTGCCCTCACGCCGCAGATGCAGGCGATGACCGGACTTACCCAGGATACCGTGACGCCGGCCGAGCTTATCCATGCGTTGCTAGGGGCCGAGACTGATCTGTTATTTTTTGGCGGCATCGGAACCTATCTTAAATCCGCGCGTGAAACCCACCTTGATGTGGGCGACAAGGCCAATGACGGGGTGCGTATTGATGGGGCCAGGGTGCGCGCCAGGGTTATTGGCGAGGGCGCCAATCTTGGCTGCACCCAACTGGGCCGCATCGAATATGCGCTGCGCGGGGGCGCCATCAATACGGATGCGGTTGATAATTCGGCCGGGGTGGATTGTTCCGATCACGAGGTAAACATCAAAATCGCACTGGGCGCCGTCGTGCAGGCGGGCGATCTGCCGCTCAAGCAGCGTGATCTGCTGCTCGCGTCGATGACGGATGAAGTGGCCGAACTGGTGTTACGGGACAATTACCAGCAAACACTTGCCATCAGCCTTGAGGCGGCGCGGTCGCACCATATGCTGGACTCGCATGCTCGGTTTATCCGCGAACAGGAAAGGCTGGGCCTGCTCAACCGCGCCGTCGAATTTCTGCCGGATGACGCGGAGATCACCCAGCGTGCAAGTCAGGGCCAAGGCCTTACACGCCCGGAAATCTCTGTTCTGGTGGCCTATGCCAAGAACGGCATGCGGCAGGAATTGCTGACCAGCGACATACCGGACGCGGATTTTTTCCACGAAGATCTGCTGAGTTATTTTCCTAAACCCCTGCGCGACACCTATTCCGGCGCGCTGTTAGGCCACCAGTTACGGCGCGAAATCATCGCATCCATGCTTGCGAACAGCATTGTGAACCGGGCTGGCGTCAGTTTTGTTACTGGAATCCGCGAAGAAACAGGATTTTCCACTGCCGAGATTGTACGCGCTTTTGTGGTCGCGCGGGCAGCGTTCGATCTGCGCGCTTTCTGGCAATCGCTTGAGGCGCTGGACAATCAGGTGACGGCCGAAGTGCAAATGCGCATCCATATTGACGGGCGGGATCTGATCCGGCGCGCGACGATCTGGTTCCTGCGTAATGTGAAGCAGCCAATGGATATGGGCGCGGTGATTGCCGCCTACCGGCCCGGCATTGCCAGCCTGCGTAGTGAAATTCACCAATATCTGTCGGACTTTGAAGGGGAAGCGCATGCGCAGCGTCTGCAGGCCCTTTTGACCGAGCACGTGCCCGAGGAAATTGCGCGGCTTGCGGCGCTGCTGCACCCGCTGGGGGCGGCTACGGATCTGGTGATGGTGGCGCAGGCCACCGGCCAGAGCGTGGGCGAGGCGGCGCGCGCCTTTTTCCAGATCGGCGCGGAGCTGAATCTGGACTGGTTATGCAGGGCGGCTGAAAAATCGTCGCCTGATGAACATTGGGAAAGACTGGCCATGAACGCAGTCGTCGATGATTTTTATGGGCAGCAGCGCACCCTCACCTCGCAGGCGCTGAATATGGCGAAAATACCTGGCGCCGCGGCGGACGCACTGGAACAGTGGCGGGACAGGCATGCCCCTGCCCTGCGCCGCACCGCCGGACTGATTGATGAAATGCGCACAGGGGCCATCAGCATCGCCAAACTGGCCTTCGTCAACCGTCAGATGCGCGATCTGATGAATAAATAGGCCGTTGACGCCACACCTGGTCTAGATTGCGGCGATGATCCATTCGCCGGCTGACACCGCCGCGCGGCCCGCAATTTCGCGGCGGCGCGGGCAATATGCCTGGGCCCTGCTGGACTGGGCACACCAGCCTTATTTCACATTGATCGCGACTTTTATCTTCGCGCCCTATTTCGCCAACCATTTTACCGGCAACGCCGTGCGCGGACAGGAAATCTGGGGTTATAGCCAGTCCTTCGCGGGCGCCTGCATTGCCTTGTTAAGCCCGCTGCTGGGCGCCTTCGCCGACAGGATGGGGCGGCGCAAGCCATGGATTGCTGCGTTTGGTGTGAGCTACGTTCTAGGCAATGCGCTGTTGTGGTTTGCGGCGCCCGATACGCCTCAGGCCATGCCGCTGGTGTTGGGCGCGCTGGTGATGGCGGCGATAAGCGCGGAATTCATCATTCTGTTCAGCAACGCCATGCTGCCGGACCTGGTCGAGCCCGCGGAGCTGGGACGCCTGAGCGGTTTTGGCTGGGGGTTTGGTTATATCGGGGGCCTGCTGAGCCTGATTGTGATTATCGGCGCGCCGGGTTTGAAAAATATGCAGGGGCAGCTCGTTGGCCCGCTGACGGCCATCTGGTTTTTGTTATTCGCGCAACCCTTTCTTTGGTTTACGCCAGACCGCCCGGCGACGGGGTTGCGTGCGGGTCAGGCGGTCCGCCAGGGCCTGGCGCAACTGCGCCAGACGGTGCGGCAATCGCGCGGCCATGGCAATGTGTGGCGGTTTCTCATTGCGCACATGATCTATTCCGACGGCCTCGCCGCGATATTCGCATTTGGCGGTATTTATGGGGCCGGCCTGTTTGGCTGGGAAACCTTCACGCTGGGGCTTTTCGGAATCCTGTTGATTATCTTTGCTACAATAGGCGCATTTGCAGGCGGCTGGGCGGATGACCGTTTCGGCTCGCGCCGCACAGTCCTCGTTTCGGTTGCCGGACTGGTTGTGGCCCTTGTGGGCGCGCTGTCCATCCAGACGGATTCGATTTTTTTCTGGGTATCCGTGGCACCCTTTCACCCGGGCGGGGCGGCGTTCCACAGCGCGCCGGAACTGGCCTATCTGGCCAGCGGGGTGCTGATGGGAATTTTCGGCGGCCCCGCCCAGGCCGCCAGCCGTACGCTGTTGGCGCGGCTGGCCCCCGGGGATATGGCCGGAGAATTTTTCGGGCTGTTCGCCATGACCGGCAAGGCCACGTCCTTTCTTGCGCCGGTGCTGATAGGCCTGACCACCGCCGCGCTTTATTCCCAGCGTGCCGGAATGGTGGTGATTCTGGTGTTTCTGGTTTCCGGTTTTGCGGCGTTATGGCGGGTGCGGGAGGCGGCTGATGAAAGCGGCCCTGCCGCAGCGCGTGCAACTGGCGGGTGACAAGCACCAGGGAATTCCATTATCCTCTCAACAACTGATAGGGGAATATCATGCCGCTTGATCTGAAAGTGATTTTACCGGAAAGCCGTATCGCGGCCATGAAGCAGGCCGGACTGTGGCCGGACATTCTGCTGACCGACATGCTGGACAAATGGGTGGCCAGCCAGCCGGACGCCATCGCCATTGCCGGTTTCAATTCCATGCGGCGGCGGCGCGAAAGCCTGTCTTTCCGCCAGCTTGATCAGTTCTCGCGGCGCATCGCGCTGGGGCTGGTGCATTATGGCGTCGCGCCGGGCGACATGGTGTCGTTTCAGTTGCCGAACTGGTGGGAATTCGTGGCGCTGCATCTGGCCTGTGTGCGCATCGGTGCGATCAGCAATCCGGTGATGCCGATTTTCCGGGAACGCGAACTTTCCTTCATGCTGGATTTTGCCGAAACGAAAGTGGTTTTCGTGCCGCGCGAATTTCGCGGATTTGATCATCCGGCCATGATGGCGGACCTGCGCCGTAATCTTCCCGCGCTTGAACATGTGTTCGTGCTGGGAGGCGAGGGCAGCCAGAGCTTTGAGGAGAATTTCCTGCTGCGCCGCCATGAAGATGAGATGAACGCCCAGGCGATATTTGCGGCGCGCCGGATGGGCCCCAATGATGTGAATGAAATGCTGTACACGTCCGGCACGACAGGCCAGCCCAAGGGGGTGATGCATACGGCCAACACGCAGTTCGGCAGTTTGCAGTCGCTGGCCCCGGCGATTGGCCTCGGCCATGCGGACACGTTGCTGATGGGCTCGCCGCTGGCGCATCAGACCGGCTTTCTCTATGGCATCATGATGCCGCTTTATCTGGGCATCAAGGTTGTCTATCAGGATATATGGGATGCGCGCATTGCGGCGCAGATGATCCAGGATGAAAGGGTAACCTACACCATGGCCTCGACGCCGTTCCTGGCGGACCTGACGGATCATCCCGATGTGCATAAATATGACACCAGCTCGTTGCGGCTGTTCATGTGCGGCGGCGCGCCGATCCCGCGTGTGCTCACCGAACGCGCCACAAGGGAACTGGACATCAAGGTGCTGGCGCTGTGGGGCATGAGCGAAAACGGCGCACTCACCGTCACCCGGCCGGATGACCCGATGGAAAAGGTCTCCAATACGGATGGAAAGGCGATTCAGGGAACCGAGGTGCGCATCGTCGATGAACTGGGCAGGCCGGCGCCAGTGGACACAGAAGGCCTGCTGCAGGCGCGCGGCTGCACGCAGTTCGTGGGCTATATGAAAAAGCCGGAAATGCATGGCACGGATGCGGATGGCTGGTTTGACACGGGCGATTATGCGCGAATGGACGCCGATGGCTATATCCGCATTACCGGGCGCGCCAAGGACATTCTTATCCGTGGCGGCGAGAACGTGCCTGTCGTGGAGGTCGAAGAACTGCTTTACCGGCATCCGGCGATTGTGGATGCGGCGATTGTCGGCATGCCGGACCCGCGCCTTGGCGAACGCGGCTGCGCCTTTGTCACGCTGACCCCGGGGTCAAGCCTCAGCTTTGCGGAAATGGCCTCTTATTTGACCGATGCGAAACTGGCGCGCAATTATATGCCCGAACGGCTGGAAGTGATTGCGGAAATGCCGCGCACCGCCAGCGGCAAAATTCAGAAATTCAAGCTGCGCGAAATCGCAAAGGAGTTTTCGGTTTGACCCTATCCTTTCAGGTTACAGATGCTTTGCGCGAACATGTCACGCGCAATGTCGCGCAATTTCCCAGCCGCAATCAGCCGGGCGAGGGGCTGAAACATGCCGCCGTTGCCCTGGCGATTGTTGCCAATGAGGCGGGCGAAGGCGCCCTGCTGCTGACAAGGCGCGCGCCGCGGCTGAACGCCCATGCCGGGCAATGGGCGCTGCCGGGCGGACGGCTGGACAAGGGCGAAACGCCTGTTGAGGCAGCGCTGCGCGAAATGCACGAGGAAGTGGGGCTGGACGTGCCCTCGCAGCATGTCATCGGCGTGCTGGATGATTACCCCACCCGGTCGGGCTATCTGATTACGCCGGTCGTTATCTGGGCGGGCGCGGATGCGCGGCTCGTGCCCAATCCGGCCGAGGTCGCCTCCATTCATCATGTCAGCTTCACCGAGCTGAACCGTCCGGATTCACCGGTGTTCTTCAATATTCCCGAGAGCGAGCGGCCGGTCATCCGCCTGCTGGTGGAAGACAGTTTCGTGCATGCGCCCACCGCCGCCGTGATGTATCAGTTCCGCGAGGTCTGTATTCATGGGCGCCACACCCGTGTCGATCACCTGGAACAGCCCGTGTTCGCCTGGAAATAGCGGCAAGTCACAATCCGGTCATGACCGGAAGCACGGCCATATAGAGTTTGATTTCAGGCGTGACCAAGTGCCGAATGCGTGCCCGGCGTGTCATTTTCTCTCACTTAGCCGGCTGGTGACAAAACGGTTCAGCGCCTGTTCCGCGCCGGGTGGCCGGCCCGCCAGCAACCAGGACAGGACAAGGGTCAGCGCAAAGACGGCGCCGCCTGATGCAATCCGGATCAGCAGCTTTAGCCCAATCGCGAGGCCGTGGAAATCCGGCATCGCATAAAGCAGCATCGCGCTTATTACCCCCACGGCGAGTAACGGCCGCCATACCGCAGCGGACAGTTGGGCGAGAGAAACCCGGATGACCCGGCGCAACACAAAAATTGCGAACGGGATGATCATCAGCGAGACCAGCATCCGGATCATGGCAATGCCGCCGATCGTATTGAAACGGCTGCGCAGAAGGCCCAATCCCGCAAGCAGCAGAATGGCGTGAAAGAAGGTAATGGAGGCGGCCAGCCGGGGGTGGTTGCTGGCCTGGAGCACCGGATAAAAGGTGCTCAACAGCGCCAACACGCCCGCATTAAGGGAAATCCAGCTCACCACCGGGATCATCTCAACCCATTTGGCACCATAGATAAAGCGTACGGCTTCATCGGCGACAATCGCGAACCCGATGCTGATCGGAATGCAGATGATGGCGGCGACCGACAGCACGTTCACAAAATTGTTGATCATTTCCCCTGGCGCGTCGCGCAACCGCCCATAGGCGGGAAGAAAGGCGCGATTGAGCGGCACGAAGGCCTCGAACGTCGGCATGCGCGCCAGATTGGCCCCGACATGGTAATGGCCCATGGAGGATGTTGATCCGACGCTCGGGATAAACAGGCGATCAAGCTGCATCGTGAAATAGGATCCCAGGGACTCGATCAATACCCACCCGGAAAATGACCACACCTCGGAAGTTTTTTTGAAACAGATTCGGGGTCTGTACGGGTGCATGACATAGGTAGCGGCGATTGCTCCCATATGCCCCACCAGTAATCCGCCCACCAGCGCCCAGTAGTTGCGTAAATACAGCGCCAGAGAAAGTGTAATGATGAATGGAAAAATTTTTTCGAAAATGATCTGAAAAAAATCCCGCCTGAAATCAAGGTTTTTAATGTAAAGCACCATGCCAATGTTTTCAAAACCCATCATGAATATGCGCAGCGACATGACGCGCACCACCAGCTCCGCACGCGGGTCGCCAAAATAATTCGCAATGACAGGCGCCATCAGCAGTACAGTCAGCCCAAATAAAACCCCCGTCAGCACGGTGATCGTCCAGGCGGAATTGATGAAATCCGTATCCGGATCGGCCTTTTGAACCACCGACAGGCGCTGACCTTGCATGACGATCAGTTCTGCAAATCCAACCATGATGGAAGCGATGGCGACAAGCCCGAAATCTTCCGGCGTCAGCAGGCGCGCCAGGATGACGGTACTGAGCAGGCCAATGCTGCGTGAGCCCCACCGTCCGGCGATGATCCAGATGGAGCTTCTGGCCAGGCTGCCATAGATATCCTTGGCCAAGGACAATTTCAAAGAAATACCGGCGGCGTCGTGCCTTATGACAGCTTTCGGCCATGGCGAAAAAAACCCCCGCATTCTGTTATGTATCAGCATGCGGGGGGAGGCGGTTGGGTTTCATAGGCCGGACGGTCAAGGGGATCACACACTGCCCGCGATTGCCCGCCAATGATTTGATTAGAATCAATAGCCGCGGGCCGGAATATGAATTGACAGAATTTCCTGTAGGGCTAGAGCATGATGATATTAAGTTTGCAAATGCCAGAACTTCAGCCTGTCACCCCGGATTTACTCGTCTCGGCGAAGCAGGGGCTCTCGCCGCGCTAGCGCTGGCGCAGCGGGTCGCTTCGGCGTAGCCTGGAGGGGAGGGAACCCTGCGGCGAATTCCTCCTCCCCCCTGAAAGGGGGAGGGGGGGGTGGGGGTCCGATTCAACACGGTCACAAATTGCTCTAAATTATTAAATAGACCATCTGTGGACCAGACGGGATCGCCCTAGCGCAATTCGTGAACGCATTGAAACATAAACATTGCCGTTTCTCACCCCGCCCTAAACCCCTCCCCATCAAGGGGAGGGGATTCCCGCAGCATACTGGGCCTTCTCCCTCCCCCTCGTGGGGAGGGCCGGGGTGGGGGGCTATACAAGCGGCTCCAACTGATCACAAAGTGCTCTAGCGCAGGATGTGATCATCCGGGATCGGCCAGATCATCAGATGGAGGAATCGCAAGCGGTAAAAGGGTTGCTGGTGGGCGCGGCTGGGATTGAACCAGCGACCCCCTCGATGTCAACGAGGTGCTCTCCCACTGAGCTACGCGCCCGATTACCGTGTCCTCTCATATCGTCCCGGCGGGATGGCTGGCAAGCCCTTCCTTTGCGTCACAGATTAAGAGAGTCTTGCAAAACAGGATGCGTTAGCCACATCGGGGCCGCCCTTATTGACCTACCTCTCCAGTAACGGAGCCATAAGCGTGGGAAATATGTCATACTTACCGATTAAGTTACCATGATGCATTTTTCCGGGGGCGCACAGGGTTGACAGTTACCCCTCTTATCTGGCGTTGTACCCGTTGAGGCATGAGACCCGCCAGAACAGCGGCAATTAATCGCTTGCGGCGGGATAAAAACCAAGGATGGAGGCACGTGTGTCCGGATTATTGAACTCACCCGCGCGGCGGGTGCTGCAGAATCGCTTGATCATAGGCGGTTCTGCCATTGCGTTATTCGCCATGATGGCAGGCTCCGCCAGCGCTATTGATTATAGCTTCGGTGAGGTTAGCGGGTCCGTTGATACAGTGGTTACGGCGGGCGCCTCGATGCGCACCAGCAACCGGGACTGCCGCAATCTTGGCCGCGCCAGTGGCGGCTGCAAGGTGACGGACGCCTCGAATTCTGAGAAAGACGGCGGCACCAACGTCGATGACGGCAATCTGAATTATGATCAGTGGGACGTGTTCTCCGGCGCCGTCAAGGCCACTTCGGAAGCGGGCGCTGCCTGGCACAATTTTAACGCGTTTGTGCGCGGCACCGCATTCTACGATCCGATCATTGACGATGTCCGGTTCAGGGATATGACCAATGCGCAACTGACCGGCCGGGACGGCGTCGGGCATAACGCCAAGATGCTCGACTATTTTGTGGGCGGCAGTTTTAACGTGGGCGGCATGCCGCTGGAACTGCGCGGCGGCAATCAGGTGATCAGCTGGGGTGAAAGCACTTTCATCCAGAACGGCATCAACGTGATCAACCCGATCGACGTTGCCGCCGTGCGCAAGCCGGGTTCGGAAGTGAAGGAATTCTTCAAGCCGATCCTGGCGGCCAAGGCCTCGCTCGGCCTGCCCAACAATTTCAGTGTTGAAGGCTTCTATCAGTTCAAATCCGACAATATCGTGCCGGATGCAGCGGGCACCTTCTTCAGCGGCGCCGACATTGTCGGGCGCGGTTCGCAGCAAATCCGCGCGGGCGCATTCAATCCTGGCGACGATGTTAATTTTAACCCCGCAGCGGTTCTGGATGGCCTTAGCGCGAGCAATGTTTTCTGGCAAAGCCGCCTTGCCCTCAATATGCCTTCCGTGATAATCGAACGGGCCAATGACAAGGACGGCGATAATGGCGGGGAATTTGGTTTCGCCCTGCGTTATTTCAATGAAGAATTGAATAATGGCATGGAGTTCGGCCTGTATTTCATCAACTATCATTCGCGTCTGCCGCTTGTCACGACCAAGATGACCAATCCGCTTCTGGCCGTCAGCGGCGTCACCGGCACCACCATGACCGCCTATGCGCGTGACGCCTATGGCAAGATAAACCCCAGCGGCAGCCGACAGCTCGACTCGCAAACGATCTCGGCGGTTGATCTGGGTCAGTTCAATCGGGCTAATGCGGGCCTTGCCGCCGGGACCTCGGCGGATACGGGCCTGGGCCTTCCCGCGCCCACCCTGAGTGCCTCCGGACCGGTCTACAGCGCGACCTCAGGCACCGCAGGGGCGAATGTGTTCGAATTGCAACAGCAATTATGCAACGTGTTCGGCCTGAATGGCGTCACCGCCCAGGCGCAGGGTCTGCAGTCGGCGACTGGCCGTCCCTGGATCGCAGGGGATGACGCCAGAATTCGCTCCAATACGGATATGCGTCTTCCGGGCGGGTATCAGAACTGTACCAACCTCGCCCGCACGCGCACTCTGTCAGCGGATGGCTCGATTGCAGCGACACTCGCCAATACCCAGCAATATCGTCTGGAATTTCCGGAAGACATCAAGCTGTTTGGCGCAAGCGTGAGCACAACCCTGGGTTCCATGGCCTTCCAGGCCGAGGCGACCTACCGCCACGACCAGCCGCTGAGCTATGTTGGCTCCGAAGTGGGGGCGCTGGCCTCCGATCTTGACGGCCGCACGGCCCTGTTCACGGGCGCCGATCTGCCCGCGGGCGTGGGTTCAGCCTCCGCTCCTGCGCGTAACTTTGAGCTGACGCCGACACGCGCTGGCGCAACCGGGATCCAGTACTATAACCAGGTGGCCGCCCCTACGGCCGCCAGGCGGGCCGGCACCAATCAGATCAGCAGCGCCGAGATGTTTAAACTTGAAGAAAAAATGGCCGGCGTTGCAGGCTCCTACTCTGCGGTGCCCAATCCCAACTACGGCGACACGGTGCAAATCACGGCAGGCCTGGCGCGTGCCGCGGATCTGGCGCTGGACGGTCTGCTGACTGTGGCTGATCTTCCGGTAGTGCTGTTCGATGCGGCCAGTCTGGGCGCGGGCGGCGTGGTGCTGCCGACCAGTACGCTTGCCGGTACGGGCGGCACTCTGGTGGGCCCGCCTTCCGCCGGGGCGGTAGCCCCGCTCCTCGCTAAGATTGTTGGCACCAACGGCGTCACCGTTGGACCAACCCCTGTCGTTTCCGCTATCAATCCGGCGGGTTCCGTGGCCTATGTATTTCCGCAGGGCACGGCGGCCGGCCTGGTCGACGTAGCCAACAGGCGGCGAGCTATTGACCTTGATCCAGGCAGGAATAGTATCTCGTCTTATCTGGTGAACGGCACAGTGGGTGATGGGTTGTATTTACGCCATGTCGACTCGGGCACTGGTGCCGTGGCAACCCCGTCCACGCCGCAGAACCGCGCCTCGGTGCTGTCAGCCGAGAATGTCGGCAGGGACGGCTTTGTTAAAACCCCGAAAGAAGACATCTTCACCGCCCAGGCCACGATGACTTCGGTGCTGTTCGGTTCCAATCAGGTCGTGCAGTTCGCGGCAGCGGATGGCGGCACGGTGGTGACCGAAGTGGGCATGGTGTGGGCGCCGGGTATCTCGACCAGTTCCGCTATCTCCGCCAGCGGCAGTGAAGGGCTGTTGAATCCCATCGCCGCCAATACCTATCGTCTGAACCCCGATCTGAAGGGGCCGACCAACTGGGCCACTCCATTCTCATGGGGCGCACAGGGCATCTTCAACCTGACCTATAACCGCGTCTTCGGCAGCCCGGTCAACCTGGTGCCGGCGGTTGGCTGGCGCTGGGATCTGGGTGGACGCACGCCCACGCCGCTTGGCAACTATATGGCCGAACGCAAGGCGATCAGCCTTAGCGTGGCCGCGAACTATCAGTCGCGCTGGACAGGTTCTGTCAGCTGGACCGCCCAATTTGGTCCCAACGTGGGTGTACAGAGCGACCGTGACTTTGCCTCGCTCAACGTCGCCTACGCCTTCTAGGACTGGCGTCACATCATCAAACGCCCGGAATTCAGGTTCCGGGCGTTTTTTTTGCTACTGGCGAAACAAAAATATAATGGCTTACTGGCTGGCGTCCGGCGATGACATCGGCTAAAAGTTGGGCCTCAATTTGGCGAGAGCAACGCGCCAGAATTTACAGCGGGGAAATGATATGCGCATTCTACAGTTAGCTTTTACCTGGACCCGAATCCTGCGGGCGGCCCTTGTGCTGTTCTTTGCGGTTGCCGCCCTTTCCGGCACCAGTGTTCAGGCCGCCAGTCGCATGGGGCAAAAGACACCGGCCAAGGCCATTCCCGAAGAGGCCGTTCATTCCGGCCTGGTCACCGACACCCTTCTCCTTGGTGTGACCAAGGCAGGCACGCGCCTGGTGGGGGTGGGACATTGGGGCCATGTCATCCTGTCGGACGATAGCGGCGTTACCTGGCGGCAGGCGCAAAAGGTGCCCACGCGCACGACCCTGACCTCGGTGTATTTCACGGACGATAAAAACGGCTGGGCGGTCGGCCACGACACGGTCATTATCCGCACCACGGATGGCGGCGAAACCTGGGCAATGCAATATTCCGATCCTCCGGCGGAAACCCCGCTGCTGACGGTATGGTTCGAGAATACCGAGCATGGCATCGCGGCGGGTTCGTTCAGCCTGATGCTGGAAACGCAGGATGGCGGCAAAACCTGGGAAAGCCGCCCTCTGCTCGAAGAAGAAACCGAAGGCTTTGAGTCGCCGCATCTGAACGCCATTTTCTGGGGTCCGGATAGAAAAAGCCAGGTGATGATCGCGTCCGAGGCCGGTAATTTTTTCCGTTCGCAGAATGCGGGGAAAACCTGGGAACTGATCAAAATGCCCTATAAAGGTTCATTCTGGGGCGGGTTAGTAACAAACACGGGCCGGGTCCTTGCTCTGGGCATGCGGGGGCATATTCTGTACAGCGATAATTTTGGCGATAGCTGGGAAAGTGTGACAACGGGTGCCGATCAGTCTTTCAGCAACGGCATACAGCTTGCCGATGGTTCGATCGTTGCGGTCGGGCTGGCCGGCACCGTGGCCTACAGCACCAATAATGGCGCGAGCTTCACGACAGTTATCCGGCCGTCGCGCACGGGGCTTTCCTCGATTGCGGAATCGATGAACGGAGAGGTGGTGCTGCTGGGGGATGTTGGCCTTGAGCGCCAGCCCGCCACATTGTCTGCATCGTCGGCCAAGGGCAGCTAGACTCTTATCCGATCCCCCCATCCCTATCCCCTCTCCACGCGAAGCTACGCCAAGGCGAGTGGGGTTGGAGTGGGGTGATAGGCTGACGCTGACGGATGCGATCAGGTTGGATGGCGGCTAATCCCGCAACGGGTGGCCCAGAAGAGCCTCGAGTTCGGCAAGCGCGATTTCCGGTTCGCCGACCTTGATGGTCTGCATGCCCAGGGCGCGCGCGGGTTTCAGATTGACGCCCAGATCATCCAGATAGATGGCCTCGCGCGGATGGACGCCCAGCGCGTCACAGGACATCTGATAGATACGCGGATCGGGTTTGCGGATGCCCGCGCGTTTGGACTCGATGATGTGGTGAAACATTTTCATCACGTCGCGCACGGCGTTGGCGGCGGCGTTGTCCAGCACCATGCCCGGCCCCCGGCCCGCAGGCACATTATTGGTGATGCACCCTACCTTATAGCGTAGCGAACAGCGCCGCAGCGCCTCCGCCATCATGGGCCTCACTTCGCCCCCCAGCAGACTTATTACGTCCCGCCCGGCGATTTCATGGCCCAGGGCGGCGCTCTCTTCCGCAAATAAAACATCAAACTGGTCCAGCGTAAGTTCACTGCGTTCAAACTGCGCCCAGGCATTGGTGTCTGGATTACGCGCATTCACGCTGCGGATGAAATCGGCGGGAATTCCATTGGCCAGTTCATGGCGGTTGAACGCTTCAAACGGGCTGCTGGTCAGCACGCCGCCAAAGTCCCAGATAATCGCCCTGATTGTCATGCCACCCCCATGCAGATAGACTGCTGGCAGGTATAGTATTTATTGTCCGGTCCAGCAAGACCGCAGGGATTTGATATGGCGCTGTTTTTTGATCAGGAATGGTTCGACGCGCGGATGCGGGAACGCGGTCTGAATCGGCCTGCCCTGGCGGCGATACTGGGAATCAGCACCGGTGATCTGGACGCCATCTGGAAAGATCAGCGTGAAATCAGCGCACGCGAGGTCACTATTCTGTCGGAAATACTGGGCGTCACACCCGCGGAAATAGCGTCGCATGGCGGTGTGTCCACTCCCATCCCCGGAACCGCTGGCGATCCATCCGCAGTGTTGATGAGGTTCGATCTGATGGAGTCCCGTCTGCAAAGGCTGGAGCGCAGCGTGGCCGAGCTGACAGCTGGGATAAAATCCCTGCCTGACAGGTCTGGCAGCCGCTAAACTTTTATACCACCCTGTTGTTGGGCGCGGATCATCATATTTTGCCGATAGGCGAGGGCCACGTCCCGGAAGCGGCGGGCGGACACGCGCGAGGTGTCGCGTAACAATTGACCGCGGATCTGCAGATCATAGGGCTGATAGCGGCGGGAAGTAGCGGTTCCGGATTTGCTCGCGGCCGGGGAAGCCTCGACATCGATGCATATCGCATCTTTTTCGCGAAATTTCGGCTCCCGCTCCGCTGTTTTGCGGGCGCCAGCGCCGGATATGGAAGAAACCGTCAAAGTCATCGCGCCGTTTTCAGCAAGGGTTCAAATCATGCCCCTTATGTTAGCTTAAGCAGGCCCCCGATCAAGTACCGGCTATGGTTAACGCCATTTAATCAGCCCTCGCTGTGACCGGTGTCATTTAATTTATTTGCTTAACGCCGGGTTGGCCTCGCTGGCCACAGGATAACTCCCAAAATGGTTGAAGTAGCCAGTGCACAGGCGTCACGGAGAAAAATTGGGAGTTAAGGCTTCGGATGTCCCATTATAACCTCCCTCTTCGTTATTGCTTATTGGGGCTCCTCCAGCGGCAGCTTTTGTGGCCTCATTTGTTTTTTCCACCGCATCTTCGGCCTTCTTGGTGTCTGCAGGATCATGGGATGTGCCATTCGGTATGGCTTTGGCGGCGGCCTCTTTTGCCTTATTGGCGTGATCAGCAGTCGAAGTCGCTTTGATTACAGCTTCGTCTGCCCTGGCTTTTTCTGCCGCGGCTTTTGCCGCCGCCGCTTCGACTGCCATTTTTGCCAAATTGGCGGCCACCGCAGCAGCATCAACCGCAACTTTTGCTTCCTCGGTGGCCTTTTTTTTCTCGTCCGGATCAGCCGTAGTGATGGCCTTGGCAGTAGCCGCCGCATTTTTCATTGCTGCATCTGCGGTAGAGGCTTTTGCGGCGGCATCGACCAATAATGCCGTGGCGTCATCTTTCATTTTTGAAGCTGCGTCAGTCGCTTCTCTGTTGGTTTTGTCAGGCTGCTTTTTGATGGAGCTTTTCACGAAGTACTGGACGCTCTGTGGCGAGCATATATTATTGTAGGATTCCAGAGCACTTCGCGACGAATAGAAATTATAGTCATCCGGCTTTGCTTCATAGGCCACCTGAAGTTCTCTTTTTGATTTCAGTTTTTCAGCCAGGACAAGCTGTTCCACCTCGCCTGCATCCGGGGTGAAAATAAAGTTTGATACAGTGGACTCGACCTGATTCTCAAAAAGACCAAATCCTGCGGCAGTACCTCCGGTAATCGCTCCTCCGGCGCCAGATAAGCCAAGGATGGTTGCAGTTGCAGCTCCTATGTTACTGGATGTGTCGCGTATATAGTTCAAATCCGGTTGAGCCCGTGACAGTTCCTTGAAAAAATATCTGCACAGATCATCCGACAGAGACATGCCAGCCTGGAGATAAAGATAACTCTGTACGCCGCATGTCGGCGCTGCTCCGCCATTACTATTCGTCAGACTTAGTGCCGTGCAGTTTGCGGAGGCTCTCAGGGCCTGCTGAAAGTTTGCTTCATCTGGTATGTTTACGACTTTTGTATTTGGGGGGAGGCTGGCTTCGCCGCCGTATCCGCTGTTGGTGTGGTTGGCTTCGCCGCCGTGCCTACGCCGCGAAAGTCTTTAATCACGGCCAGTTCATCATCTCCCTGGACATTTTCATAATCCTGGAGCGCCTTAAGACGCTTTTGCAAACTGCAACCAGGCAGCAAAATAGAACAAGCGACTAAGGTCTGGAATGGCGTCCTTCCAAGCATATTCCCCTCCGTTTTTTTGTGGCTCACAAAAATTTATCAGAAGAGGACGGCCATATACAAGTAATACTTGTATATGGCGCGGCAGTACACTTAAAGGTAGTCCGCACGCATTTCCCTATGCTATTGATTGCAGTGGGAAAGCAGCCAATCTCAAAGCAAAAATGTTATTTAATTTATTTGCTTAACGCGGCGGCGCGCTCATACCGCGCGGCCGGGGTGTTCACGGGTTCCGATAGCGGCGCGGCCTGAAACGAGGCCAGCGTCCGGGCGCGCGCCACGTCGCCATAAAGGGTGCTGCGCTGGTGCGGCGTACGGACGGCCGCCTTGATCAACGCCTCCATTTCCTGCGGGGGCATTTCCTGGCCATGTTCCGCGCCCGCCGCGCGGGTGATGGTTTCATTCATTAAAGTGCCGCCCACATCATTCGCCCCGGCCTGCAGGCAGGCGCTGACGCCCTGCGGCCCCATCTTTACCCAACTGGCCTGAATATTGGTGATGTGCGGGTGCAGCGCCAGGCGCGCCACCGCATGCATCAAAATCGCCTCACGGAAGGTGGGGCCCTTGCGCGCCCGGCCTTTCAGATAGATCGGCGCTTCCATATGCACGAAGGGCAGCGGCACGAATTCCGTAAAACCGCCCGTGCGGCTTTGCAGTTCGCGCAGCCGCAGCAGATGCCGCGCCCAGTTGCGCGGCCCGTCCACATGTCCGTACATGATCGTCGAGGTGGTGCGGATGCCCAGCCCATGCGCCGTTTCCATCACCTGCAGCCATTGCGCGGTATTGATCTTGTCCGGGCAAAGGATAGCGCGCACTTCGTCGTCCAGCACCTCGGCCGCCGTGCCGGGCAGGGACCCAAGTCCCGCCTCCATCAGACGGCGCAGAAATTCATCGAGCGGCAGCCCCAGCGTCTCGGCCCCCTGCCACACTTCCAGCGGCGAAAAGGCATGCACATGCATGTCTGGCGCGGCCTGTTTTACGGCCCGGCAAATATCAATATAGGTCTGCCCCGTATATTCCGGATGAATGCCGCCCTGCATGCATACTTCCGTCGCCCCGCGCGACCAGGCCTCGGAGGTGCGGCGCATGATTTCATCCAGCCCCAGATCATAGGGGCGGCCGCGCAGATTTTCGCTCAGCTTGCCTTTGGAAAAGGCGCAGAACTGGCATTTGAAATAACAGACATTGGTGTAGTTGATGTTGCGGTTGACGACATAGCGCACCACATCGCCGCTGACCTGGGCCCGCAGAGCATTGGCGGCATGGCAGACGGCGGCGAAATCATCGCCCCGCGCCTGAAACAGACGCACGACCCCTGCTTCATCAAGTCCCGCTCCGCTGCATGCCTTGTCGATCAGCGAACGGACGCGCGGGCGGGCCTGGCCGCCCGCTATGCCCCGGCTGCGCGTCAGATCAGCCGCAGGCGGAGACGTGTGGGTTCCGGGTGACCACGGGTCGCTGCGGCCAAAGCCTTCGCTGTCGTGCGATTGCAGCACCCGTGTATGCAATGCCGTGTCCAGCCAGCGTTGCGGCGCCTGCGCATAGGCGGGATAGATGGTCAGCCGTTGCACAAGATGTTTGCCCGCAGCCGCGGTTTTCGCGTCGAGATCGTCGAGATGCGGCCATGGCGCTTCTGGGTTGACAAAATCGGGCGTGACCGGCGACACGCCGCCCCAGTCATTGATGCCGGCGGCGATCAGTTGCGGCAATACGCCGGGGCTCAGATTAGGCGGGGCCTGGATGCTCATTTCCGGCCCGAAGATCAGGCGCGCCACAGCGATCGTCCAGAGCAGATCGTCCAGATCCGGCTCGGGCGCCTCGGACATGCGCGTATCCGGCTTGGCGCGGAAATTCTGTACGATGATTTCCTGAATATGCCCATGCGCGTCATGCAGATCGCGCAAGCTCAGCAGCGCCTCGATCCGCTCCCGTCTGGTTTCGCCGATGCCGATAAGAATGCCGCTGGTGAACGGCACCCGCGCAATGCCGGCCTGCCGGATACATTCAAGCCGCAGTTCCGGCGCCTTGTCGGGGGATCCATGATGCGCCTGACCCTTGGCCATCAGGCG
>SHWM01000058.1 GCA_009693835.1 Alphaproteobacteria bacterium
CATCTGTGTCTCCCCGTTTGTTTGTGTTATTCTGAACATGAGCCTAGCTTTATTTAGCCGCCGGGACAAATATGAATTCATGATCTGGATCGTGTCAGGGATGGTGGCGCTGCTTGGATGGGCCGTACTGCTGCTCCGCCGAAAATCAAAAGCAGCGTTCCAAGAGAATTCCCGTTCGCATGCGGGACGAAACCGGGAGAGCCCGCGCGCCCGAACCGGGCTGTCGCCCCAGGAGGCCCTCGACATACTTGGCCTGAAACCTGATGCCGGCCGCGACGAAATTCGCGAAGCGCATAAGCGGCTGATGCACGCGTGTCATCCCGACCGTGGCGGTTCGGACTATCTTGCCGCCCGGATCAACGCCGCAAAAGACGTTTTGTTATCCTGAACAACTGTAACGCTAATCACTTGTCAGGTTTTTGGCATTATGCAAGAAGCGGCATGCAGAAAGCCGCACCGTGCCCCCCTGTATCCAGAAGGCCTGAGGAAAACCATGAGTCAGATCGTTAGAAAGGCAGTATTTCCGGTCGCGGGTCTTGGCACGCGCTTTCTGCCCGCAACCAAGGTGATGCCGAAAGAGATGCTGACAGTGGTCGACAAACCGCTGATCCAGTACGCCGTGGAAGAGGCGGCGGCCGCCGGTATAGAAGAGTTTATTTTTGTCACCAGCCGCGCCAAAAATGTCCTGGAAGACCATTTCGATCGCGCGCCGGAACTGGAAGACACGCTGGCGCGGCGCGGCAAGAACGACCTGCTGGATCAGTTGCGTGGCTGGCTGCCCAAGGCAGGCAGTATTGTGTCCACCCGTCAGCAGGAACCGCTTGGCCTCGGGCATGCGGTGTGGTGCGCACGCGAATTCATCGGCGATGAACCCTTTGCGGTATTACTGGTCGATGATCTGATCAAGTCCCAAACCCCCTGCCTGAAACAAATGGTCGACACCCATGCCAGAACGGGCGGCAGCCTGGTGCTGGTCGAGGACGTGCCGCGCGCCATGACCAACCGTTATGGCATCCTCGATGTGGCGTCGGATGATGGCGCGCTTGTTAAAGTCAAAGGCTTTGTGGAAAAGCCTGATCCGTCCGTGGCACCCTCAACCCTGTCCATTATCGGGCGCTATATTCTGCAGCCCCAGATTTTTGGCTATCTGTCGCGCCAGCAGCGCGGGGCCGGAAATGAGATTCAACTGACCGACGCAATGGCGGCGATGCTGGCCAGCAGCCCCTACTATGGTATGCGTTACGAGGGCCAGCGCTATGATTGCGGCGACAAGCTGGGATTTCTGAAGGCGAACCTGGCCTTCGGGCTGGATCGGCCGGATCTGGCCCCCGGACTTCGGGATTTTATTAACGAAATCAAGCTATAAATCTCTGTCAAAACCTCAAGACCGGATGATTGCAACCTTAACTGCAACCTTAACACAGGGGTAAAACATTATGCGGGTTACCATGATTGGCGCCGGATATGTGGGGCTGGTTTCCGGCGCCTGCTTTTCTGAATTTGGCCACGATGTCACCTGCGTGGACAAAGACGAGGCGAAGATTGATAGTCTGCTGGGTGGCAAAATGCCGATATATGAACCTGGCCTGGACGTGCTTGTAGCGGAAAACGTGTCTGCCGGCCGCCTGGGATTCACCACCGCTCTGGCCGAGGCGGTCGCCGATGCGGATGCGGTCTTCATTGCTGTAGGTACACCCAGCCGGCGCGGCGACGGTCACGCCGATCTCAGCTATGTCTATGGTGCGGCGGAAGAACTGGCGGCTGCGCTGAAGGGTTATACTGTGGTCGTCACCAAATCGACGGTCCCGGTCGGCACCGGCTCGGAGATCGAACGCATTATGCGCAAGGCCCGCCCTGACGCCGATTTTGACGTCGCTTCAAATCCTGAATTCCTGCGTGAAGGCTCAGCCATTGATGATTTCAAGCGCCCCGACCGGATTGTGGTGGGCGCTTCCAGCACGCGCGCGGCCGATGTCCTGCGCCAGCTTTACCGGCCCCTCTATCTGTTGGAAACACCTGTATTAGTCACGGCGCGTGAAACGGCGGAACTCATCAAATATGCGGCTAACGCGTTTCTGGCCACCAAGATCACGTTCATCAATGAAATGGCGGATATTTGCGAAAAAGTAGGCGCCGATGTGGGACAGGTGGCGCGCGGCATCGGCCTGGATGGACGCATCGGCCGCAAATTTCTGCATGCCGGGCCCGGCTATGGCGGCTCATGCTTCCCCAAAGACACCATTGCACTGGTCCGCACCGGTGAAATGGTCGGCGCCCCCAGCTCAATCGTTCAAGCCGTGGTGGAAGCCAATAATCGCCGCAAAAAGGCAATGGCCCAGAAAATCATCGCCGCCAACGGCGGCTCGGTGGCGGGAAAAACCATTGCCATATTGGGCCTGACTTTCAAGCCGAACACAGATGATATGCGCGACGCACCCAGTCTTGACATCATACCAGAATTGCAAAAAGCAGGCGCCACGGTGCGCGTATTTGACCCTGAAGGCATGCACGAGGCCGGTAAACTGCTGTCCGATCTGGTGTGGTGCGACAGCGCCTATGAAACTATGGGCGGGGCGCACGCGCTGGTCATCATCACGGAATGGAACGCCTTTCGCGCGCTGGACCTGAAACGCTGCAAGCAGCTTCTGGCCCAACCCATTATCGTGGATTTACGCAATATCTACGACCCGCGGGAAATGGCCGAAGCAGGCTTTGATTATCACAGTATCGGGCGTCCGCAACACCGCCAAGCGTAACGGCGGGCCAGAATAACATGCGTCAGAATAGCGGGCCAGTTTTGGCGGGGAGCGGATAATTACGAGTCCGTGTGAAATCCGTAAGACAAAGCAGAAGAGCCCAGCTTGGCCTCGGCCTGCGCGGGCGGCACAGGCAGGCACTGAAACTTCTTGGAGGTCAGTATCTCACAAGTGCGCCGCGCATTCCGTTCCGTCAGGCCCACCAGCAGGGCGCGATACATCGTTCTGGCTGGCTTATCCACTTTCTGAATTGAAACCTTCGCAGGTTTCAACAGGCTGGGCGCCACCAGAGCTGCCTGGCGGGCACGCTCGTGGGCGCGGCCGCGTTTTTGAAAAGTGCCCACCTGAACGGCCCAGTGTTTCGTGTTGACCCTATCAGCCGCCCCGTCATTTAGCACCGTGCGAGAATTTTCCGGATCACGCGACGCTTTGGCCATCTGCTTCTGCTTAGGGGCCTGGGCCGTGCCTGGTCGGGCTGACCCGGATTTTCTGGCCGGTTCCGCCATTGCCTGCTGACGGGAATCCGCATAGGCCCCAGGGGTGATCCTGGCAAATGTCTGATCCAGCATTTTACGCATCTGCTGATCACGGGCGTAGGAGGTCCGCCCGCCCAAAACAACCGCATAAATATGGCGTCCATCGCGGCGTACAGAGGTCACAAGGTTAAATCCCGAGGCAGCGGTATATCCGGTTTTGATGCCGTCAACCCCCCGGTAAGCGCCCAGCAACCGGTTGTGATTGTTGTAAAGATTATTGCGCCAGCGGAATTCTTTGGTGGCAAAATAATGACTGCGTTCGGGAAAATGCGAATACAGCGCCTGCGCCAGAATCGCCATATCCCTGGCGGTGGTTATTTGCCGGTCATCCGGCAGTCCGGTTGCATTACGAAAATTCGTGCGCATCATGCCGAGCGCAGATGCCTTTTTCGTCATTTTTCGGGCAAATGCCGGCTCCGAGCCGCCAATGGCTTCGGCCAGAACGGTTGTGGCGTCATTAGCAGATTTTGTCACGGCCGCGAAAATGGCGTCTTCCACACGGATGGCGCCACCGGGCTTGAGGTACAGTTTTGTTGGCGCCTGATCGGCCGCGTGCTGTGATACCGGCAAAAACTGATCGAGCGTCAGCTTCCGGTCGCGGATGGCCTCGAAGGTGAGATACAGGGTCATCATTTTGGTGAGGGAAGCCGGCCGGTTTCTTAATTCCGGATTTTCGGCTTGCAGCACCGCTCCGCTATCGGCGTCCACGACGATCGAGGCATATTGCCGTGCAGCCGCGGGGGTGGCTAACCCAAGCAACCCAGCCGCACCCCATCCTGCAACCACCTGGATCACGATTAAGGCCGCCCGGTAAAGAGGGCGGAGCGTGCCGCGAGGCAAATTGTTCATTTACCGTCCTTGCTATTTGCCCGGCGGCGGCTGCTTCTGATAACCGGGTTCAATGCCAGAGGCCCTGCATGGGAAAATTTCCCGGAGTTTCTTTTTATTATCGGAGGATAAACTTACAATTTAATTTAAGTCACTTAACATATTAATACCTAGCCAAATTCAACCCGAATCAGTCACCAGTAGCCTATGGAATACTGGAATCGGTGTCCAGACGTAATATCTCGTATCCACCCAACTTTAGCTGGGTCATCGCCCCAACGGCCAGCCTCCCCTTGCCCACCACGACCTTAATATAAACTCACACAACATATCGGACACTCGTAAAATTAGTGCAGATTTTTATATAATACTCTATTTTTACTTATTATTTATTTCTACATAATATTAGGCATACTGTAGTCGGATCGCAAGCTCCTACTTGATACAGTTGCGACAGGCATCGGGAAACCGCCAGCGTTACGATTATCCTCCCCTGTCATAAATATTGTTGTGCGGCGCACAAAAACCCTTGACCTTGCGGTGCAGTATGGCTAACTACACATTTATTGCGTTGCAGCATTGGTTGGGGCGCCCCATTCTTTATCAAGCGGAGAACAGCTATGGCGACAAAATCCAAAACCACTTCAGATTCCGGAAATGTTGACGAAACACCGAATGGCTTTGCCGGTCTTAACGGCGTTCATGCCCCCAGCCTCGAAGCCTTGCAGAACGGCATCGAGCGGGCCGTCGAGATGAACAAGGAAAATGTGGAGGCCTTCGTAGAGAGCATGTCGGCCGCCACCCGGGGGCTTGAAGTGATCAGCGGGGAATCGCTGACTTTTGTAAAACAGGTGTTTAACGAGAGCATGAAGGCTGGCAAGGCGCTGATGGCCGTCAAGTCGCCGCAGGAATTCATGACCATGCACAGCGACTATTCCCGTTCGGTGTTTGACCAGATTGTCAATCAGGCGACCAAGGTCAATGATCTAGGAATGACCACCCTGAAAAGCGCCTATGCGCCGATCAATGAGCGTGCGACGTCCCTTGCCAAGGCTGTACAAAAATCCCGCGCATTTTAGTTTTCTCGGTTGCGTTGCGTAACGTGGGGACCGCTCAGGCGGTCCTCACGCATTTTAGGCCGTTCCTACGCAAATAAATCGAGCAGCGCGCCATTGCCGCTTGCAACTGGCGGCGCGGCGACCTGCACCAGATATTGTCTGATGATCCTGTTCGAATAATTGGGGTCTTTCAGTCTATCAAACTTGATATGGCTTTGCAGCAACCGAGCCTGGGATTCGACTGTCTGGCGCACGACTTCGAGTGGAATCCCAAAGGTTTTGAACACCACATCGCGCAACGCAGGATCAGACAGAATATCGTAAGGTGACTTTATATTCGGCGCCGATTGCCTGAAATGCAAGGCGGCGCGCACTCCGGGTGTTTGGTCCTCTACGTTTTTTTCAAATCTGATCTCGGCAAGCTTGTGCTGCAACCGGCTGGCGAACGCCGAACTTTTGAGCCCGTCAACCCCATTGAACAGGCCAATATCCAGCGCAAGTTCGCGATAGCGCGGATCATTGGCGCGGTTCACCAACGAATTTTTGTCGGAGGGATCGGAGGTCAGGATTTTTTTGATAAAGCCCGCTTCGTCGATTTCCGATTCCAGACCATAGGCCTCAAGAACGGTTTTCAACAGCTTGTAGTTCTTGAATAATTTATCGACGCTGTCGATCTTCGCGGCGGCAGCCTTGAAGTCGGCAATGTTCTTTTTGAACAGCGGGCTATTGGTCACCTGAATCTTTTGCGGGGGTTGCAGCCGCGGGTCGAGATAGCGATCCTCAAGCCTGGCCTGAAGCTTGGCCGCGAACACCGCGCTTTTGATCTTTGTATAGCCGTCATAAAGGTCAATATCCTTGGCAAGCTCCAGATAGCGTTTATCGCTCTGTGTATTGACCAGCGACTTTGGATCCGAAAGCTTGCTGGTCAGAATTTCCTTTAACGCGGCAATATCCGATAGCTTCGATTCCAGATTATAGGCCTTGAGAATCGTCGTCAGCAGCTTGGTGTTTTTGAAAATATCATCCAGTGTCTCAACTTTGGCGATGTCCGTCTTGAAACTGTTCAGATCTTTTGTGAAAGCCGCGCTGGCGATGGCCGCAGAGCGGCGCTGATCGATCTTGTCGATCGCGGTATAGGTCGCAAGCGCGGATATGCCTTCCATGGGCCTCTCCTTTGCGGCTAATTGCTACGCTGCCATAATAGATTAACATATATTAACAGGCCGTAAACGGATGGGGCTTTCTTGCCGCCAGCGCCTTGCCTATAGTGGATAGAATTTCAGGCGTGTCTTAATCGGGAGATAACCATGGGACCATTGACGGGTGTGCGGATTGTTGAACTGGCGGGCATCGGCCCGGCGCCCATGTGCGCCATGCTGCTGGCGGATATGGGCGCCGAAGTGGTGAGGGTGGACCGCACCGAGGCGGCCGATCTGGGCATGAAACGCGATCCAAAGGGCGATCTTCTGAACCGGGGCCGCCCCTCGGTGGCGGTCGATCTGAAGACCCCGGAAGGCGTTGAAACCGTTTTGCGGCTGATCGATCAGGCCGATGGCGTGATCGAGGGGTTCCGCCCTGGTGTGATGGAACGGCTGGGCCTTGGCCCGGATGTCTGCCTGAAACGCAATCCCAAATTGGTCTTTGGGCGGATGACCGGCTGGGGGCAGTATGGGCCGCTGGCGCACGCCGCCGGGCATGACATCAATTATATCTCCATCATCGGCGCGCTGGATGCGATCGGCCCCAAGGATGGGCCGCCGGTTGTGCCACTTAATCTGGTGGGCGATTTTGGCGGCGGCGCCCTGTATCTCGCCATGGGCGTGCTGGCCGGCATTATCGAGGCGCGCCAGTCCGGCAAGGGCCAGACCATTGACTGCGCCATGACCGAGGGCGCGGCGTCGCTGATGACCATGTTCTACGCCATGAAGGCGGCGGGGTCCTGGAACCAGAGCCGCGGCAGCAATCCGGTCGATGGCGGCTCGCACTTCTACACGGTGTATGAAACCAAAGACGGCAAATATGTCTCGGTAGGTTCCATCGAGGGTAAATTCTATGCCGAATTCCTGGAAAAAACCGGCATGAACAAGGCGAACGGACTGGCCGAGCAGTTCGACCATCTCAAATGGCCGGATATGCGGGAACGATTCCGGCAGGTCTTCCTGGGCAAGACCCGCGATGAATGGTGCACCATCATGGAAGGCAGCGATGTCTGTTTCGCCCCGGTGCTGAATCTGGACGAAAGCATGGCGCATCCGCACAATGTGGCGCGCGCCAGCTTCGTGAAGGTCGATGGCGTCATGCAGCCCGCACCTGCACCGCGTTTTGACCGCACCAAAAGCGAAATTCAGAAACCCCCCTCCGTCCCCGGCGAAGATACCGAAAAAACGCTGGCCGCATGGGGCTTCAGCGGCGCGGAAATCTCGGCCCTGCGCCAGGCCGGCGTGGTGAAACAGAACCAGCGTATTTAAGGGAGCCATACATGGGACCATTGGCCGGGGTTAGGATTGTGGAACTGGCAGGTATCGGACCTGTGCCGATGTGCGCCATGCTGCTGGCGGATATGGGCACCGATATTGTACGTGTGGACCGCGCAGAGGCCATTGATCAGGGCATGAAGCGCGACCCGAAGGGCGATGTTCTGAACCGGGGGCGGCCCTCGGTGGCGGTTGATCTGAAAAAGCCGGAGGGCGTCGCTGCCGTTTTGCAACTGATTGACCGGGCCGACGCCGTTCTGGAGGGTTTTCGCCCCGGCGTAATGGAACGGCTCGGCCTCGGGCCGGACGTTTGTCTTAAGCGTAACCCAAAGCTGGTCTTTGGACGGATGACCGGCTGGGGGCAATATGGCCCGCTGGCGCATGCCGCCGGGCATGACATTAATTATATCTCCATCGTCGGCGCGCTGAACGAGGTCGGCCTGCGCAACGGGCCACCGGTTGTTCCGCTCAATCTGGTGGGCGATTATGGCGGCGGCGCACTCTATCTGGCAATGGGCGTGCTGGCGGGCGTTATCGAGGCGCGCCAATCCGGCAGGGGCCAGACCATTGACTGCGCCATGACCGAGGGGGCTGCGTCGCTGATGACGATGACCTACAGCATGCATGCGCAGGGCCGCTGGAATGAAGGGCGCGGCAATAATCCGGTTGCAGGCGGCTCGCATTACTATTCGGTCTATGAGACTAAGGATGGCAAATATATTTCCGTCGGTTCGGGAGAGGCAAAATTTTATGCCCTGCTGCTCGAAAAAACCGGCCTCGACAAGGCGCGGGATCTGCCTCACCAGCAGGATGCCGGCCAATGGCCAGCCATGAAAGAGCGGATGCAAAAAATCTTTCACACCAAAACCCGAGACGAGTGGTGCGCGATCATGGAGGGTACCGACGTATGCTTTGGCCCGGTGCTGAACATGGATGAAAGCATGGCGCACCCGCACAATGTGGCGCGCGAGGCCTTTGTCTCCGTGGCGGGCGTGATGCAGCCCGCGCCCGCGCCGCGATTTGACCGCACCAAAAGCGAAATTCGCCAGCCCCCATCGATACCAGGAGAGGACACCGACCGGACCATGGCCGCGTGGGGCTTTACACCGCAGGAAATTGCGGCGTTACATAGTGCGGGAGCCATCAAACAGCACAGCCGCATGTGAGGCTCTGTCAGAAAAACCAGAAAAATAACCGGAAAATCAGGGGAGAAACTATGTCTAATGAATGGCGGGACGTCGCGAAAAAGATCAGCAACTGGGGGAAGTGGGGGCCCAATGACCAGATTGGCACGCTGAATTATATCACCCCGGCGAAAATCGCCAGCGCGACGGCGACGGCGAAACAGGGGAAAATTTTTCCGCTCAGCATCCCGGTGGACGCTTATGGCCCGCAGGGCGCATCGGGTTTCCGGCGCAATCCCATTCACATCATGTCAGTGGATGGCGGCGATGAAAGCGCCGCGCGGTTCCTTGAAGGCTGGGGCGGCGCAACCGAGGCGCAGATGGTCGCCATGACCAAGGGGCCGATGCGTTTCACCGATGATTTCATCATCATGCCCTTGCAGGGCAGCACACAATGGGACGCCCTGTCGCATGTCTATTATGACGGGCAGCTTTACAATGGCTATCCGGCCGCCAGCGTCACCAGTTTTGGGGCAACGAAAGACAGCATCGACCAGGTGGCGGGCAGAGGACAGATCGTCTCCCGCGCCGTGCTGCTGGATGTGGCGCGCCATCGCAAGGTTGAGTATCTTGCGCCGAAAACCGTCATCTCTCCTGAAGAACTGGATGATGTGGCCAAGGCGCAGAAAGTCACCGTCGAGAGCGGCGACATCGTGCTGATCCGCACCGGATGGCGGCTTAATTTCCTGGAGACGCGCAATGGCGAGGCCTGGCTGCATAATTCGCCGGGCCTGAGCTGGCGTTGCGCCGAGTGGCTAAGCAAGAAGCAGGTTGCTGCGATCGCCAGCGACAATATTGCAGTGGAAGTCACGTCCTCGGAATTTGCAGACGCCTTTCTGGTGTTTCACATGCTGACGCTGCGCGACATGGGCATGATGCTGGGTGAAATCTGGGATCTGGAAGCGCTGGGGGCCGACTGCGCCAATGATGGCGTCTATGCCTTCATGCTGGTGGCGCAACCGCTGCGAGTCACTGGCGGCGTCGGCTCGCCGGTCAATCCCATCGCGATCAAGTAACCGCAACGGGATACTTAAAAAAACTGATGGTGGGCTGCCGCCCCGCATTATCCGAAATAAGAGTTAATCGGGTAATTGTTTCGGGTCGCCAGCCACCAGACGGCCATGCTCGACCCAGCGCGCGAGGGGGGGCGAGAATTCGGCCTTGACCTTTTCATCGTAGCGTTTGAGATCGTCCGCCCGCACCGCGTCACGCCAGCGCCCGTTCGTTCCCTTGTTCAGAAAGCTGGAAGATCCTTCCTGCCATAGCATTTTGGCCTCAGGTATCAGTTCATCCCCCTGCCGCTTCATGGCGTCAAACCCGACCGCCTCGATAGCGCGCGGCCAGAGCGTATCGGGAAGATCGATCTCCAGGAATTTGGCGATACGTTTAATCTCGCCCTCACGATCGGCTTTAAGATCGCCGTAATGAACATGCAGAATATTAGGCCTGTGGTGTTCCCGCCAGAAGCTGTTCTCCACGTTGAAAAATGAGCCCCTCGCATCTCCGTGGCCATCGTCCTCGTTAATCCACTCTTGAAAAAAAATCGCCGGGTCGCTGGGTGTTGGCGGAAGCGGATCGCCAAATTTGGGGTCATTCAGGCTGATCTCGCTGATCATTGCCCGCGCGCCCTCCGTGAAATTCAGGAAATGATTGTGCAGCGACATGGCCGCGTCGCGCCCATCGCGCGCCACATGGATATATTTTACCTCATCATAGAGCGGCAGCGCATCAAGCGGCATATGGGATTTGAGAAAACGGCGGTGGGTTTGCGCCTCGGCGGCCGCCATCATTCCCTCAATGGGCCCAAATATACGCGCGTCCAGCCACGGGGAGAGACTCAGGACGGGCATGGTTTCGTCCGTCGCAAAAATCAGCATGCTGACGATTCGCTGCATCCAGGTGGTGCCGCATTTCGGATAAGTCGCAATGATGACGTCATCGGCCCGCGGGTGGTAACCATCCCAGCGGGTGCTGTCCATTATTCGCGAACGAACTTTCGTAGAAGCCGATCTGACAAGGCGTGGCACAGCCATTTAATTTCCCATCCGATAAGTGTAATTGCTATTTTACGCAGGGGCTAGAAACCAGTCCATCACCTCGGCGTTTTCATCATCATCCGGGTTGGTGTGCGATAAATCCTCAATTTCGCGATAGATGACGTTTGCCTCAAAGGATTCCAGCCCGTTCGCCATGGCCCGCCCCTGTGCGGGCGGAAACAGCCAGTCCAGCGCCCCATGTGTGATATGCACGGGCAGGCCCTTCATGCGCTCAGCCTTATAGAATTCCAGCATCAGTGGCGGGAATGACGCCGCCACGGGCGCAAGATGCGAATAGGGCTGGTCTTCGAGCAGACCGCTCATATAGGTGAAGGAGCCGCCGTCGCTCATGCCCGTCATCATCATATGCCGTTCATCGACGTTCCAGCGCTCGCGCACCTGATCCATCAGGCTGGCCAGATTGGGCGTATCAATGTCGGGGCCATCGAGCGACCAGGTCGGCGCGCGCGAGGTGGGGCTGACGAGGATAACGCCGCGCGTGCGGGCCGCGCGCAGCCAGCTCCACAAAAAAGCGCGGCCGCTGCCCCCCGCCCCATGCAGGGTCAGCATAACAGGGTGAGGCGTGCCCGGATCATAGGTTTCCGGAACATAGATCGAAAATCCGCCGCGCGTCGTACTGCTGGTGTCGGATGAGTGCATTAATCCGGTGTCGGGTTTGCCCGCGCCCGCCGCAAGCCCGCCGATCAGGGCCGCGTCGCCGCGCGCCGGTTCTTCCAGAAAATGCTTGCTGACGGAGGGAACCCGGGCCGTCAGGGGATACAACACTTCACGGGCCTGTATGCCGTGGCGCAGCGCATAATAGCCTTCCATCAGTCCCTTTGGCTTGGCCGCCGCGCGGCGCAATTCCTCGAACGCCGCACACACCGCCCCGGAGGCGGTATTTATCCGTTGCAGGACCGGTTGCACGGCTTCGGGCAAGGTTAGCTTCTGCAACGCGGTCATTTGCTCGCGCACCGGGGTGTCTGCATATCCAATGGCCGCTATAATGTCGGTAAAATCTGGCGGATGCATGTGCCGTGAGACAAAGGCCATCACATCCAGCGCATCCAGCAGCGGGGCCAATGCGGCCTCCAGCGCCGCAGGCAGAATTTCGTCAGGCTCCGTCATGCTGTTTGTTCCATCTTGGTGGTTGACGCCCGCTCCCTGGCAACCTATCTGCGGCCAATGAACCAGTCATATATCTCGCCATGCTCTTCGTCGCTTGGATAGGTATGAGAGAGATCGGGCATTTCGCGATAGGTCACTTTCGCGCCCATCTGATCCAGAGCCTCAGCGGTTTCCTCCGCATTGCTGGACGGGAACATCCAGTCCAGCGCCCCGTGCATGATATGCACCGGCAGGCTGCGGATACGACCGGCCGGAAAAAATTCCAGCAGCATCGGGTGGAAGGACGCCGCCACTGGCGCCAGATGGGTAAACGGGCTTTCTTCCTGCATGCCGCTGATATAGGTGAAGGTGCCGCCATCGCTCATCCCGGTCATCAATATATGCTTTTCATCGACATTCCAGCGCTCGCGCACATAATTCAGCATACTGATGAGATTAGCAGTGTCGATGTCGGGCCCCTGCAACGCCCATGTCTTGCCGCGTGAACTGGGGCTTACCAGAATGGCCCCATTACTGCGGGCAGTACACAGCCATCTCCATAAAAAATCCCGGCCATTGCCGCTGCCGCCATGCAGCGCGAAGATTACCGGGCTGGAAACCGCCGGATCATAACTTTCGGGCACATAAAGCGAAAACCCTCCGCGAGGGTCGCCGCTGGCGCTTTTGCTGTGCATGACGCCTGTATTGGCGTCTCCAGAACCTTGCTCCAGCCGCTCCAGCAAACCGGTGTCCATGCGTGCACCGGTGTTGAGAAAGAAGCGGCTCATCAGCGGCATCAGCACTGTCAGGGGATATAGCGCCTCCTGCGCGCGGGGAACCGAGCGGAGCGCGACATAGGCCTCCATCAGGCCGTTGGCCGATCGCGCCGCAGTGCGCAGCGATTCAAATGCGGTGCACACCAGTTCCGCCGCGCTTTCCATGCGGGCCTTTACTTCTGTCATGGAGTCAGGCCAATCGGCCAGTTGCAGCGCCGCGATCCCTGGGCGCACCGCCTCATCGCCCCTGCCCATCTGCGCCACCACTTCAGCCAGATAGGGCGGATGCAGATGGCGCGCAACATAGGCCAGAACATCCAGCGCCGTGAGCAGTGGCGGCAGGGCTGCGGCCAGGGCCTGGTTCAGTTTTTCATCAGCATCGGTCATGCATTCAGGCGTCCGGCTGCGCGCGGGTTATTGTTGGCTGTCTAATCCCTTCCTCTAATTTAATCTGGCTGAACCGGAAAGCGCAAAGAAAATCGGGGCGCGACCAGCCACCGGCCTCCTTCAGCCGGGGCAACGCATATCTGCCAGCTTCTATCCGGTGGAAATGCCGCCCGGGCCGGCAACCGGGGTGTGGATGGCGCGGGCGCGCGTTTCAAACGCCTGCACCATGCGGTGTATGGCCTCGGCAAACACCAGTTCGATCAATTTGCGGATGATCGGGTTCTGAAATTCAAAATCGATCATGAAATCGATCAGACAGCCGCCTTCCGGCCGGGACAGAAAAACCCAGTGATTGTTCAGATGCCGGAATGGCCCTTTGGTATGGGTCACATCAATTTTCATGGCCGCGCGGTCCAGCAGGACATGGCTGGTATAGGCGCCCCGAAAGGCCTTGTAACCAATGATCAGATCGGCGAGCAGGACCTCGCGCCCGTCCGGCTGCCTTTGCCGGCTGGTGATGCGTGCCCCGCCGCACCAGGGCAGAAACTCTGGATAGCGGCCAATATCCGCGACCAGATCAAACATCTGCTCAGGCGTGAAGGGCACCGGGTGCTTTTGTTCATGCCGTGGCACGCCTGGAGCTTTTCCTGCTAGGATTGAACCGATTGATTCAACCTTAGTAGGTAAAATTTCTCCGGGTTTCAATGTGCCAGAGCAGCTTTATCCATTTAATTGGACCGCATAATGATTCCAATGAAATGAATGCTGCTCTAGCGTCCCAGATGTGCCAGCCGGGCGGCGCGCAGGCGGATAAAATCATCCCCCGCATGGTAGGACGAACGGGTCAGCGGGCTGGCCGACACCATCAAAAACCCCTTGGCATAGGCCGCGTCCGCCAGTGAGGCGAATTCATCCGGAGTCACGAAACGGTCAATCGGATGATGTTTGACGCTCGGCTGCAAATATTGGCCGATGGTCAGGAAATCCACATCGGCCGCTCGCAGATCATCCATCACCTGCAACATTTCCTCGCGGCTTTCGCCCAGCCCGGCCATCAGGCCGGATTTGGTGAACATGGCGGGGTCGATTTCCTTGACTTGCTGCAACAGACGCAATGAAGAGAAATAGCGCGCGCCGGGACGCACCCCGGGATAAAGGCGCGGCACGGTTTCCAGATTGTGATTGTACACATCGGGGCGCGCCTCGACCACCTGCGCAATCGCCCCCGGCTTGCGCAGGAAATCCGGCGTTAGCACTTCGATGCTCGTGGCCGGGTTTTCCTCGCGCACCGCCCTGATAACGGAAGCAAAATGCGCCGCCCCCCCATCCGCAAGATCGTCCCGGTCCACCGAGGTGATCACGACATGGGCCAAACCAAGCTTTTGCACGGCAGACGCCACATTCGCGGGCTCCAGAACATCCAGCGGGCCGGGCAAGCCGGTGCGCACATTGCAAAAGGCGCAGGCGCGGGTGCAGGTGTCGCCCATGATCATCATGGTCGCATGGCCCTTGGCCCAGCATTCGCCGACATTGGGGCAGGCCGCTTCCTCACATACCGTGATCAGCCGGTTGTCGCGCATGATCTTGCGGGTGGCGGCATATTCGGGCGAGTTCGGGGCCTTGACGCGCAGCCAGTCCGGCTTGCCCCGCCGCACCGGCTGATCAGGCCGGTGGGCCTTTTCCGGGTGGCGTGGTCTGTCGTCCGGCAGGCTGGTCATGGTGGCGAGAATCCTCGGGCATTGCGACGCCTGCCTAATATAGGCAGCCATCCGGCAAATGTCGATTTTACTGCGGTAACCGCTACTAAACTCTTACCCCTACACAGAATAAATTGAACGGCGCCGGGGACGTTGCATGCGTTTATCTGAAAGTGCACTGCAGGGCCGCGCCAGCGCCCGCCGAGGCCAGGCCGCCGCCGCCCGCCGCCACGCAGCGGGTGCCGTCTGAAAATTTGTGCAGGCACATCTGCAGCGCCGAACCGGATCCGTAGGTCACGCATTCCCCGGCGGAAGCCGCAACAGGCCCTTGCACCTGCGCTTTTGCCGGCATGAACGTCATCAGATAAGATGCCGCCATAACGGCGCCGAGGGCCAATGCTGCCGCGATGATCGTTTTGGTGCTATAGGTCATGAATCGATCCTTTTATTAGTCCTTCACAAAGCTAACTGATTCTGGTGCGCCCCGTGTCCCAAACCACCCCTGAAGCGGATAACGCTATGGTCCTCTTTTCCGGCGGACAGGATTCAGCGGTTTGCCTCGCCTGGGCACTGCAACGCTACCGGATGGTTGAAACCATCGGGTTTGACTATGGCCAGCGTCACCGGGTGGAGTTGCAGTGCCGGTTGCGCATTTTATCCGGCCTGCGGGACCATTTTCCCTGGGCCGCGGGTCTGGGGGAAGATCATGTCATTGATCTCACGGTGCTGGGCCAGATCAGCGCAACCTCCCTTACCCGGGACATCGCCATCGAAATGGCGGAGGGGGGTCTGCCCAACAGCTTCGTGCCAGGCCGCAATCTTCTGTTTCTGACACTGGCGGCGGCGCTGGCCTATCGGCGCGGGATCACCACACTGATCGGCGGCATGTGTGAAACCGATTATTCGGGCTATCCGGATTGCCGCAATGAGACCATACAGGCGCTGGCTAGCGCGGTCAGCCTGGGCATGGACCGGAAATATGCGTTTCTGACCCCGTTAATGTATCTGGACAAGGCCGCTACCTGGCGGCTGGGGGAAGAACTGGGCGGCCCGGCGTTCACAGAATTGGTGCGTGAACACAGCCATAGCTGCTATATGGGCGTCCGGGAACAGCGCTTCATCTGGGGCTATGGCTGCGGAGAGTGCCCGGCCTGCCAGTTACGGGCCCGGGGCTATGAAGCGTGGCGCCGCCAGTGATCAGTATTTACATTAAAAAGTCTCGTTATGTCGTATTCCGTAAAAGAAATATTTTACACCCTGCAGGGCGAAGGCGTGAATGCTGGCCGTCCGGCCGTGTTTTGCCGGTTTGCCGGTTGCAATCTGTGGAGCGGCCGTGAGCAGGACCGTGCAAGCGCACAGTGCCGCTTTTGCGATACGGATTTTGTGGGAACCGATGG
>SHWM01000059.1 GCA_009693835.1 Alphaproteobacteria bacterium
AGTATGAATAAGTTTCTTTTCGGCACCACGGCACTGGTCGCATCTGGAATGATTGCCAGCGTGGCGTTTGCCGCTGAACCGATCAAAATGCAAATCAATGGCAATTATGATGCCTCGGCTGTCGTGCATGATGACGATGCCGAAGGCACCGGTGACAGCACGATCAAGCAGGATGTGGAACTTAATATTAATGGTTCAACCGTTCTGGACGGCGGTGTCACCGTTGGCGCCAATATCGAGGTCAAGGAACAGGTTGACGGCAACGCCCTGACCAATGAAGAAGCCTTCGCCTATCTTGAGGGCGGCATGGGGCGTGTGGAAATTGGCTCAACGGACAGCGCGGCGTTCAAGATGGCCTATGTGGCGCCAGCGCCGACCGACGCCTATGGTGTAGACACCCCCACCTTCGCGAATCTGTCACGGTTCAGCGCCCGCACCACGGCCCGCATCAAATTGTCGGCTGACGCCAACAAGATCACCTATTTCACGCCGCGTATGTCGGGCTTCCAGCTAGGCCTTTCCTACACGCCATCGAATGATGGATCGATTAAGGCAGGCTCTGGTACAGGCGCCTCGGGTCTGCCAGTGCCGGGCGCGGCCGGCCCGGGTCTGGGCACCTCCAATCCAGCTACCGGTTCGGGTTATTCGAATGGTTTTGGGGTACGCAGCGACGCCAATGGCGGACTTGAAGATATTCTGGAACTGGGTGGCAGCTATGTCGGCGAGTTCTCCAATGTCGGCATCAAGCTTTCTGCCGCCTATGCGGTTGGCGATCAGCAGGCCTTTGGTCTCACCCCGAGGGGTAATGGCATAGCCCATCCAATTTCGGGCAATGCGGAGGCCTGGCATTTCGGCGGTAATTTCACCAGCATGGGCTGGACCCTGGGTGGCGCCTACTATGGTTCCAACGATGTAGTCGCCGGCGCGGGTGTTCCCGGTCTGGGCCTTGGTGGCCGCGATGAAGAGGCCTGGAATGTGGGTGTGACCTACGCGTCCGGCCCCTGGCAGGCGGGTATTGCCTATCTGAACTCCGAACAGGAAAGCACCCCGGGAACTCCCGGCAAGAACCAGTTGAAGCTCGTCGATATCGGCGCCCAGTATAAGCTTGGACCCGGAGTGGCGATCGCTTCTGATTTGACCTTTGCCAGGGATAAGGTTCCAGGCGCCGGCAGCAATCTTTCTCCCAATAATCTGGAAGACAAGGCGCTGGCTCTGACCCTGATGCTGGATTTCTGATCCGCGTCTGGTAGGATCTGAAAAGGGCAGGCTTCGGCCTGCCCTTTTTCGTTGCGGATGGATTTTTATACTGTCAGGTCGATAGATGGGCGCAATTATCTGGCTCGCTTCATATCCAAAATCCGGCAATACCTGGCTGCGGGCGTTTCTGTTCAACCTTCTGCGCAATCCACCCCGGCCTGCCTCGATCAATGAACTGGATCACTTCTGCCTTGGGGAATCCTCGGGTGGATGGTACGCGCGGCGGGCAGGACGCCCCATCGCAGGGATGGAGATGAAGGAGCTTATGGCCCTGCGCCCGCAGGTGCACCGGGATTTCACAAAGGCCTTTCCCGATTCGGTATTCGTCAAAACCCATAATTTCATGGGGGAATGTTGCGATGTCCCGCTGCACACCATGGAAGTGACGGCGGGCGCCATTTATGTAGTGCGCAACCCGCTGGACGTGGTGATTTCCATGTCAGACCATTTTGGGGTTGATTTGGATGCGGCGATCGCGCGCCTGGGGGACCCGCTGGCGGCGACCGAGATTACAGAAGAGCATGCTGCGGAATTTCATGCCGGCTGGTCTACCCATGTCAGCAGTTGGACAGCCGAGCCGAGCGCCAGTCTGCACATTATACGTTACGAGGATATGCTGGACCGGCCCAACCGGACGTTTCGCGGGGTTGCCACGTTTCTTGGCCTGACGCCGCCCATTGACCGGCTGCGCAAGGCGATAAGATTCTCCTCATTTGATACGCTCAGGGCCCAGGAACGCGAGGCTGGTTTCAGGGAGCGGAGCCAATATTCACAGGCGTTCTTTCGTTCTGGCCGCAAACAGCAATGGCGGGTAATACTGTCGTCCGAACAGATTGAACGGGTGGTCCGGGACCATGGGGAGCAAATGGAGCGTTTCAACTATCTGCCCTGAAATGCCTTGAATATTCCGCTATTAAAGAAAACAACATAAAAGGCGTCATATAAACAGCGTCTGACGTCATTTCATCTTTCTCTGCTGTTAAAATCTATGTATTCAGCCATATATGGTTTGTACGCATAAACCCGTGGGAAAATATATGAATCACCTGGATCAACTGGAAAATAAGAGCGTCTATATCCTGCGCGAGGCTTTTAACCGTCTCGACAAGATCGGCATGCTGTGGTCGCTGGGCAAAGATTCCAATGTTATGATCTGGCTGGCCAAAAAGGCGTTTCTGGGGCAGGTGCCCTTTCCAGTGGTGCATGTGGACACCGGAAAGAAATTCAGGGAAATGTATGAATTCCGCGACCGCTATGTAAAAGAGTGGGGCCTGACGCTGATCCGCGAGACCTGTCCGCCGATTGAGGAAATTGACCCCAGCCTGCCGGTTGCGGCGCGTTCGGCGGCGCGCAAGACCGCGGGTCTCAAGAAAGTCCTCGACAAGGAAAAATTCAATGGCCTGATCGCGGGAATCCGCCGCGATGAACAGGCGACACGCGCCAAGGAACGCGTGTTCAGCCCGCGCGGGCAGGAGGGCCAGTGGGATTTTCGCGATCAGCCGCCGGAATTCTGGGACCAGTACAAGACCGATTATCCGCCCGGCACGCATTTGCGTATCCATCCGCTTCTGCACTGGACGGAACTGGACATCTGGCAATATTCGCTGCGTGAAAACATACCGACCATTTCGCTTTATTATGCAAAAGACGGGAAACGCTACCGCTCTCTGGGGGATGAAGACATTACTTTCCCGGTGGCGAGCAACGCCAGCACCATCGAGGATATTATCATAGAACTTCAGACCACGAATGTGTCAGAACGTTCCGGCCGCGCGATGGATCACGAAGCCGAAGACGCCTTCGAACGCCTGCGCGCCGATGGCTATTTGTAAGGGCAAAACGGCATGACCCAACATTCTGATTCCGCGGTCCGCGATCTGCTGCGTATTGTCATTGTCGGCCATGTCGATCATGGCAAGTCCACGCTGGTGGGCCGGCTTCTGCACGACACTAACTCGCTGCCGCTCGGCAAGGTGGAGGAAATCAGGGCGATGTCCGAACGGCGCGGCATGCCGTTTGAATATGCCTTTCTGATGGATGCGCTACAGGCCGAACGCGATCAGGGCATCACCATCGACACATCGCAAATCTGGTTTAAGTCCGGCAAACGCAATTACGTGATTATTGATGCGCCGGGCCATAAGGAATTTCTTAAAAACATGATCACCGGCGCGGCGCAAAGCGATGCGGCCCTGCTGATCATTGATGCGGTGGAAGGTGTGCGCGAACAATCGCGCCGCCATGGTTATCTGCTGCATCTTCTGGGCATCCGCCAGGTGGCGGTCGCCATCAATAAAATGGATCTGGTGAATTACAGCGAGGCGCGCTTTCACGAAATTTCCAGGGAATACCGTGCCTATCTGACTGAACTTGGCGTACAGCCAACCTTCATTTTGCCGGTGTCGGCGCGCGAAGGTGAAAATATCGTCAGCCGCTCCGCTGCAATGCCATGGTATGATGGACCCAGCGTCGTGGGTGCGCTTGACAGTTTCGTGTCGGAGCCGCTGTCAAGCAACCTTCCCCTTCGCCTGCCGGTGCAGGATGTCTATAAATTTGACGAGCGCCGTCTTATTGCCGGGCGCATCGAATCGGGCCGTGTCAGTGTGGGCGACGAAATCCTGTTTTCGCCTTCCAATAAAACCGCCAGGGTAAAAAGTTTGGAGGTCTGGCCCGCAACCTTAGCCCAGCCTGCTCAGGCCGTGGCGGGTTACAGCGTTGCCCTGACACTAGATGAGCAAATCTTTGTGGAGCGCGGCGACACGATCAGTCACATCGCCAACGCGCCCATCGAAACCGATGTGTTTCGCGCCCGCCTGTTCTGGCTGGGCCACGAACCGCTGACCACAGGCAAAAGTTACAAGCTGAAACTGAACACCACCGAAACGCAGGTTCAGGTCCAGAAAATCGAGGCCGTCATTGATACGGGCGATCTGTCTTCCGCCCCGGCGCTTCAGGTGGAGCGCAATCAGGTGGCGGAATTGGTGTTGCGGTCGCGGCGGATGCTGGCGCTGGACGCGTTTAACGACAAGCCTGCGACCGGGCGTTTCGTGTTGGTGGATGAATATGACATTGCCGGCGGCGGCATTATTTCGATGGAGGGCTATGCCGACCAGCGGCAGCTGATCACCCAGCGTTCCACCAACATCGTCAAGCTGGATCAGGGCATCAGTGATGAAGAGCGCGCCCGCATGAACGGGCATCGCGGGGGCGTGATCTGGTTTACCGGCCTGTCCGGCGCGGGAAAATCCACTTTGTCCATGGAGCTGGAGCGCCGCCTCTTTGCCAACGGCTATTCTGTCTATGTGCTGGACGGCGACAATATCCGTTTTGGCCTCAACGCCAATCTGGGGTTTTCACCCGAGGACCGCTCAGAAAATATCCGCCGCGTCGGCGAGGTGGCGGCGCTGTTTGCGCGCGCGGGCATGATTGCGCTGACCGCCTTCATCTCGCCCTACCGTTCCGACCGCGACCGGGCGCGCGCCGCGATGCCGGAGCGTTTTCACGAAATTTACGTGCAGGCCGATGTGCAGACCTGCGAAAGCCGCGATCCCAAGGGGCTGTACCAAAAAGCCCGGCGCGGTGAGATCAGGGATTTCACCGGCATTTCGGCGCCCTATGAAGAGCCTGAGAACCCTGGTCTGGTGGTGGACACCGCCGCCCATTCCATCGATGAATGCGTTGAGCAACTGATCACTTATGTGGAGGCGAATTTTTCCCTGCGCACAGTGGGCCGGAAAGCCGGCTGAACGGTCTTATCTGCACACGGATTAAACCCCGGCGTTACCCTGACCGGGGGACGCTTGACTGGATCGCAAGACGGAGCCCGTCAAGTGGATGCCTCTCCGGGCACAAGCCCGCTGATGGCGGCAATGCCCGCGGCGCCGCTATCTTTCAACCGGCGGCCGTTACGTGCATTAATGCCGCCCAGTGCGACGACCGGAAGCGGCGTTTGGCGCACCGCCGCCGCAAAACGCACCGCCCCCAATGCCGGACTTTCCGGATGGCTCCCGGTTGCAAATACGGGCGACAGCAGGACCGCGTCCGCGTCCGACCGGACGGCGCGCTGCGCGGCGCGCACGCTATGGGCGGCAGCGGTCACAATGGCCCCCGGCATGGCGGCGCGGGCGGCGCGGGCCTGATGCGCCAGACGTTCCGGCAGATGCACGCCATCGGAACGGATGCGACGCGCCATGCGCCAGTCCCCGGCCAGCAGAAAAACGATTCGCCGCCTGCGGCAAAGGCGCAATAATTCTCGCGCCATGGCCTCGCGTTCGGGCGCATCATAATGCCGGAATATAAATCCGCAACCGGGGCCGAGAACGCGCAGGGCGGGCTGTGGATCGGGCAGACGCTGGTCATCGCTGAGCAGCCACAGCGCCGGAAGCTGCCGCCGCGTAGTCACGCAGGGCGACGCAATTTTAAGCTGGGCGGCAAGCTGTGCTAATGTCATTCTTGTTCACATCCATACGCATAACGGCAAAAAAGCAGGTCCACTTCCTCTCATGACCCATTCGGATATTTCTGGTCAAAATGATATTAGCGCAAATCTGCTGCGCGTGCGCAGCCGCATCGCCACGGCGGCAAAGGATGCGGGGCGTGATCCGGCCGGCATCGTTCTGATTGCCGTCAGCAAATTTCATGGGGTGGAAAGGGTGCTGCCTGCGCTGGCGGCGGGGCAGATGGATTTCGGCGAAAACCGGGTGCAGGAAGCGGCTGAAAAATGGCCGGCTCTGCGCAGGAGTGCGCCGCAGTGCCGTCTGCATCTGATCGGACCCTTGCAAACCAACAAGGTGCGGCAGGCCGTGGCCCTGTTCGATGCGATCCATACACTCGACAGGGAAAAACTGGCGCGGCGGCTTGCGGAGGAAATTCAGGCCAGCGGCAGATCCCCCGCCCTGTTTGTGCAGGTCAATACGGGCCGCGAGCCGCAAAAGGCCGGCGCGCCGCCTGATAAGGCGGACGCCTTCATTAAACAATGCAGGGGGGAATTTGGCCTGAACATTGGCGGGCTGATGTGCATCCCCCCCGTGGGGCAAGCGGCGGCGGCGCATTTTGCCCTGCTGGCGGATATCGCCGCGCGCAATGGCCTGCCGCATCTCAGCATGGGCATGAGCGAGGATTTTGAAAACGCCATCTGGTGCGGGGCGACACATGTGCGTATCGGCAGCGCGATTTTTGGTGAAAGAGCCTGACAGCCTAACGGAATCCGCAGGCGGTTACAGATACACCGCGCCAATATCGACGGTTGAGCTTTGCCCGAGCTGGTGAAAATTTGCTTCGATCCACGCGCCCGCGCAGTCGCGGCCCCTGTCACGCAGACCGGTCAGAAAGGTCCAGTCGGTGCTCAGCTTGCTCGCCACGCCCAGGCCGGTCATGACGTCATCAGCGGCAATCGCGTGGATCAGCATCCGGTTGAATTGCGCATCTTCCAGTTTGCCATCATCGATCAACTTGGTCACAAAGCTGACGGCGCGCATTTCCCGCATCAGCGATGAGTTGAAACTGATTTCATTGATGCGGTTCATGATCTCGCTGGCGGTGTGGGGCAGCTTTTTACGCTCGATCGGATTGATATGCACGATCACCACATCATGGCTGTTACAGCCATAGATCAGCGGAAAGATCGCGGGGTTGCCCATATAGCCGCCGTCCCAATAAGCCTCCCCGTCAATTTCGATGGCCTGAAACAGAAAGGGCAGGCAACTGGACGCCAGTACAGCGTCGGTGGTGACTTCGTGATTTTCAAATATTTTCACCTTGCCGGTGCGCACATTGGTGGCGGACAGAAACAGTTTGACGGGACAGGCGGCGCTGCGCAGCAGGTCGAAATCGATGCTTTGCTCCACGATGGCGCGCAGGGGGTTGAGGTTCAAGGGATTGAACTGATAGGGCGACAGCATCCGGGTCATCAGATCGAACGCCAGAAAAGCGGGTGACTGGTCGGTGGAAAAACCAAATAGTCTGTCAAACAGACTGGGCGCCAAAGGGCTTATCTCACCGGCCTTGGCGACCCGCTTCCAATAGCTTTCCAGCGCTTTGCGTGCGCCGTCCGGCCCGCCCTTTGTCACGCCATAGGCAAACACCGCGCCGTTCATGGCGCCCGCGCTGGTGGCGCTGATGCCTTCAATGGCCAGGCGCGGCTCCTCGCACAGCCGGTCCAGCACGCCCCAGGTAAACGCCCCGTGCGCGCCGCCGCCCTGCAAGGCCAGATTGATGGTCTTTACGTCCTGACGGGTTGCTTTTGCCGCTCCGGGCTTTTCGCCCGCCTCGCCCGCCGGTAATTTTGCGCCGTCCGCCATTTTTCGTCACCCGGAAAGATTGTCTGGGCAAAGTCTATAGCAATTCAGGGTCAGAGCAATGACGAGAAAAACCCGGCCGGGGGCAAGCCCGGCCGGGTTGAGTTCAGGAGGGTAAACGCGGGTGACTAGAGTACGGTCTCCCCATGCAGGGACAGATCCAGCCCATCGCGTTCCTGTTCGGGTTCAACCCGAAGTCCGATCGTGAACTTGATCATATAGAGGATCCCGGCTGTCGCCAGCGCGCACCAGGCGATGGTGTAGCCAATGCCGATGAGTTGCGTAATGACCTGACCCGGATTGCCTTCGATCAGGCCTGAGACGCCGCCAATGCCCTTCAGGGCGAAGACGCCGGTCAGCGATGCGCCGACAATGCCGCCCACGCCATGCACGCCAAACGCGTCCAGACTGTCGTCATAACCACCTGCACGTTTCAGGGTCGTGGCGCCCCAGTAGCACATCACGCCTGCCACCAGGCCGATGATCAGCGCCCCTTCCGGATCGACAAAACCGGACGCCGGCGTAATGGCGACCAGACCGGCGACCGAGCCGGAAATCAGGCCCAGCGCGCTGGGCTTCCCGCGCAGCGACCATTCGGCGAACATCCAGGACAGGCCCGCCGTCGCAGCGGCAATCATGGTCACCGCCATCGCCATGCCCGCGCGCCCGTTGGCGGCGGACGCCGAGCCTGCGTTGAAGCCAAACCAGCCTACCCACAGAAGCGAGGCACCAATCAGGCTCAGCACCAGATTATGCGGGGCGAAATTGTGCCCGCCGCCCGCACCATAACCGGCCCGCTTGCCAAGTATGAGGGCGGCCACCAGACCGGCCACGCCGGCATTGATGTGCACGACGGTGCCGCCCGCGAAATCCAGCACGCCCGCGCCCCACAATACGCCCATCGGGTGCCATACCCAATGCGCGATCGGCGCATACACAATCAGCAGCCAGGCCGAAGTGAAAACCAGCAAGGCGGAAAACTTCATGCGGTCGACAAAGGCGCCGGTAATCAGCGCCGGGGTGATGATCGCAAAGGTCATCTGAAACATCATGAAGACGCTTTCGGGTATCGTGAACTGCACCGATCCGGCCGGCATCTCGGCTCCCATCAGGAAGGGCGCGTTCATGTCCATGCCGTGCAGCAGGAAACGTCCCATGTCGCCGACATAGGGTGTCCCGGTGGTGAAGGCCAGGCTGTAGCCGAAAAACATCCATAGCACGGCGACCAGACAGCAGATGGCGAAGCTTTGCGTCACCGTGGCCAGCACGTTCATCTTGCGCACCATGCCGCCATAAAACAGCGCCAGGCCCGGTATGGTCATTAACAGGACCAGCGCCGTGGAGGTCAGCATCCAGGCTGTATCGCCTGAGTCGATGGCGGGCGCGGGGGCCGCCGCCGCTGCCTCCTGCGCCAGGGCCGGATCGATCATACCAAGCCCGGTCAAGGCCAGGGCCAGGGCCAGTAAGGAATATTTTATGAGATTTTGCATTTTATTCTCCATGAACCGTTTACAGCGCATCGGCGTCTTTTTCGCCTGTGCGCACGCGAATGACCTGGTCTATTGAGGATATGAAGATTTTGCCGTCACCGATCTGACCGGTGCGGGCGGCGCCGACGATGGCGTCCACCACGGTTTCCACCTGATCGGAATTGATCGCCAGCTCGATTTTCAGTTTCGGCAAGAAGCTGACGGCATATTCCGCGCCGCGATATATTTCCGTGTGCCCTTTTTGGCGGCCATAACCTTTGACTTCGGTTACAGTCATACCCTCAATGCCAAGACCGGTCAGCGCTTCGCGCACCTCGTCCAGCTTGAAAGGCTTGATGATAGCCATTACCAGTTTCATGGGTGAGTTTCTCCTTCATGGATTGTCCCTGCATGGGGAGCACTTCAAAAAGCGTGCCGGTTTGCCAAAATCATTACACGGCTGTTAATCATCGCGGATTCAGCAGATTTAAGGTTGGCGTTCCGGCGCGATTTTGCAATTTGAATTGGGCGCTGATTGTTTTTTCAACAATTTGCATAAATAATGGGCAGATCGGATGCCACGAACCATGTTCGATGCGGATGTAATTCTGGTGGGCGGCGGTATGGTGGGCCTCAGCCTTGCCCTGGCGGCTGGGCAGGCGGGCCTGAGCGTGCGGGTTCTTGACGCGGCGGCCCCGGGGGCCAGCCTGTCCGAGGCCTTTGATGGCCGGGTGTCGGCCCTGGGCCGCGTCTCGTCCCGGCTGCTCGCGGCGCTGGGCGTCTGGCGGTTGCTGGAACCGGACGCGCAACCCATCTACGACATTCTGGTCAGCACTGGGCGCCTGCGTTCAGGTCCTTCTCCATTATCGTTGCATTTCGATTATCGGGAAGGCGAGGGTGAAACGGCGGGACAACCGCTTGGCCATATCGTGGAGAACCGTCATCTTCGCGCCGCCCTGCATGGCGCCCTGCATGACCATATCGGGATGATTTCCGTTCAGGCAAACGCCCAGGTGGTTTCGGTGGCGCCCGACGCTCAGGGAGTGGAGGTGTGTCTTTCGGAGGGCAGCCGCGTGCGCGGACGCATTTGCGTGGCTGCCGACGGCAGGGAATCGCGGCTGCGCCAGGCGGCAGGCATCAAATGCGTGGCATGGGACTATGGGCAGTGCGGCATTGTGACCACGGTGCATCACACAAAGCCGCATGGCGGACTGGCGCATGAATATTTTCTGCCGGGCGGGCCATTCGCTATTTTGCCCATGACAGGCGCGCGTTCTTCACTGGTGTGGACGGAACCTGCCGGCCGGGCCAGGGCGCTGATCGGCCTTCCCCAGGCGCATTTTGAAAGCGAACTGCGCGCCCGCTTTGGCGGGCAATGGGGCGACATTTCCTGTGACGGGCCGCGCTGGATCTATCCTTTGTCGTTTCATCACGCCCGTGACTATGTGGGCCCGCGGCTGGCGCTCGCTGGCGATGCCGCGCACACCATTCATCCCATCGCCGGGCAGGGCCTCAATCTTGGGCTGCGCGACGCGGCAGCGCTCGCCGAAGTGCTGGTGGACGCGCATCGGCTGGGCCTCGATATCGGCGCGGCCAATGTTCTGTCGCGGTATCAGGCGTGGCGGCGGTTTGACAATGTCAGCCTGTCGGTCATTACCGATCTGCTGAACCGGCTGTTCTCGAACGCCTCGCCTCTTGTAAGCATGGCGCGGGAAATGGGCCTGGGACTGGCGGGCGGGATTGGCCCGTTGCGCCGTCTGGCCATGCGCCACGCGGCGGGGGACGCGGGAACGCTGCCGCGTCTGCTATCTGGTAATCCGCTGTAAGTGGCGGTTGGCTGGACCGCCGCCCTCTGGAAGGCGTCCCTCACGGGCAGAGTTTGTATCCGCCGTGATCGGTGACGAGAATCCGTGCTTCGGACGGGTTTTCCTCGATCTTTTGACGCAGCCGGTAAATGTGTGTTTCCAGCGTATGCGTACTGACCGCAGCATTATAGCCCCAGACTTCATGCAGCAATATATCGCGTCCGGTTGCCTGATCGCCGGCGCGGTAGAGAAATTTCAGGATCGCGGTTTCTTTTTCCGTCAGCCGGACTTTGCGCGAACCGGTCTCATGCACCAGTAATTTGGCCGAAGGCTTGAACATATAGGGGCCAATATTGAAAACCGCGTTTTCGCTCTGTTCGTGCTGGCGCAGATGCGCCCGCACCCTGGCCAGCAATACCCCAAAGCGGAAGGGCTTGGTGACATAATCATTGGCGCCGGATTCAAGGCCCCGGATGGTGTCCCTTTCGGAATCCGCGCCCGTAAGCATGATGATCGGGCATTTGACGCCTTGCGCACGCATATTGCGGCAGGCCTCGCGCCCATCCATGTCCGGCAGGCCGACATCCATCAGCACCAGATCCGCGGTTGATTTCCCGATCCAATCAATCCCATCCGTGGCGGAATGCACCAGATGGCAGGAAAATTCGCCCTGCAAATCGAATTGCTCAGAAAGCGACTCACCCAGCATCACGTCATCATCTATGATCAGCAGGCGTTTTTGTATATTGACTGACATATTCCGGACTTGAACCTGTACGTGACCCTGCATCATCCATATCCCTCTCTGGCCGGAAAATCCACCCGCTACCCGTCGCGCCATGATCCTCGCGCAACATGGTTAAGCTCACGAAACAATTTAAGTCTTGCCGGAAGGAAAGCCATGTGCACTTTGTCACATATGTGTGCATTCTCCCGCATATTTCCCCCTAGAGCCGTTTCCAGTTTGATTGAGCCATCAAGTTCAACCAAACCGGTAAAAACGGCTCTAAATGGTTCCATAGACCATGTTTTACGAACCGGGCGGGATCGCCTGAGGCGATTCCATCCGATCCGGACATGGTCTAGAGGGGTATTTTGCCATGCGGGCCCCAGATGAGCCAGGAACCCTTCAGGCTCTCCTCGCTGGTGCCCGTGGAACGGGCGATAGGTGATTTTCGCCGTGGCTTGCCTGTTTTGCTGCGCGAGGCCGACGGCCGCGGCCTGCTGGCTGTGGCGTCAGAACTGGCAAGGGCCGATACAGTGCAGGCGCTCACGGATTGGGCGGGCGCCCCCCCCTATCTGGCGCTGACGCATCACCGCGCGGCCACGCTTAAAATCCGCCTCTATACGCCGGAGGTGGTGCTGTTGCCGCAAACCGGCAGGGGTGGGTGGGAAACGGCGGAAATCGCAAGGGCGCTGGCCGATCCATCCCGCGATCTTGAATATCCGCTGCGCGGCCCGTTTAACGCCGCGCGTACATTGCAGGGAAAGGCCTGGGCGGCCGCCGTCAAACTGGCCAAACTGGCGCATCTCCTGCCCTGCGTGATTGCGGCGGGCACACCCGCCGCTTCGTCTGGGGGCTCATTGGCTGAGTCGCACAATCTGCTACAGGTCACAACGGAGGCGATCACTTCCTATGACGTCACGGCGGCGACGGAGCTGGTGCAGGTGACAGGTGCGCGGGTGCCGCTGGCTGGGGCAGAGCAGGCCCGCCTGATCGCCTTCCGACCGAGGGATGGGGGACTGGAGCATTTTGCCATCGTCATCGGGGATCCCGACCGGCATCAGCCGGTACTGGCGCGCCTGCATTCAGAATGTTTTACGGGGGACCTGATTGGTTCTTTGAAATGCGATTGCGGCGAACAGTTGCGCGGGGCGATCAAACAGATCAATGAAGCCGGTGGCGGCATGCTGCTCTATCTGGCGCAGGAAGGCCGTGGCATCGGGCTGATCAACAAGCTCCGCGCCTATGGCCTGCAGGATCAGGGCTTTGACACCAATCAGGCCAATGAACGGCTGGGCTTTTCAGCGGACGAGCGGATCTTCCTGCCGGCAGCCCGCATGCTGCGGCTGCTTGGCTTCAGCGAGGTCCGCCTGATGAGCAATAATCCCTCAAAAGTGTCTGGTCTGGAGCAAATGGGGGTGAACGTTGTGGAACGGGTGCCGCACCATTTCCCCAGCAATGAACATAACTGGTTCTATCTCAATACCAAGCGGGACAAAAGCGGCCATCTGCTGTAGGTAATTTATGCCTGCCGCCCCCTGCCTGCCTGCGGTCAGAGATATAAAGGATTGATTCATATAGATATTTTTATGGCCTGAGGCTTGCGTGTAAGGCCGCATGTCCCTGGATCCCGCTAGCGCCAGCCCCCCGGCGGCCTATACCGGCCGCTATTACGCCCTGCCGTTGCGTGGCCGCCTGACGCCCTATGAAGGCGGCAGTTTCGAACACGTATCCAATACGGGGGCGCCGGACACGCCTAACGCCTCCGCCAAATCTTCCGCCAGCAGCAATGCGAAAAACGGGTTTTCCTTTGTAGGCCTTCTCGACATCCTCAATCCACAGCAGCATATTCCGATCCTGTCCAGCCTGTACCGGCGGCTTACCGGGGATGAAATCACGCCGGTGGGCCGGGTGGCCGGCGACACACTGTATTTGGGGGTCATCGGGCTGGCGGCGTCAGTGGCCAATCTGGCTCTGGCGAAAACCACCGGCAAGGATGCGGGCGACCATGTCATGACCGCCATGCTGGGGGATAAGGATAAAGCCCCCGATCCGGGGCAGGACATTGCCGGGAACACTCCCGATCCTGGCGCCGTCCATGCGCTGGCGGCGGTTCCGCATCCAGACGGCCTGCATGGCCGGGTCACGGTGCATCCCATGGGCGGAATCGCCGCACAACCGCTGGACGCCGCGACGCTGGACGCCCTCGCACGGACAATGGGCAGTTATGTACCACTGGCGGGCCTTATGCCGCCCGAAAGTAATAACGTAAGTAATAACGTGAAGGAAAAACCCGGTTCACCCGCGGATACTGGCCAACCGGACCGGTTGTCTCCCGGCGCCGCCGTGCCGGGGCAGGCGGCTGCCAGCTATAAGGACGCCCCGCTTCGCATGCAGCACGGTCTGGACAAATATCAGGGGCAAAACCGCTAAACTGTTTTAGCCGAATTCCGAACAGCCATGCCGCCATTCCTGCAGGACAGGCATATTCCACACATTTTCCATATAATCCCTGCACTCTGGCGGGCATGTCACATTATAGGTGAGGAACCGGCTGATCACTGGCGCGTACATCGCATCGGCAATGCCAAAAGCGCCAAACAGAAACGGCCCGCCTGCACCAAACCGGGTTCGGGCGTCCTGCCAGATTTCCTGAATCCGGGCAATATCCAGCGCCACGCCTTCTCCATCCAGGCCCTTGCCCGGAAACCGTCCCAGAATGTCCGTCGGCAGATGGGTGCGCAAAGCCTGAAAGCCTGAGTGCATTTCCGCACTGATCGCCCGGGCTGTGGCGCGGGCGGCGGCGTCTGCGGGCCATAAATGACGCGCTGGAAACTGTTCCGCCAAATATTCCGCGATTGCGAGCGAATCCCAGATCACCAGCCCATTATGCTTCAGCACCGGAACCTTGCCCGACGGCGAATGCCGCAAATTTTGCCGGCGCGTGTCCGGCTGGCGCAACCGGACCCGCACTTCGTCGAACGCAACGCCCAAATGTTTCAGCACCAGCCAGGGCCGCAGGGACCAGGAGGAAATATTCCTGTCACCTATAACCAATGTGAATTCAGCCATTTCATCCTCGCCAGACGGGACCAAATTTCTCCTCAGGACAATGTACAGATGGCGTCGGCTTTATGCTATATTAACACCATGATTACAGAACTGAACGAACGCTCGCGGCAGATCTTCCGCGCCCTTGTCGAGGCCTATCTGGCGGAAGGGATGCCGGTCGGTTCCAAAAGCATCACCGCTCAATTGCCTGGATTGCTCAGTTCCGCGACCATCCGCAATGTGATGCGCGATCTGGAGGCGATGGGCCTGCTCTATTCGCCGCACGCCAGCGCGGGACGCATCCCCACCCAGACCGGGTTGCGTATGTTTGTGGATGCGCTGCTGGAAATCGGCAATGTAACGGAAACTGAGGCCCGCGAGATCGAGGCCATGGCGGTGGCCAACGGCGCCAAGACCGAAGACGTGCTGGTCGAGGCGACCAGCCGGCTTTCCGGGCTGGCGCGCTGCGCCGGGCTGGTGCTGTCCCCCAAGCATGAGCCATTGCTGAAACATATTGAATTTGTGCATATCGGTCCGGGCCAGGCGCTAACGGTGATCGTTGGCCAGGATGGCCATGTGGAAAACCGCCTGATTACTGTGCCGCTGGGCATGTCGGCGGGTGCGCTGCAGCAGGCCAGTAATTATCTGAACGCCCGGCTGCTTGGCCGCACGCTCGACGAGGCGCGCCACCAGATTCATGCGGAACTGGACGCCAAACGGGTGGAGCTGGATGAGCTGAGCCGGAAAGTGGTGGAGGCGGGCCTCGCGGTCTGGGGTGGCGGCCATAACCGCAATGCCGGCGCTTCGCTGATCGTGCGGGGTCATTCCAATCTGCTGGACGATGTGCATGCAATCGAGGACCTGGAGCGCATTCGGACCCTGTTTGAGGATCTGGAAGGACAAAATGATCTGATTCAACTGCTTGAGCTGGCGCGTAACGGCGACGGGGTGCGCATTTTCATCGGATCGGAAAACAAACTGTTCAGCCTGTCCGGCTCCTCGCTGGTGCTCTCTCCCTACCGCAATAAAAATGAACAGATTGTTGGGGTAATCGGCGTCATTGGCCCCACGAGGTTGAATTACGCCCGGATCATCCCCATGGTAGATTATACCGCCAGGGTTGTCGGTCAGTTACTTTCCTGAGCACGCGGTTAGAGAACAGGTAAAATTATTAGTGGAATGATGATGAGCGACGCAGAAGATCCGTCAGAAACGGCCCAGCAGGAAAATCCGGCAGAAAATATCGAAATTCTTGAGGACGCGCCTGAACCGGGCCCCGAAGAGGTGGCCATGCGGCTGGAAGCAGAAGTCGCAGAGCTGAAAGATCAGCTTCTGCGTGCCGTGGCCGAGATGGAAAATATCCGCCGCCGGGCCGCCCGGGAAAAGCTGGAGGCCAGCAAATACGCCATCGCGAGCCTCGCCCGGGATCTGCTGGCAGTGCCGGATACGCTGGATCGCGCGGTCGCCAGCATTCCGCAGGACGTCCGCGCCCAGGACGGCGTGGC
>SHWM01000005.1 GCA_009693835.1 Alphaproteobacteria bacterium
TCGCGGTTGGGCCGCATGGCCGCATACTCCGCCGGCAGATCCTCCAGCCTGCACTGGGTCTGGTCCAGCCAGTCCTGATAGGGATGCTGGCTGGCCAGCGTTTCCTTGATTTCATCATCCGAGATGATGCGGCCCTGCTCCAGATCGATCAGCAGCATTTTGCCCGGTTGCAGCCGCCATTTTTCAATAATCCTTTCTTCCCTGACCGGAAGCACGCCCATTTCCGAGGCCATCACCACCAGATCGTCATCGGTGACAAAATAGCGCGCCGGCCGCAAGCCGTTGCGATCAAGCGTGGCGCCGATTTGCCGGCCGTCTGTAAAGGCCATGGCGGCCGGGCCATCCCAGGGCTCCATCAGCGCCGCATGATATTCATAAAAGGCGCGCCGCTTGTCATCCATCATTGGATTGCCGGCCCAGGCTTCGGGGATCAGCATCATCATCGCATGCGCCAGCGAATAGCCCCCGGCCACGAGAAGTTCCAGCGCATTGTCAAAACAGGCCGAATCCGACTGGTTCTCGGGGATCAGGGGCCACAATTTATCGAGATCATCGCCCAGAAGATTGGAACGCATCGTGTGACGGCGCGCCGCCATCCAGTTAATATTTCCGCGCAGCGTGTTGATTTCGCCGTTATGGCAAACCATCCGGAAAGGCTGTGACAACGACCAGGTAGGGAACGTGTTGGTCGAGAAACGCTGATGGATCAGCGCCATCGCAGACACCATGCGTTCATCCTTCAGGTCGAGATAATATTCCCCCACCTGTTCGGCCAGCAGCATGCCCTTGTATAACAATGTACGGCTGGAGAAGGACGGTACATAGAAATAGCGCGCCAGATTACCGCCCAGCTCATCCGCGGCCATGCGGCATTGCTTGCGGATGACCATCAGCTTGCGTTCAAATGCGTCCTGGTCCGTGCAGTTTTCACCACAGTCGATAAATACCTGCCAGCTTTTCGGTTCGGTCGGTTTAACGGATTCGCCAAGGCCCGCATTGTTCACCGGCACGGCACGCCAGCCCAATACCCGCTGCCCTTCTGCAAGAATACATGTTTCGATCAGCGCCTTGCTCGCCGCCAGTTCGTTCGGGCTCGGCGACAGGAACATGAAGCCCACGGCATAAGACCCTTCCGGGGGAAGGCTTATCCCCAGGCCGGCCGCTTCTTCGCGCATGAACCGGTCAGGCATCTGGATCAGAATACCCGCGCCATCGCCCGCCATCGGGTCCGCACCCACGGCGCCGCGATGGGTCAGATTGCGCAGGATCTCCAGCCCCTGAAGGATGATCGTGTGGCTCTTCTTGTTTTTAATATTCGCCACAAAGCCGATGCCGCAGGCATCGTGCTCGTTCCTGGGATCATACAGTCCCTGGGCTTCCGGTAATCCAATGCGTTCCGGCGGTGTCTGGTTCATACGGCACCTGTTAAATTCTTTGCCCGCCATTACAATGACCGGCAGGCAGGGCTGGCGAAACTAGCGTAACCGACCAGCCACGACAATCAATAGTCCATTTAGTGACAGTTTCGCGACCGCTGCCCCGTGGCAGCGGACGAACGGGTCAAAAACAGCCGTACAGTCTAGCAAATTATGTCAGCATTACCTACGTTTTTTATTAACTCATGAATTTATAGCACAATTTCAATTGTGCAGTTCTCGCACTGGGTTAATCTGACGGCCTGTAGCAAGGCAGGGAGAACGCTGGGTGGATGAAGCAACCTATTATCGCGACCATTGGGTGGAAGTAGAGCCGGAACGGCTCAACGCCTACACCGAAATGTTCAAATGGCGGCCCGAGATGGAGCCAATTCTGGCCCCGGCCGATCTGAAAGCTGGCCAGACCGTTCTGGATTATGGCTGCGGGCCGGGCGGCCTGATGCTGGAACTGGCGCGCCGGGCCGGGCTAGCGGGACATGTGCATGGGGTGGATCTGAACCTTGAATTCACCGGGCTGGCGCGCAAGGCCCTGGCCGAAGCGGGCTATGGGGCCGCGACTACGGTGCATCATGTCACAAATGACGCCATTCCTCTCCCGGACGGGTCGGTGGACCGGCTGGTATGCAAGAATGTCATGGAATATGTGCCAGACATAAACGCCACCCTGTCCGAGTTTCGCCGCGTCGTGAAGCCTGGCGGACTGGCGCATATCATCGACAGCGATTGGGGCATGCTGGTGGTTGAACCGCTGGGCGCGGCCAAATTGAACGAGCTGTTCGAGGCCGCAAAGCTGGCCTATCACACCCCGCACGCCGGACGGCTGTTGTATGGCGGCCTGAAAAAGGCCGGGTTCGCCAAAGTGTCCGTCAGAATTCTCGCCTCGGCCGATGTCCGGGGGCATATGCTGATGGTGGTGCAAAACATGGTGAGCTATGCCAAGATAGGCGGCAAGATTGACCCCGGGCGTGCGGACAGCATGTTGGCCGAGGTCAGGCAGTCCATTAGCGACGGCACCTACATGATGGTGCTGCCGCAATTTCTGGTTACCGCGCAGGCCTGAGCCGGCGGGGGCCCAACAACAAACAGGGAAAGGGGAAACACCATGCCAACAGCAAAAGTAAGCGTCGACGTTAACCTCAACGCGGATAAACTGTTTTCAAATCTGGGCGATTTTACGGGGATCAAGCTCGAAGGCATCAAGTCGATCAAGACATCTGGTTCGGGCGTCGGCGCGCTGCGCGATATCGTTACGGGAGCGGGCGCACGAGTCCTGGAGCGTTGCGACAATTACGACTCAAACAGCCGCACACTGACTTATTCGATCATCAATGACGATCACCCGCTGCCGTTCCGGTATTATGTAGCGACGCTGATCGTAACGCCGGTCGGCGCCGAAAGCTGCCGCGTTGATTGGTGGAGCAATTTTGACGTAAAAAGCGGCACAGAAGAAGACGCGCTAAAAATGGCTCGCGGCATCTATACGGGCCTGATCAAGAACGCGCAAAAACAACTGGCGGCATAGGACCAGAGGCTCGGAAATCATAAGCAAACGACGGGAAGGAAAACTGCATGACTACGGTAAAAGTAAGTGTGGAAGTTAACGCGAACGCCGATCTGGTATTTTCTAATTTGGGAGACTTTGCTGGCTTCCAGCCTAAATTTGTTGTCGCCAAAAAAATCACCGGCTCGGGGATCGGATGCCTGCGCGAAATGACGATGGCCAACGGCGCAAAGGTGGTGGAGCGGTGCGACAATCATGACGCAAACAGCCGTACACTGACATATAGCATTGTGGGGAATGACCACCCGATGCCGTTCAGGGCCTATGTGGCGACGGTGGCCGTGACCCCCACCAGGGGCAACGCGTGCCGCGTCGACTGGTTCAGCAATTTCGAAGTCATAAGCGGGACCGAGGAAGAAGCCGTCAAATTCCTTACAAGCGGATATAAGGGCTTCATCAGGGATGTGCAGACGCTATTGGCGGCGTAGGAGTTATCTGCGCCAACCTAATCAACCAGATACAGGGAAAGGGAAAACACGATGACCACCGCAAAAGTAAGTGTCGACGTCAAAGCGAGCGCCGATCAGGTATTTGCCAAACTGGGTGATTTTGCGGGCGTTTCCGGCCCGCTGATCAAGGAGAAGAAAATTACGGGATCAGGCATTGGGTGCCTGCGGGACCTGACCCTGGCGAATGGTGCCCGGGTGCTGGAACGCTGCGACAATCATGACGCCAGCAGCCGCACATTGACCTATTCCATCCTCAATGACGATCATCCGCTGCCGTTTGAAGCCTATGTGGCGACGCTGACCGTCACGCCGACGGGCGCGAGTTCGTGCCGCGTGGACTGGTGGAGCAATTTCAACCCCAAGGGCGCGCCGGAAGCCGAGGCGATCAAGGTCGCCCAGGGCATCTATACCGGTGCAATCAAGGGCGTGCAGATCGCTCTGGGGGTTTAGGGCGCACGCATAGGGGGACGGTGCGGAAGCATCGGCCCCCATTTTCTCAGTGGGATGTAACGCACTATGTTCCAGCTAATTAGGAACAAGTCGGATCGGATGCACGGCCCGCTCTTACGGCCCTGCTGGAGCAGGGCCCATGAGTGCTGAACATACCAAGCTGCCTCCGCATGAGCGCCTGTGGCACACGGCGAAGGAATATATGACCCACTGGTTTACTGCTGGCGTCATTGTATCCCTCACGGGGTTCACGCCTGATCATTGGGTCGCGCATTGGTTTCATACGGCGCATCTGGATAATTTCCTCGCGTCCCTGCCCGGCATTGACTACCGGCTGTTGACGGTGGGCTTGGGTGTCGCCTTTATCGCCGGTGACATATGTCTGCGTAACCGCAGGATGTCCAGGGCGGCCCCCGGGCCATGCGCCCGGGGCAAATGCGGTCACGGATAAGGCGGAGGCCCATGCGGGCAAACCCTCCATTGCCGTGCTGCCCTTCGTCAATATGTCCGAGGACAAAAGCCAGGAATATCTGGCGGACGGGATGACCGAGGACATCATAACCGGCCTGTCCTACGACAGCCGGTTGATGGTGATCGCCCGCAATTCCACCTTTGCCTACAAGGGGCAATCGCCGGACATCCGCACGGTCGGCAGGGAGCTTGGGGTGCGTTACGTGCTGGAGGGCAGCATCCGTCCGATCGAGGACCGCGTTCGTATTACTGTGCAGCTGATTGAAACCGCAAATGGCAGCCATGTCTGGGCCGACAAGATCGACCGCAAACTGACCGAAATCTATGACGTAATGGATCATGTCACCGACGGTCTGGTGACTGCCCTGTGCTGCAATCTGGGGGTGGCGGAGGCGCGGCGCGCTGAACGATCGAGACCCGAAGATCTACAGGCCTGGGCGCTGTGCATGCAGGCGGACGCAATGTATTATCTGTCTCCCTCTGCGAAATCCCAGATGGAGGCTGAAAAGCTGGCCCGCCGTGCGGCGGAAATTGAGCCGGGCTATGGCGCCAGTTGGGGGCTGATCGCTTTTCTGGTCAGCCAGCGGAACCTTTTTGGGGTAGGCACGGACACCGTCAAGGACATGCAGGAGGCGATGTCGCTCGCCAGCAAGGCGCTGAGCATCGCGCCGCATGACGCGCTGGTTTTGCGCTACTGCGGTGCGGCCTATCGCTCGGCAGGCAATATTTCGTAGGCGCTGGATTATCTGGAGCGCAGCCTGGAGATTAATCCCGGCAGCAGTCTGGCGCGTCTGGCCTATGGCGTCTCGCTGTTATATGCCGGCCGGCCAGAGGCGTGTGTTACGCAACTCGATCTTTGCCTGATCCTGTCGCCGAAAGATCCCTACACCGGTCTTGTGTACAGTTTTTACACCTGGTGTTACCTGCTGCTGGATGAGGAGCAAAAGGCCGAACAGGCCGCCCGCATGGCCGTTAAACTCATGCCCGGTCACAATGGCGCCAACACGGGACTGGCGGTAACGCTGGCGGCCAAGGGGCCGCATGCCGACGCCGAACAGCAGATCCAGAAAATATATCAGCTTTTTCCAAACTGGACGACCGGGACTCTCGAAGATAGCTGGCGGATGGCGTTCATGAACAAGGACCAGCTTGATAAGCTGATCGGACTTCTGCATCAGGCTTTTCCCGTCCCGTCCGACCGTAGCGGCAGGCTGAGATTCCGGCGTTTGCTCTGTGGTAATGATGTTTTGCCTATCCCAATACACGTAAAGCCGGAAAATAGTCGCAATACCTTCTTTTGGTCATAAAAAGGCCCGAATGCGCCGCTATCTGATAATCTGGAAACAATCCCGTTCTGTCCGGAGTGTGCCGTGCGCCTGAGCAAGCTGATGATTGTCACTTCTTTTGCCGCCATTTTTACCGCGCAAACTGCGGCCCCCGCCTTGGCCTGGGGGGATGGCTGGGACGATCATGGCCTGGGCCGCCGAGGTGGCTGGAACGGTCATGGTCCCCGCCATTTCGGCGGCTGGGACCATGGCTGGGGGGACCGGGAGCATTTTCATGGCCATGGGCATGGGGGCCATACGCGTTTTCAGGTCGTCATTAACCAGGGCTTTGGCTCTGATTACGGCTATGGGCCGCGATACGGTTATGGTTACGACCCTTACCGCACATACAGAAGGCTGCCGCCTGCCCCCTATTACAGTGATCAAAGCGGCAATTTACTGGGCACGCTGTTTGGCGGCGCCATTGGCGGCATTGCCGGTTCACGGATAGGCGATGGCAGTGGGCGCGCCGCTGCGATTATCGGTGGAACGCTGATTGGCGCCATCGTCGGCGGCAATCTGGGCCGCCCCTATGACCAGAAGCAAGCCGCAAATGTGTTTGAAGTGACGCCAAGCAACCAGACCGTGGCGTGGCGGAACCCCGACGACGGGATCGCCTATCAGGTGACGCCTGTCCGGACCTTTCAGGTCAATAATGGGCAGTATTGCCGGGAATATCAGGCCCAGGCCAGCATAGGCGGCCGCCAGCAGCAGACCTATGGCACGGCCTGCCGTACTCCCGACGGCGACTGGCAGATAATGAATTAAGTGACTGGGCGGCGTCCTGCAGGCTAGTATATCGGGCACACCATTCAGGGAGACAGGTCATGAGCCAGATCAAATTACGGCATGGAATCTTTTTAGCCCCGTTTCATCCAGTGGATGAGGATCCCACGATCGCCTTGCATCAGGATATGGAGCTGATCGAATGGCTCGATAAACTTGGCTATGAAGAGGCATGGTTTGGCGAACATCACTCAGCCGGGTTTGAAATTATTTCTTCACCGGAAGTTTTCATAGCCGCGATCGCGGAGCGCACCAAACAGATCCGTCTGGGCACCGGAGTGATTTCACTGCCGTATCACCAGCCGCTCATGGTGGCGAACCGCATTCTGCAACTCGATCACATGACCAAGGGCCGCGTAATGTTCGGCGCAGGAATGGGTTTACTGCCGTCGGACGCCTCGATGCTGGGGATTGACCCCTCAACACAGCGCGACCGGATGGCGCAATCGCTGGACGTGATTCTGAGATTGTTCAAAGGTGAGACGGTCACCGAGAAAACCGACTGGTACACACTGAATAACGCCCGCGTGCATTTGCTGCCTTATTCCAAGCCCTATCCGGAAGTGGCGGTGGCCAGCGCAGTTACGCCATCGGGCGGGCGCCTGGCGGGCAAATATGATCTCAGCCTGCTGTGCCTCACCGCAACCGAGGTGCAGGGCATGGACGCACTTGATTATAATTGGCAGGTCGCCAATGAAATTTCACGGGAATTACGCGGCAAATCGATGAACCCGGAAGTGCTGCGCCTGGTGGGGCCCATGCACATCGCCGAAACCCGCGAGAAGGCCATGGCGAACGTGCAATTCGGGATTTACAAGTGGATGGATTATTTTGACCGCATCAATCTGCTGGGCCGGGAAGGCGCGCCCCCGCCGGGCACGCCCACTGACCCGATAGAAGCCATGATTGAGGCTGGCGGCGCGGTTATCGGAACGCCCGCCGATGCGATTGCCCAGATCGAAAAGTTGCAGAAAAAGCAGGGCGAATTTGGCTGTTTCCTGCAAATGGGGCATAACTGGGCGGATTTTGACCAGACCAAAAAATCCTATGAGCTGTACCAGCGTTTCGTCGCGCCGTATTTCCGCAAGACGAATGTCAATCGTGAAAACTCGATTGACTGGGTTAAGAGCGATCGCGACCGGCTTTCCTCGGGCGCCAGAAACGCCGCCGCCGAAATGTTCAAAAAACATACTGCGGAACAGGCCGCCAGGACGAAGGTGGCGGAGTAAACTCCGCCACACTTCCGGCCTTATGATCAGGCGCAGGCCGCCAATATTAGTAACAACCAGCAACAAGGCCTGCTGGCCCCAAATGGCGGCCGGCAGATAATGAATTAGGTGACGCGGCGGCGTCCGGCAGGCTAAGGTAACCGGCACGCCATTCAGGGAGCCCTGTCATGAGCCAGATCAAGTTGCGCCACGGAATTTTTCTAGCCCCGTTTCATCCGGTTGACACCGACCCGACGCTCGCGTTGCAACGCGATCTGCAACTTGTCGAATGGCTGGATGAACTGGGCTATGAAGAAGCTTGGATAGGCGAGCATCACTCGGCGGGCTTCGAGATCATCGCTTCGCCCGAACTGTTCATCGCCGCCGCCGCCGAAAGGACGAAACGTATCCGTCTGGGCACCGGTGTCGTGTCGCTGCCCTATCATCAGCCGCTGATGGTGGCCAACCGGATCATTCAGCTTGATCACCAGACCAAGGGGCGCATCATGTTCGGCGCGGGGCCGGGCCTGCTGCCGTCCGACGCCAATATGCTGGGCATTGATCCCTCCACGCAGCGCGACCGCATGGCGCAGGCGCTGGATGTCATTTTGCGCCTGTTCAGGGGCGAGACGGTCACTGAAAAAACTGAATGGTACACGCTTAACAATGCCCGTGTGCATTTGCTGCCCTATTCCAAGCCCTATCCGGAAATGGCGGTGGCCAGCGCCTTCACGCCTTCGGGCGGGCGCATGGCCGGCAAATATGATCTGGGCATGCTGTGTTTTGCCGCGACCCAGGCCGGTGGTTTCGATGTGCTGGCCTTCAACTGGAAGGTTGCCAACGACATTTCGCAGGAATTGCGCGGCCGGCCGATGAACCCGGAAGTGTTGCGTCTTGTGGGCCCCGTGCATATTGCAGAAACCCGCGCTCAGGCGCGCGCAAATGTCGAATTTGGCATTCACAAATGGCGCGATTATTTCAGCCGCATCAACCCGCTGGGCGTACAGTCCGATAATGGCAAGGATCCGGTCGAAGAAATGATCCGGACCGGCGCGGCGGTGATTGGAACGCCCGATGACGCCATTGCCCTGATCGAGCGGCTGCAAAAGGGGCAAGGCGGCGAGTTTGGCTGCTTCCTGCAGATGGCGCATAACTGGGCTGATTTTGACGCCACCAAAAAATCCTATGATCTGTGGCAGCGCCATGTTGCGTCGCATTTCCGCAGGGCCAATGCGAACCGCCAGGAATCCATCGAATGGGTAACGCGCGACGGGCGTGAGTTGATGGGGGGCGCCATGAAGGCCGCCAAGGAAATGATCAACCGGCACGCCTCCGAACAGGCCGCAAAGACGAAGGTGGCGGAGTAACCACTCCGCCATGCATGGGTTTATTTTCCGGGGCCTCCACGCAGAACTTGCGCTTGTGAACGGGTTCCAATAAACTATGGTAAGAGATTATTCAGCGGCCCCTTACGCACTGGAGATGCGCCGCGCCCGACGACTGTATTAAAACACTAAAACTGGAGAGAGAGCATGGAGAAGTCCCAGGAAAAACCCACGGATAAGACGGCGGATATAGCTGAGCTCGCGCGCGGCCAACTCTATAAAACACCGGCCACGGCAGAAAAACCGCAGGAATATTATGAGGCTATCAAGCGCAAATTCTCCGAGGAGCGCGATCTGCGTGTGAAATATAAACCCTCCGGCACCGGGGAATATATTTATGAACTGGAGGGTAATCTGGCCCGGTATGAGGTCGATACCTATGCCCCTCCGCCCAAGGCGCGCGACCCGCTGGTCGACACCGTAGAAGTGCTGTTCATCGGTGGCGGCTTTTCGGCGCTGCTTGCTTCCGCCAAGCTGCGCGAACATGGCGTGGACAGCATCCGTATCGTGGAACGCGGCGCGGATGTCGGCGGCACCTGGTACTGGAACCGCTATCCTGGCATCGCCTGTGACGTGGTGTCGTATGATTATCTGCCGCTGCTGGACGAAATGAACTATGTGCCCAGAGACCATTACGCCAAGGGCGACGAGATTTTCGCGCATTGCCGCGCGATTGCCGAAAAATATGATCTGTACGGACTAGCCGTGTTTCAAACCACCGTCATCTCCACTGTCTGGAGTGACACCGAGCAATTATGGACTATCAAAACAGATCGCGGCGACGTCATGAAGACACGTTTTGTGGTTTGCGCCAATGGCCCGATGTCCAAGCCCAAGCTGGCGAAGATCGACGGCATTGAAGACTTTAAGGGTCATTCCTTTCATTCTTCACGCTGGGATTACGCCTATACCAATCAGGATCTTTCCGGTCTGGAAGACAAGGTCGTGGGCATCATCGGCACGGGAGCAACCGCCGTACAGGCCGTTCCCAAACTGGGTGCCGCCGTGAAAGAACTCTACGTTTTCCAGCGTACGCCATCCTCCATCGATTTCCGCAGCGACTGGCCGACCGATCCCAACTGGGCGCGCAAGCTGAAACCCGGCTGGCAGGCGCAGCGCCGTGAACGGACGCTGATGGCCACCAATGAAACAGAAGATCAGAAGGTGAAAAGAGCCGCCATTTCCCAGGAGGAAAAGGTCCGCAAGCAGGAGAATGCCAACATCGACGCCATGATGCGCATCCATCGGCGCATCGAGCACGAGGTAAAAGACCCGGCAACGGCGGAAGCGCTGAAACCCTGGTATATGCTGATGTGCAAGCGGCCCTGCTTCCACGAAGACTATCTGGCGACCTTCAACCGGCCCAACGTGCATCTGATCGATACGCACGGCAAGGGCATCCACCGGATCACGGAAAAAGGACCAGAGTTCGAGGGCAAGGTTTACGAAGTGGATGTGCTGATCTACGCCACCGGTTTCGATGTGCAGAAAACCGGCATCTATAATCAGATCGTGGGCGAGAACGGACTTGAGATAAATGATAAGTACAAGGATGGCATCCGCACCATGTTCGGTGTGCACTCGCACGGCTATCCCAATATGTTCATCATGGCGGGCTATCAGGCCTCCTTCCAGTTCAACCTGACCGATATGCTGTATGCGCAGGGCGAACATATTGCCGCCTGTGTCGACTATACCCGCGAACATGGCTACGCCACGCTGGAGGTCACGCCGGAGGCGGAAGAGTGGTGGGTGCAGGAAGTGATCAAATTCCGCGGCAAGACGGATCGCAACAAGGACTGCACGCCCGGCTATTACAATTTCGAGGGTGAGTTCAACCGCCGCCAGGACGGAACCTATAATGGCGGCTTCTATCAATATGTGGCGCACACCAAAGAGGTACAGGCGCAGATGGAAAAATATTTCGCCTTCAAAAACCGGAACAACTGAGCCACGCTTCCTCGGTCACAAAAATAGGCCAGGATCATCACGATCCTGGCCTATTTTTTTTGCCATCCGACGACGGGCTAAATCCTTTAATGCGAAACCATCGCCTCTTCGCCGGTTACGCCGCCACACCCCGCCAGCTGCGCCGTCAGTTGCGCAATGCGCGCGGCGCGGCGGTCCCTTTCCGCATTGGACTTGCATAATTCGCTCAGGATGGTGTGGCCCCAGGCAACATGCTTGCGGGTCTTGCGGACAATATCCTCCAGCAGCTCGATGGTCGGGGCGTCACAAATCTGATCGGTCTCGGAATTGAACTTTTCATAGACCCGGATCAGGTGCGGCTTCAGCACATCAAATACGCCCGTAAGCTTTTCAATGGTCTGATCCGGGCGCTCGGGGGCCGAAATTTCCTGAATAAAACTGGCAAAGCCCTGATTGGCGGGCTGCGAACCCTGCTGGCCCACCCGGGTGCCACAGCGTAATTCCGGCAGCCGTTTGCCAAGCGTGTCCGCCGCCACGGCGCCATCCCAGATGATTTTTCCCAGACCTGTCTTGACCGGCAATTCCGGAACGGTCGCTACCCAGCCGCCCAGGATCATCATCGTCCACTCTTCGGCGTAACGCCAGTTGCGCACCCGCAAGGCGACGGCCTCCACGTCAAAGCGGCCATGCAGCCGGCGCAGATCGGCCGGGATATCAAACGCGGAATAGGGCGCAAAGCTGGTGCGTTCACCCTTTCCGGAGCCGGGATAGAGGCGTGTTTCGGTCATTCAGATTCTCCTTGCTCTCCTACTCCGCCCCACTCTGCCCTGCTGAGGCCTGCGCCTTGCGCGCCTCATGGCGTTCGCGCAAAATGACCAGCGCCTTTTGCAGCGTGTCCTTGCTGGGGCCGCCCGCGCTCAGCGTGGCGATTTCATCAATCTCTTCCTTAGTGAAGCCTGCGTCCAGACGGTCCTGCACGGCAATCTGGATGGCCGCATCCGGGCTCGCGCTGCGCGCGCCGCCAAGGCTGAAGCGCCGGTCGACCTCGCGGCGGAAATCCTGCGTCCGCGCGAAATGTTCCGGATCGTTGCGGGTAAATTCCTTGACCCATTCACTGCCAAACCGCACATGGGTGATTTCATCAGCCAGAACGAAATCCATCGCCTGCGTCATGGTCTCGTCCCTGGCTGCCACACCATACCGCATCATGTCACGGAACACGTCACAGGCCAGCCCCTCAAGCCCGCGATTGACGCCCGCCACCCGCATGGCCGGGTCTTCCGAGCAGGCGGCTTCAAACAGAAACGTGCTTTCAGGATACATGCCTATTTCGCCGCCCACATGCTGCAGCAGTTTTTCCTGTATCTGCACGTGACGGGCTTCATCCCATGCCTGCCGCGCCATGTTCATCTTGAATTCCCAGGGCGCATCGGGAAAATCCCACAACGACCGCGCCGCGCCTTCAAGGGCCTGCATTTCACCCACCAGAATGCCATGCACCCGCATCTGCAGCCGTTCCGTCAGTTTGGGGTCCCCGGCCAGGATCGGTTCGTTGATCACAACCAGCTGAAAAGCCGGGCCATACTCCTCATATAAAGGTTCGGCCGCCGTGCCGCGAACGGATGCCTCGATAATTGGATCAAATTTCTCGATCACGTCCACCACCGTGTCCACATCGTCCGGAAGCATGGCCAGCAGGTTGTTGGCGGCGCTATCCTGACGCACAAAGCGGCTGTCGCGGGCCAGTTCGTCGAAGTGAATGAAGCGTTTCATGGGGCTCTCCCGACATATTTTTGTTGGGTCTCTCAATTTCACAAAACTATAGTCAAAAAGAGATTTAATTACTAACAAAACAGTATGTAGATGCCTTTTTATTTAAAATGTGATCTTTCTTAAATTTTTCAATAACCTCATTCGGCACAAGTAAAAAGGCGGTTTCGTGCGGGAAATGGGTAATCTGGCGAAGCCTTGGCTGACAAGCGGTACGGGCTGGATTTGGCGGAGGTAAAAGCCCTATATAGGCTCCATGAGCGGCGTTTCCTTCTTCAAGATGCACGGGCTGGGCAATGATTTTGTCATCATTGATCTGCGCCGGCAACAACTTGCCCTTGATTCGTCCAGGGTCCAGCGGATCACGGACCGGCATCGGGGTGTAGGGGCGGATATGCTGATCACCCTGGAACCGCCGCGCGATCCGCGCGCCGGCATCTTCATGGGCATTCACAATGCCGATGGCAGCGAGGTTGACGCCTGCGGCAACGCCACCCGCTGTGTCGCGCGTTTGCTGATGAAAGAATCCGGCCAACGGCATACGGTGATTGAAACCGGGGCCGGGCTGCTGCAATGCTGGGCTGCAGCAGGGGGGCTGATCACGGTCGATATGGGCGCGCCGAAATTTGAATGGGAGGCTATTCCTCTCGCGGAGCGGATGGACACGCGCGGCATTGATATCAAGATCGGACCGATTGATAATCCGGTTCTGGCCTTTCCTTCAGTCGTCAATGTGGGCAATCCCCACTGCGTGTTCTTTGTGCCAGATATTGCCGCACACGATCCGTCCCGCATCGGGCCTCTGGTTGAAAACCATATGCTGTTTCCCGAACGGACCAATGTGGGCTTTGCCCAAATCCGCGCCCGCAATGACATCCGCCTGCGCGTGTGGGAACGCGGCGTGGGCGCCACCCAGGCCTGCGGCACGGCTGCCTGCGCGGTCGTGGCGGCCGGGGCCCGCAAGGGTAAAAATCTTACCGACCGCAAGGCGCGGGTGGAACTGGATGGCGGAATACTTGAAATCGACTGGCGCGAGGCGGACGATCACATCTATATGACCGGTCCCGCCGCGCATTCCTTTCAGGGAACGCTGGATGCTGAATTGCTGGCCCCATCATGAGCGGCACACAGGTCATTAATTTCGGCTGCCGCCTCAATCAGTATGAGGCCGAACTGATGCGCGTGCGCGCGATGGAGGCGGGGCTAGAGAACGCCATCATCATCAATAGCTGCGCGGTCACGGCAGAAGCCACCCGGCAGGCCCGGCAAGCCGTGCGCAAGGCGCGCCGTGAGCAGCCAGGCGCGCGCATCATTGTCACCGGGTGCGCCGCACAGATTGAACCGCAACGGTTTGCGGACATGCCAGAAGTAGATGTGGTGCTGGGCAATATCGAAAAGCTTCAATCGGCCAGCTACGCCACACACGGCCTGCGCAATGACTTTGGCGCGGCTGACGGCGAACGCGTGCGCGTCAACGATATCATGTCGGTGCGGGAAACGGCTGGGCATCTGATCGAGGGGCTGGAAGGAAGGGCTCGCGCCTTTGTGCAAATCCAGAACGGCTGTGATCACCGGTGCAGTTTCTGCATCATCCCTTTTGGCCGCGGTAATTCACGCAGCGTACCGGCAGGCGAGGTGGTGGCGCAAATCCGGCGTCTGACCGCCAATGGGTATCTTGAGGTTGTATTAACGGGTGTCGACATCACTTCCTATGGCGCAGATCTGCCCGGGCGCGCCAGTCTCGGCAGCCTCGTGTCACAAATTCTGAAACATGTGCCAGAACTTGTGCGGTTACGGCTTTCGTCGCTGGACGTTATTGAGCTGGATGAGGCCCTGTTTCGGGCGATCGGCGAAGAAAAGCGCCTGATGCCGCATCTGCATCTTTCGCTTCAGTCCGGCGACGACATGATTCTGAAACGCATGAAGCGCCGCCATTCACGCCAGGACGCCATCGCCCTAGCCGAGCGTCTGCGAAATATGCGTCCTGATATGGTGCTGGGGGCGGATCTGATCGCGGGCTTTCCGACCGAGAGCGAGGCGATGTTTGAGAATAGCCTGCGCCTGATCGAGGACTGCGATCTGACCTATCTGCATGTATTTCCCTACTCCGCCCGTGCGGGAACGCCTGCCGCACGCATGCCGCAGGTCCCTGGCGCGGTACGCAAGGCGCGGGCCGCCAGATTACGTCTTGCCGGTGATCAGGCCGTGCAACGGCATCTGCAACGCCTGATCGGCGCCAGCCAGATAATCCTGATGGAAACGGACACCTGCGGACGGACCGAGTGTTACACCGAAGTTGAACTGGATCAGCCCTGTCCTTCTGGCGGCCTGGCGACGGTGAAAGTGACCGGCATTGCAGGCAGGCGGCTGACAGGCGCGAGAGTGTCCTGCTGATGCGCCTGCCCTGGAGCCGGAAGAAAGATGCAGAGGCGGCCGCACAACCGTCTGCGGTGGTCGGATCAGAGCCGCTACAAGCCCCCCAGACAGACAATAAGGGCTGGCTCGCCCGGTTAAGGCAGGGGATGAGCCGTTCGGCCAGCGCACTTACGGATGGTGTCGCCGGAATATTTACAAAAGCCAAGCTGGTTTCGGCCACTCTGGAGGAACTAGAGGATTTACTCATCCAGTCCGATCTGGGTGCCGATGTTGCAATGGAAATCAGCGCCCAGCTTGGCCGGGAACGGCTTGACCGTGATATTTCAGCCGCCGAAGTCCGCGATTTTCTGGCCCGACGCATTGCCGATATTCTGCGCCCCTACGCGCGGCCGCTGGAGATTGACCGCACCCGGAAACCCTTCGTCGTTCTGGTCACCGGGGTGAATGGAACCGGCAAGACGACCACCATCGGCAAGCTGGCCTATTGGCTGGGCGATGAAGGCTACAAAGTGATGCTCGCCGCGGGCGATACGTTTCGCGCCGCCGCTATTGAACAGTTGCAAATCTGGGGCGAGCGCGCCGGTGCGCCCGTCATCGCCGGCACTCAGGGAAGCGATGCGTCAGGATTAGTCTATACGGCATTGACTGAGGCGCGCACCGCAGGCGCTGATGTGCTGCTGATCGATACCGCAGGCCGGTTGCAGAACAAGGCCGGACTGATGGAGGAATTGCGCAAGATCAACCGGGTGATCGCCAAACTGGACAGCACAGCGCCGCATGCAGTGTTGCTGGTGCTGGACGCGACCACTGGTCAAAATGTCCTTTCCCAGATAGAGGCGTTTAGCGAGGCGGCCAAAGTCAGCGGTTTGGTCATGACGAAACTTGATGGCACCGCGCGCGGCGGCATACTGGTGGCGGCCGCCCGCAAATTTGGCCTGCCGGTGCATGCGATCGGGATCGGTGAGGGCCTTCAGGATCTGCGTCCCTTTGACCCAGATTCATTCGCCCGCGCCATAACTGGCGCCGGCGAGCCCTGATGTACGTATAATATAGACTTATCAATGTGTTGGGAGAGTATTCCTGGTCCCGCCCTGTTGCGTCCCCTGTGTTCACCCTCACTTTTCTCTTGAAAGCCCGGGCGCAATGGCCTACATCACCACCGGGCCTTAGCACTCACTTGTCCTGAGTGCTAAAGAGGCCCTCCAACTATATTCAGAGAACCGAATTGGCGCACATTCAGTGTGGGGCCAACAACTTGAGGGAGTTGCTCTATGACATTTCGGCCGTTGCATGATCGGGTGCTGGCGCGGCGCGTTGAGGCGGATGAGAAAACGGCTGGCGGTCTAATTATTCCGGACACCGCCAAAGAAAAGCCGCAGGAAGGTGAAGTTATCGCCGTCGGCGCTGGCGCGCGCACTGAAAAAGGCGAGATTATCCCGGTCAGCGTGAAGAAAGGCGACCGCGTCCTGTTCGGAAAATATTCCGGAACGGAAGTGAAAATCAGTGGCGAGGAGCTGGTTATCCTCAAGGAAAGCGACATTCTGGGCGTGATCAACTGATCCCGCCTATTCAACCCGGGCGAAGCCCTGCAATTATATGAAAAGAGGTCAAAGATCATGGCTGCCAAAGATGTAAGATTTTCCACCGACGCGCGGGACAGAATGCTGGCCGGCGTTGATATTCTGGCTGATGCAGTGAAGGTCACCCTGGGACCAAAAGGCCGTAATGTAGTCCTGGACAAAAGTTATGGCGCGCCGCGCATCACCAAGGACGGCGTTACCGTGGCCAAGGAAATCGATCTGGAAGACAAGTTCGAAAATATGGGCGCACAAATGGTCCGCGAAGTGGCTTCGCGCACCAATGACGAAGCGGGCGACGGCACCACCACCGCTACCATTCTGGCCCAGGCCATCGTGCGTGAAGGCGTAAAGTCGGTTGCGGCCGGCATGAACCCGATGGATCTGAAGCGGGGGATCGACATCGCCGTCGAGAAAGTCATCAAAAAACTGATAAGCGAATCCAAGACAATCAAGTCGTCTGCGGAAATCGCGCAGGTGGGCACCATTTCCGCCAATGGCGAAGCTTCGATCGGAAAGATGATTGCCGAAGCGATGGCCAAGGTCGGCAAGGAAGGCGTCATCACGGTAGAGGAAGCCAAAGGCACCGAAACCGAACTGGATGTCGTGGAAGGCATGCTGTTCGACAGGGGCTATCTATCCCCTTATTTCATCACCAACGCCGACAAGATGACAGTGCAGCTTGATGACCCGATGATCCTCCTGCATGAAGCTAAACTTTCCAATCTGCAGGCGATGATTCCACTTCTGGAGGCGGTCGTGAAAACCGGCAAGCCGCTGCTGATCATTGCCGAGGATGTGGAAGGTGAAGCGTTGGCAACCCTGGTGGTGAACAAGTTGCGTGGCGGACTGAAGATCGCTGCGGTCAAGGCCCCCGGCTTTGGGGATCGCAGAAAAGCCATGCTGGAAGATATCGCCATTGTTACGGGCGGTACCGTAATCTCGGAAGATCTCGGGATCAAACTTGAGAGCGTGACAACCCAGATGCTGGGCCGCGCCAAGCGGGTGGATATTTCCAAGGAAGAAACCACCATTGTGGACGGGGCCGGCAAGAAGCAGGATATTGTAGGCCGCTGCAACCAGATCCGCGCCCAGATCGAAGAAACCACATCGGATTATGACAAGGAGAAGCTGCAGGAACGGCTGGCCAAACTGGCGGGCGGCGTCGCGGTTATCCGCGTGGGCGGCATGACCGAGGTTGAAGTGAAAGAGCGCAAGGACCGTGTGGACGATGCCCTGCATGCCACCCGCGCAGCCGTGGAAGAAGGCATCCTGCCGGGCGGCGGCACGGCGCTGATGCATGCCTCCAAGGTGCTGGCCAAACTGGAAGGCGGGAACAACGACCAGACCCTGGGCATTCAGATTGTGCGCCGCGCGATACAGGCCCCGCTGCGCCAGATCGCCGAAAATGCGGGCGTAGAAGGATCTGTTGTAGCAGGCCGTCTGATGGACGAGAAAAACTTCAATATCGGTTTTGACGTCCTGACGGAAAAATATGTCGACATGATCGCGGCCGGCATTGTGGATCCGACTAAGGTGGTGCGCGCGGCGCTGCGGGACGCGGCCTCCGTTGCCGGTTTGCTGGTGACGACCGAGGTCATGATAGCGGATTGCCCGGCGCCGGACGCCAAGGCTGACCCGCACGCAGGCCATCACCATTAATTAACCATCCCCTCCGGGGGGGACGGTCCCCCGATTACCGCAATTCAGACGGCCCCTTCACGGGGCCGTTTTTTTGTGCGTGCGAAGGGCCACCGGTGTCAGGAACATTCCTGGCGCCTTTAGCAAACATTAACCGATGTTCAATAAAATGTTCGCTGATATGGCAGACCTGCAGTCTTCCGCGAAACGCAGCATGCGTTTCATCCTTGTTGTGCACCAGGCAATGGCAAATATTTGATGGCGTTTGATCTTTCCAAACTCCGCATCCTGGTTGTCGATGACAGCCGCCAGACGCGTATTCTGCTGCGTGACATCCTCAAGACGATGGGAATCAGTTCGATTTATGAGGTGGCCGATGGTTCTAAGGCCATGGAAATGATCAAGATGCAAGGCGTCGATATTATCATCGTCGATCAGTATATGAAGCCCGTCACCGGAATAGAGTTTTTGCACTGGCTGCGCCAGTCGCCGGAAAGCCCAAATCCCTTCACGCCCGTGGTCATGATCACGGGGGATTCGACCAGGGCCATCACCCCGGCGGCGCGGGATGCGGGTGTGAGCGCGTTCGTCGCCAAACCCATGAGCGTTCACAATTTCATCAACAAGCTGATGTTTGTCCTGAGGGACAGCCGTAAATTCATCAAGGCCAAAACCTATGCGGGGCCGGACCGGCGCTTTCGTGTTGACAATGGATTGACGCGTGCGGCCCGGCGGGGCGGCGACAAGAAAAAACGGGTAAATGCATGAGCAGAATCATCAAAAACAGCGAATGACGAATCCTACCGGGTCATGTACCGCACCTCGGAAGACGGTAAACACACCTATGAAGAAATTGAACCGCTGAACAATCTCGCCGCCAAGGCCGGCATAACCAAAGCCACCAAGGTGCCAAAGGAGATTCTTGAACGCGCGAAAGCCATCGTGGAAAATATCTCGGAGGAGTTTCCGCAATACGTTCAGGAAGAAATTGAACGCATGCGCGTCATGGCCAAGGCCCTTTCCTCCGCCGGCACCTCAGAGGAAGCGAGCGAGGCGGTGGAAGACATCAAGTTCGCCGCTCATGACTTCAAGGGGCAGGGCGGCTCGTTTGGCTATCCGCTGCTCAGCCGGATTTCCGCGTCATTATATCATTTGCTCAAACAGGCCTCTGACTTTGGCGCGCCTATACAGACTGCCGTCAAGGTGCACATCGATTCCATCGCGCTGGTGAACTCACTTAAGATGAAGGACCCGGAGCATCCCGAAGGCAAACGCCTCGTAGCGGAGGTAGAGGCGCTGACCCGCCGCCTGGTCGGCCCGCTCACTGAGGAATAGCTTCCAGGTTAAATGACCCCGGACAACCACGCCGGGTCACAGTGCAGCCGGGGTGTTTACCGCTCGCCGATAAGAACCTCGCGTTTGCCGGAATGGTTTGGCGCGCTGACCACGCCCTGGGCTTCCAGTTCTTCTATGATTCTCGCAGCGCGGTTATATCCGATACGCAAATGGCGCTGCACCAGGCTGGTCGAGGCCCGCCCCTGGCGGGAGACCATGGCGACCGCCTGATCATACAGCGCCGCATCGCCATCCCCCGCCATGCCCATCATATCCTCGGTGATTTCCGGGTCTTCCTCATCGGCGGTTACCGCATCGAGATATTCCGGACGGCCCTGTGATTTCAGGAAGCTGACGACCCGTTCGACCTCGTCGTCGCCGACATAGGGCCCATGCACGCGCGTGACACGGCCCCCGCCCGCCATGAACAGCATGTCGCCCTGTCCCAGCAACTGTTCCGCCCCCTGCTCACCCAAAATTGTGCGGCTGTCAATTTTCGAGGTAACCTGAAAACTGATGCGGGTCGGAAAGTTCGCCTTGATGGTGCCGGTAATGACGTCAACACTGGGGCGTTGCGTCGCCATGATCAAATGTATACCAGCGGCGCGCGCCATCTGGGCCAGCCGCTGCACGGCCCCTTCTATGTCCTTGCCGGCAACCATCATTAAATCCGCCATTTCATCGACGATGACGACGATGAAGGGAAGTGCCGCGAGATCCATTTCCTGTTCTTCAAAAATGGGCTGCCCGCTGCCTGGATCAAATCCTGTCTGAACCGTGCGCTTCAGAACTTCGCCCTGCTCTTCCGCCTGCCCTACACGCTGATTATAGGCAGCGATCGACCGCACCCCGAGCTTTGACATTTTCCGGTAGCGGTCTTCCATTTCACGCACCGCCCACTTCAGCGCCACCACCGCCTTGCCAGGTTCCGTGACCACGGGGCTCAGCAGATGCGGAATGCCGTCATACATCGACAATTCCAGCATCTTGGGATCGATCATGATGAATTTGCATTGATCGGGCGGCAACCGGTACAGCAGCGACAGGATCATCGTGTTGATGCCGACGGACTTGCCCGATCCGGTCGTTCCGGCAATCAGCAGGTGCGGCATGGCCGCCAGATCGGCCACCACGGGTTCACCGCCAATGGTTTTACCCAGTGCCAGGGTGAGCCGCGCGGACGTGCCTTCATAGGCACGAGATGACAGCAGGGTGCGCAGATAGACGGTTTCGCGCCGTGAATTTGGCAGCTCGATCCCGATGGCGTTGCGTCCGGGAATGACCGCAACACGCGCCGAAATCGCGCTCATGGACCGCGCAATGTCGTCCGCCAGGCCGATCACCCGCGCCGACTTGATGCCAGGTGCGGGTTCCAGCTCATACAGGGTCACAACCGGTCCCGGCCGCACATTCAATATCTCGCCGCGGATGCCAAAATCCTGCAACACGGTTTCCAGCATGCGGGCATTCTGTTCAAGCGATTCATCACTTTCGGTCTGATCAGGCAGTTCCCCGCTACGTGTCTTGGCGGCGGGCGGCGAGCGCAAAAGCGAAAGCGGCGGTAATTGATATTCCCCCACACGGCCAAGATCGAGCGCCTCCTGATCGGCGGCGGCAGCGCGCCTGCTTTTCCGTTCCGTGATCCTGTCATCACGGGCAACACGCGCGCGTGGTTTTCTGGCGGCCTGCAGACCAAAAGACATATCCGTCTCATGCGCCCCTGGCCCAGCCGGGCCGCGCCGCAAGGGCGGCGCCCGATCCAGATCCATACTGCGCCGCGCATTTGATCGGGTGTCTCTTCGCCAGCCAAGTTTCTGAAATCCCCGGCCGGCCATTCTAAAGACCCGGCCTGTAGCAGCGATCAGCAAGGAAAGATGTTCTGCAAAGCCGCGCCACTGCCCGGGGGTGATCGCCAATGCAAACAACAGTGCAGGTATGGCGATCAGGGCCGCCAGAACGCCAATGATCAGGCTGGGCATGATTTCCCATCCCGCCATACTAAGCGGAATCCCGGCGGTGAGTTTGAGCGCCAGCCCCAGCAAACCATCGCCCAGCGCGCCGCCAGGCCCCACCCGTAAGGTCCAGAGCGCGGGCGGCGTGATCCCGCCTAGCGCCAAAGCCGCGAACGGCAGGCCCCACAAAAGGCCCAGCGGCCGCCAGCGCCACAAAGGCAACCGTAATTCCCAGACGATCCGCAGGCCCCAGACAGACAGACAGGCTGGCGGCAGAATGCTGAGGATACCCAGCCACTGCCACAGAAAATCCGAAATATAGGCGCCGGCCAGGCCGGCGCGATTAACAACTGGCCCGGTGGCCACATTATTCCAGCTTGGGTCCGCGCTGGAATGGCTGATCAATGCAAGCGCCATATAACCCGCCATTGCCAGCACCAGCGCGCCGCCAAACCGGATCACATTATCGCGCAGGAAATGTTTCATCCCATCCGGCATCAAGGCGCGTGGTGGCACCATACTCATCCCCTGCATACGGCTCATGCTTCCTGCCTCACTTTTATCCTGACCCCAGCGTGCGCCAGATGCGGCGCAGCCCTTCAATGGTTTCTTCCAGCGGGCCGACCAGGGCGACACGGATATAGGGATCGCCTACCGCGCCCCGCGCCAGATATTTGCCCGGCAAAACCTTGACGCCAGCTTCCCGCCACAGCTTAAGTGCAGCAGCCTCTCCATCGCCTGCATCCAGCCACAGGAAGAAACCACCGGCTGGCCGGAAATAGCCGAAACAGCCATTCAGAATTTCATCCGCCGCGTCAAATTTCTGCCGGTACAGCCTGCGGTTTTCTTCAACATGCGCCTCATCCCGCCACGCGGCGGTGGCGGCCGCATCCGCAGGCAGCGGATTGGTGGGGCCGACATAGGCGCGAAAATTTCTGAACCGAGCGATCAGGCGCGTATCGCCCGCCACAAAACCGCTACGCAGGCCAGGCAGATTGGAGCGCTTGGACAGGGAATGAAACACCAGCACATTGGCGAATGGCTCAATCGCGTCCGCGTCCGCCAGATCGCTGGCCGCCCGCAGACCGCCAGGCGGCGGAGACCGGGTATAGATTTCGCTATAACATTCATCCAGCGCCAATACGAAATCATATTGGCGCGCCAGTTGTACAAGCTGCTTCAGATAGTCAATAGACGCGACCGAACCCTGCGGGTTGGCGGGCGAACACATATAAAACAGCGACGTGCGCGAAAGCAGATCGGGACTGAGTGCCTGAATATCCGGCAAAAACCCGGCGCCGCGCGTCGCATCCAGATAAGTGGGCTCCGCCCCTGCCGCCAGCGCGGCCCCCGCATAACATTGATAGAATGGATTGGGCATCAGCACGGCCGGCTGCCGCCCGTCCTTCTTGGGCGGGGTCACCAGAAAGGCGGCACTGAACAGACCTTCACGCGTGCCGTTCAGGGGTAAAATATGGCCTTCGCTCCGCACCGGATGACGGGTCAGCTCAAATCGGCGGTTCAGCCATCCTGCCACCGCCTCGCGAAACGCATCCGTGCCCTGAATGGGGGGATATTTGCCATATTCCGCAACATGCGACGCCAGAATAGGGCCGATAAAATCGGGCACGGGATGCTGTGGTTCGCCCAGTGACATAAGAATAGGCGGCGCATTCCCGCCCGGTTGTATGCCGGCGATGAGGTTTGCGAGCCGCGGAAAGGCGTTTTCCGGCAGGCCGTCCAGAACAGGGTTGAACATCACACACCCGAGGCGAATGGAACAAATGCTAAACGCAGCACCATAGGGATTGCCGGCGATTCACGCAAGTACCAGCGAATCCGGGTGCTTACACGGCTATCCACAAACCACATGTGAAGTGGAACATTAAAACCCGTAGCGCGCCTTTAGTTCAGGGTCTTTTTCCGAGACCAGCCGGGCCAGATCGACCATGACTTTAGCCTGCTTCCAGGTGGCGTCGTCCTGCATCTTGCCATCCAGCAAAACCGCCCCCGCCCCATCTGGCATGGCTTCAAGAATGCGTTTGGCAAACAGAACTTCGTCTATTTCCGGACTGAATACCCGTTTGGCGATTTCGATCTGGCTGGGATGCAGCGACCAGGCGCCGACACAGCCCATCAGGAAAGCGTTACGGAACTGCGCCTCGCAGGCGTCGGGGTCGGAAAAATCGCCGAACGGACCATAGAATGCCTTGATACCCGCCGCCTGACAGGCGTCCACCATCTTGGCCAGGGTGTAATGCCACAAGTCCTGTTGGAACAAAGTGCGATTGGCGCCGCCCGCAACGGCGTCCGCCAGAACGCCATAATTCGGATGACCGCCGCCCACGCGGGTGGTTTTCATGCCGCGCGAGGCCGCCAGATCGGCGGGTCCCAGACACATGCCATGCATGCGCGGACTGGCGGTGGCGATGGCCTGCACATTATTGACACCCTGCGCGGTTTCCAGAATGGCGTGGATCAGGATGGGCTTGCGCACCTGATGTTTGGCCTCGAGCTGAGCCAGAATCTGGTCCAGATAATGAATATCCCAGGGGCCTTCCGCCTTGGGCAGCATCACCACATCCAACTTGTTGCCCACCGCCGCCACAATCTGGGTCAGATCGTCCAGCACCCAGGGGCTGTTCAGGCAGTTGATGCGCGTCCACAGCCCGGTATTGCCAAAATCCAGCTTGCGCGCCACTTCGATAAAACCGGCGCGCGCCGCCTCCTTGGCGTCGATGGGAATGGCGTCTTCCAGATTGCCGAGAACCACATCCGCCTGCGTGATCAGCTCTGGCACCTTGGCGCGCATTTTCTCATTGTGGGGCGGGAAAAAATGGATCACGCGCTCGGGCTTGACGGGCAGCGACCGCAGCGGCATGGGCGCGCCGACGGCGAGCGCGCGATAAAAATCTGCTGGCAATTTCATGACGGTTCCCGGCTGAATGCGAACGAATGGCTGATAAAACCCTTACACTATCATTTCTTGCATTGCGAGGCAGAGCGTAAATAAGCGATCAGGGCGCGCGCGTCCTTGTCGCCTTCGGGGAATGCTCCACCAAACGCCACCATGCGGGTGCCCTCAACGCCGCCGTTGATGACCTTGAAGATATCGTCATCTGTTGAGCCATGTTTCCATTCGCAATCAAACAGGAACAGCGCGTCCGTATTGCTGGGGGTTTGCTTGTGGCAATAGGCCCCGCAGGTGCCCGTGAACAGCGCCTGACCCCGCGCGATGACCGCCGGGTCAGGGACCCGCGCCTCCAGCTTCTTTTCGCCGCAGGCGCTTAAGAACAGCGCGCACACCAGTGCCAGCCCCAAAAATTTCAGCCGTTGCATGATTTACCTGTGCAATTGCAGTTTAATGAGCGCGCCCTGATTGAACACGCTGTCAAATGGCGCACGTGGCGGCATATGATGCGCCTGCATCAATTTAACGATCTCGCCCGAGGCCAGCATCGCCTGCAGGGCGGCGTCTATCGCGCCGGTCAGTTCCCTATCAGAGGCACGGGTAGCCACATGCTCGTTCCAGCGCAGGACTTGTGAAGGCAAAGTATTGGGCTGAGGTGAAGCGTTCAGTGGCCCCAGCGCCGGCCCCCATATAAGCGCTACGTCCGCCTTGCCCAAACGGAGTGCCGCCATCTGTTCTTCGGGCGAGGTTACGCCTATCCAGTGATAGCCCGCGGCGGTAGCGGCCAGATGCCCAACCGTCATGAACTGCACCACAATGGTCTTGTCCTTGAGTTCAGAATAATCCTTGGGTCCGCCCGGCGCCGACACGAACTCGAACCCGGCGCCGTAATAGGGTTGACTGAGCGACAGCTCAACGCGCGCGCTCCGCAGCGCATCCTTGCCCGGCACTGAGGCCACGGCGTCACAGCGGCCTTTTGCTAAGGCAGGCAGCGGCAGATCGCCATTTTCCGCTTCGGTCATTTTGGCTTCCTGCTCCACCCATACCGATTGCAGGATGCGGCCCGTGCGCTCCGCCACAGCGCTCATGACATCCAGATCGAACCCCATGCCACTGGCCTTGTCGGCACGCGGCGCGTCATATTCACCAAAACACACACGCAGGATTTTTTCCTGCGCATGCGCACCAGCCGTCAAACCCAGACCAGCCAATATCACAAGGCCGGCCAGACTCGCCCTGGTCATTTGTCGATCGTGAAGACAAATAGCTGGCCGCCTTCAGGGATATTCACAGGCCCACCGCTCAACGCCGTGATGGCCACCCAGCCGCCGGAGGGAACAGCGACATAGGTCTTGCCATCTATTTCATAGGCCACTGGCTGGCCACGGCCGGAACCGCCCATCCGGAAACGCCACAGTTCCTTGCCGGTTGTGGCGTCCAGCGCCAGCGCATGTCCGTCCTGCGTGGACGTGAAAACAACGCCGCCCGCGGTGCTAAGTGCCCCGCCCATCATCGGATCGGGATCCTGGTAACGCCATTTTACCTCGCCCGTGGCGACATCAACGGCGGACAGAACGCCATGATCCTTGCCTTCCGTTACGTCTATCGGATCAGGCATGCCGCCCAGCATGGGAATGCCCTTCACCGTGACGACGATGCCCTTGGCGTAATGCTGACAGCCTTCGATGGAGGGCACATAGGCCAGTTTGGTCAGAGGGCTGTAGCTTGCCGTCCAGGCCCCGTTGAGGCCGCCCATATTACCCGGGCACACCCGCATCGTGGGCTTATCCTGGGGTTCGGCGGCCGGGTCAACAATCGGGCGGCCGTTTTCATCCACGCCCTTGGCCCAGTTAAGTTCCTCTGCATACTGTTTGGCGTACAGGAATTTACCGTTCGTGCGGTCCAGCGCGTAGAAAAAGCCGTTACGGTTGGGTTGCAGAACAGCCTTTACAGGTTTGCCGCCAATTTCCGTATCTACAAGAAATATGTGGCTGTTTCCGTCATAGTCCCACACATCATGCGGGGTAAACTGAAAATGCCATTTGCGGATTCCGGTATTGGGGTCCACCGCCAGAATCGAATTGGAATAGAGATTGTCGCCCATGCGCAGATCGCCGTTCCAGTCGGGCGACGGATTGCCGGTGGTCCAGTACAGGGTGTCGGTTTCCGGGTCATAGGCCCCCGTGGTCCAGGTCGGCGAACCGCCGGTTTTGTAGGAATCGCTGGCCCAGGTTTCAGCGCCAGGCTCGCCAGCAGCCGGAACCGTATAATGACGCCACAGGCGTTTGCCGGTGGCGATATCATAGGCATCGAAGAAACCGCGCACGCCATACTCGCCGCCTGCAATACCGGTGATGGCCTTGTCGCCAATGACCAGTGGCGCAGAGGTGGCCGCGAACCCATCCGCAAACGGGGCAATCTCAATATTCCATTTCACATTGCCGGTGCGGCGGTCGAGCGCCAGCATATGCGCGTCCAGCGTCACCCATAACACCACATCGCCGGAAATCGCCACGCCCCGGTTTACCGGCCCGCAGCACACCCGCAAATCAGCCGGCAGTGTGTAATCATAGCGCCACAGAAGTTTACCGGTCTTCGCGTCCAGCGCCATTACGCGGCTGTTCGAGGTGGTCACATACATGACGCCGCCATATATGACCGGCGAGGTTTCAAACTGGCCTAAAGTGCCGGTGGGAAACGACCAGGCCGCCTTCAGATTCTTTGCGTTTTCCGGGGTGATGCTCTTGATCGGGCTGAATCGGAAATTTGAATAGTCGCCGCCATACATCAGCCATTTGGAAGTGTCTGTCGTTCCGGCCTTCAACATTTCGCCGGTCACGCCCGCTTTCGCGCCCACGGGTTCCTTGGCGGGGCTGACCACCACACTAGGTGATTCCAGTATCGATGGCGTCAGGCCCGCCGTGGCCGCCGCCCGGGCGCCTGACGCCAGACCTAATGCAAATAAGACACCCGCAAGGCCAATGGCCCATTTCCTCGCCTGCCGCATATCCACCCTCATGTGTTTTGTTTTGCTTACTGTTAAACTACATAAGAAACGCCCACGCGCAAAGCGGGGATTTATTTCAGCCATAATTACCGTTTATGGCGCATGGCTCCGGCGCTTTCCGAAAAAAGGTAAAAATCATGCGATTGTCTATTTATGCCTACCTGCTCATCGTCAGCGTGATGGCGAATGTGCCGGCTCTGGCCGGTGAAGACCTGCAAGAGCAGGCGAAACTCTTCCTGGCCACACTCGCGCCGCCGGGATCGAAGATCAGCTTTGCCGCATTGGAGTCAAAGGACGGCGCGGTAATCCTGCGGGACATCGTGGCCCATGCTGAAACAGCGGGCGGCGAGGAAATCATCGAGCATATCGGCCTGCTGAATGTGCAGGGGTTGCAGCCGCTGCCCTCCGGCCTGTTTCGCGCCGCCCGGCTCAGTGCCGAAAACATCCGCATAGACGCCGCCTCGGATGGGCAGGAGCTCAAGCCGGGCGGCATTCATATCGCCAACGTCACGGCGTCGGGCATTGACGGCCCGCGCATCGCCGCCATCGCCGCGTCGCAAATTGAACTCAGCACCTTTGCGGCCGGCAGCACCTATGCGATCCGCATTGCCAATGCCAGCCTGAAGAATATAGATTCGCAATCGCTGACCCGGGCGTTCGTGCGGGCGAATATCTATACCCAATCCACACGCGGTGAGGACGCGCTGCTGAATGCGCTTCTGAACGCCAGCACCTATGATGCGCTAAGCCTGCGTGGTCTGAGCCTGCGCCGGGACAAGACTGATCTGATGACCATCGCTGAAATAAACAGCAACCCCGACGGCGCCTATACGCCCTTTCCCGCCTCGGGAAATTTTTCAATCCACACCGGGGACATTGACCTGCTCGATCCAATGGCAGCCATGCTGTACCAGTGGTTAGGTCAGGACAGGCTGCAATTCAACGTTGATTCACATCACACATTCACCTCGCCCGCCGCGCATGGCTGGGACATTTCCATAAAACTTTCCCCCGACGCGGAGCTTGCCGGAAATTGCACGGCGCAGAATCTGAACAGATTTTCGCCCGCGCTGATCCGGCAGACACAGGCCTTGAGCAATAGCGCCGCCACGCTGCGCCGGTGCGACATGACTTTTACCGGAACCGAATTTGTCGATCGTTGGCTGGCGCAGGAAGGCGCCCGGCAGGGGCTCAGCCCTGAGGGTGTGCGGGCCCAATATCTGGCCGGCACGTTTCTGGCGTCGCTGGACCCGGACACAGCCAATGATCCGCTGGCCCAGCAATTGTCCAGTGCCGCGCAAATATTCCTGACCCAGCCCTCGCGCCTGAATATTCATCTGGCGCCACAGGGCGGGTTGAAATTTCCCGATAGCGCCGTCACCCTGGCCATGCTGTTTCAGGGCAAGCCCGAGCAAAGGCGGGAGGCGATGCAGAAGCTGGGGCTAAGCATGGAGGCCGTGCCGCTGAATTAGAGTACATCCTGTTCGGATTGAAGCCTATTCACCCGCCGTGTCATTGCGAGCGAAGCGAAGCAATCCGGGAGTCACAAAGAAAGGCCAGAGATTGTGGCTTCTGGATCGCCGCGTGGATCGCCGCGCCGCGAAGCTGTTCGCGATGGCAAACCGGGCAAGTGATTCAAACCAAATGAGACAGACTTTAGCCCCTCACGGCCATTTTACCATTGGCGGCATGGAGGAAAGAATGGCGTCGACATTGCCCCCGGTCTTCAGCCCAAAGGTGGTGCCCCGGTCATATAGCAGGTTGAATTCGACATAACGCCCGCGCCGTATGAGCTGATGCTCGCGCTGCTGCTCTGACCAGGGCCGGTTCATGTGCCGGCGCACAATCTGCGGATAGATATTCAAAAACGCCTCGCCCACGTCGCGGGTAAAGGCGAAATCGGCGTTCCAGCCGCCGGTGTCATGATGATCGTAAAAAATGCCGCCCGCGCCACGCGGTTCCTGGCGGTGCGGCAGATAGAAATATTCATCGCACCATTTTTTGAAGCGCGGATAATAGTCCGCATTGTGAATATCGCAGGCCTTCTGCAGCGCGCGATGAAAATCGCCGGTGTCCGCCGCATCCGGATACATGGGTGTGAGGTCCGCGCCGCCGCCGAACCAGGCCTTGAGGGTTTCTCCGCCGCTGACAATATGCCGCGTATTCATATGCACAGCCGGCACCAGCGGGGACTGCGGATGCGCAATCAGAGATATGCCCGCCGCCCAGAAGTGCGGATCGGTGCGGGGGCCATCATTCCCCTGGGGCATCTGGGCCAGCATTTCCGGAGTGAATTCTCCGTGGACGACTGAAACATGCACTCCCGCCTTTTCAAACACCCTTCCGCGCAGCATCGACATTTCGCCGCCGCCGCCCGCCTCGCGCTGCCACGGCGTGCGCATGAAACACCCCGCGGGCAGGTTTGAAAAACTGCCGCTCAGTTCATCTTCCAGCCGTTCAAATTCAGCGCAAATGCGGTCGCGCAGGTCCGCGAACCATGCCGACGCCCGCGCCTTGCGCTGTTCCACAATATCGCTCATGCCGCGCCTTCCGAAAGCACCGGGAATCCATTCACCTGCCGAAGCGCCTCGCCCAGCGCCATGGCGGCGCATAGCGCCATATTCAGTGAACGCCGGCCCTTCAGCATGGGGATGCGTAGCCGCGCGTCGGCGCGCGCATGCACCTCTTCCGGCGCGCCCGCGCTTTCGCGTCCCAGCAGCAGCGTATCCCCCGGTGCGTAATGAAATTCCGAATAAGCCTGTGTGGCCGTGGTGGTCAGCAATATCAGTCTTCCCTGCCGCGCGGTCAGAGCATCAAGAAACGCCGGCCACGAATCATGGCGTTGCATTACCGCCATGTCCAGATAATCCATGCCTGCACGCCGCAGGCCGCGGTCCGTAATGACAAAGCCGCAGGGGCCAATGATATCGACAGGCGTTCCAAGACACGCCCCCAACCGCAACAGGGCGCCCGTGTTCTGCGGAATATCCGGCTGATAAAGTGCTATTCGTAACATAATCTCGATAAATCCCTTTGCCAGGTTGCGCGGACAGGAAGTTTCGTTGCGTACTATCGCTAGAGCAGCATCCGATCAAAAGGAATTGCACCAAGATTCCATTTGATCGGATAAAGCTGCTCGATCAGTTATACAATTGAGCCATTACCTGTCTATTTGAACCTTGCCGTTCAATTAGACCGGTAATGGCTCTGGACAACGCGATTTTCAAATGCGAAAAGTGCGCCTTCGTCAGGTTTGCGCCGGGGGGCGTCAACGCCTAAGTACATTACAGGCAAAGCATCCCCGATGGCGCGAAAGCAAGAGGGAAGCGATCAGTGACTGCCAGCCACGCGGAAGAACCGACAAGACGGGATTTCCTTTATATAGCAACGGGCGCCATGGGGGCCGTGGGCGCAGGCGCACTGGCCTGGCCATTCATCGACCAGTTAAATCCCGATACGTCCGTGAAAGCTCTGGCCTCGATCGAAGTCGACATATCCTCTGTTGCCGAAGGGGCCGCCATCACTGTCACCTGGCGCGGCAAGCCGGTCTTTATCCGCCATCGCACGGCAGAAGAGATTGCCGCCGCCGAGGCCGTCGATTTGAAAGAATTGCGGGATCCCCAGATGGACAAGGACAGGGTGCAAAAGCCCGAATGGCTGATCATGGTGGGCGTGTGCACCCATCTGGGCTGTGTGCCGCTGGGCCAGAAAGGTGAGTATGGCGGCTGGTTCTGCCCCTGCCACGGCTCGCAATATGACACTTCCGGGCGCATCCGCAAAGGTCCGGCGCCGCAGAATCTGGCCATACCGGACTATGTCTTTGTGACCGATAACCGCGTTAAAATAGGCTAAGGGGCGCAAAATGAGCGGACATTCAGAATTCCAGCCCACGAGCGCGCCCGCCAAATGGCTGGAGCGGCGCCTGCCGATCCTGAGCCTGCTGCATGGCGCGGCGGTCGCCTTTCCGACCCCTAAAAACCTGAACTACTGGTGGACCTTTGGCGGCATCCTGATGTTCTGCCTGGGCGTGCAGATTCTCACCGGCATCATTCTGGCGATGCATTTCACCCCCCATGTCGACATGGCGTTTTCAAGTGTCGAACATATCATGCGCGACGTGAACTATGGCTGGCTGATCCGCTATATTCATTCCAACGGCGCTTCGATGTTCTTCATTGCGGTGTATATCCATATGTTCCGCGGCCTGTATTACGGCTCATACAAGGAGCCGCGCGAACTGATCTGGATTCTCGGCGTGGTGATTTACCTGCTGATGATGGCGGCGGCGTTTTTCGGATATGTGATCGTGTGGGGCCAGATGAGCTTCTGGGGCGCCACCGTGATCACCAACTTGTTTGGCGCGATCCCGGTCGTCGGCGATGGGCTGCTGTCCCTGTTATGGGGCGGTTTTTCGGTTGATAATCCGACACTCAACAGATTCTTCAGCCTGCATTATCTGGTGCCGTTCCTGATTGCCGGGCTGGTGATCCTGCATATCTGGGCGCTGCATGTGCCGGGCAACAATAATCCGCTGGGCATTGATGTGAAAGGCCCGCAGGACACCGTGACGTTCCATCCCTATTACACGGTGAAGGATACTTTTGCCGTTGTCATGTTCATGCTGTTCTTCGCGTTTTTCGTTTTTTACATGCCGAACGCTTTGGGTGACCCCGACAATTATATCGAGGCCAACCGGCTATCGACACCTGCCCATATCGTACCGGAATGGTATCTGCTGCCCTATTACGCCATTCTGCGTTCGATCCCGGACAAGCTGTTCGGCGTCGGAGCCATGGGGCTGGCCATAGTCACGCTGTTCCTGATCCCCTGGCTGGACACGTCCCGGGTGCGATCGGCGCGCTTTCGCCCCCTGTACAAGCAGTTTTTCTGGCTCTTTGTGATTGATGCGGTCGTGCTGGGCTATATTGGCGCAAAACCGCCAGAAGGCATGTACCTGATTATAGGACGCCTTGCGACGGCCTATTATTTCTTCCACTTTTACATCATCCTTCCAGTATTAGGACTGGTGGAAACACCCAAACCGCTGCCTGAAAGCATATCCAAATCTGTTCTGGACAAATCGGCTGCTGGCAAACCGGCTTAAGGGGTGATGACTATGACAAACAAACTGCAGATCATTCTGGGCGGGGTTTTTCTGGCGGCCGCCGCCATCGCCCTGCCGCTTGACGCGGCGCATGCTTCCGAGGGCGGTGAGCTAAAGCATGTGAACTGGAGCTTTAATGGCCCCTTCGGCACCTTCGACCGCGCCCAGCTAAAACGCGGTTTTCAGGTTTACAGGGAAGTATGCTCGGCCTGTCATTCCGTGAAATTCATGTCTTACCGGAATCTCTCCGAAGCAGGCGGACCCGAATATACCGATGCGGAAACCAAGACCATTGCCGCTACAAATAAAGTCATGGATGGACCAGACAGGGATGGCGAGATGTTTGAGCGCCCTGCCGAACCCAAGGACCGCATCGTCAAGCCATTCCCCAACGATAACGCCGCCCGCGCCGCCAATAATGGCGCGTTGCCGCCCGATCTGTCGCTGATGACCAAGGCGCGCCATGACGGGCCAAATTATGTCTATTCGATTCTGACCGGCTATGCTGACGCGCCGGAAGGGGTGGTGATGGCGGATGGCATGAACTATAACCATTATTTCCCGGGCCAGCAGATCGCCATGCCGCCGCCCTTGTCCGACGATCAGGTCACATATGAGGATGGCGCACCGGCCACGCTTGATCAGATGGCGCAGGACGTGTCCGCGTTTCTGACCTGGACGGCGGAACCCAAACTGGAAGACCGCCACAAACTTGGCCTGAAAGTTGTTCTCTTCCTCATCGTTTTTGCCGGTCTGCTATTCGCCAGCTATAAACGCATCTGGAAAGATCAGCACTAAACCATCGGCGCTTGTTCCAGTGTGAAGCAGACAGCGATCCTTCAAATTGCCGTCATGCCGCCGCGCATAAAATAAAAATAGGCCATCCCCAGCGCGGTGCTGCCGGCAAGCGTCGGGATCATGCCGATCCTGAAACGCAGCATGGCGGCCAGCGACGCCATCGCCAGCAACGCGGCAGCTGGCTCAAAACTACCCCACACAGGCACATACAGCCGGACGCTGTAGACATGCGCTTCCTGAACAGCGCCAAAAATGACATGCAAACCGAACCAGACAGCGAGGCTGGCGATGACGCCAGTGACCGCCGCTGTGATCGCGGTCAGCGCCGCATCTAGCGAAGTGTTGCCGCGCAAGGCTTCGACATAGGGCGCGCCAAGAAATATCCAGAAAAAGCAGGGAACAAATGTGACCCATGTGGTCAGCATCGCCCCAAGCACACCCGCGATAACCGGATCCAGCAGGCCTGGCTGCCGGTACGCCGTCAGATAGCCTACAAATTGCAATACCAGTATGAGCGGCCCGGGCGTTGTTTCGGCAAGTCCCAGCCCGTCCAGCATTTGCCGGGCATCCAGCCAGACATAATGTTCAACGGCCTGTTGCGCCACATAGGCCAGCACCGCGTAGGCGCCGCCGAATGTCACCATCGCCATTTTGCTGTAGAACAGAGCCTGCGTCACAAAGATCGACCCGCTGCCCTGCCATAGGGCAAACCCCACAACTGGGGCAAACCATAACAGCAGCGAAACCGCGGTAATCCTGATGGCGCGCCCAAGGCTGGGCATGGGCTGCGGACTGCCGTCATCCTCCAGCGAGGATGTTACGTGGTCCTGGGCTGCATGACCCGCCTGAACGGGCCGCGTAAAAATTTCAGGGCCCAGACGCACGCCTGCGGCGCCAATCAGTGCTGCGGTCACTATGACCACCGGGAAAGGCGTGCCGAAAAAGAAGATGGCCATGAAAGCGCCAACGGCCAGCCCGATCATGAAGCGATTTTTTAACGCCCGTTTGCCAATGCGAAACACCGCTTCGATCACCACGGCAACCACTGCGGTCTTGACGCCGAAAAACAGCGCCTCACCGGCCGGCTGTCGCTGATAGGCCGCATACATAATGCTCAGTAGAAGAATTAATATGGCGCCAGGCAGAACGAAAAGAATGCCCGCCGCGAGGCCCCCCGCGGTGCGATGCAGCAGCCAGCCCAGATAAACGGCCAGTTGTTGCGCCTCTGGCCCCGGCAACAACATGCAGTAATTCAGGGCGTGCAGGAACCTCTGTTCACCCACCCAGCGCTTCTCATCCACCACGATCCGGTGCATCAGGGCAATCTGCCCTGCCGGGCCACCAAAGCCAAGGAGTCCAACGCGGAGCCAGACGCGGAGTGCCTCCCGGAAGCTTACGGACCCGTGCTCCGGCACTTATTCCTCCCGCGATCGGGTTACGGGCGAGGTGATGTTATTCGATGTCTTCCCAGACAATGCGCTTGCGCATCAATTCCGGGTGGCGCTTTTCCACGTAGGCGTCGGAACGGCCAATAAAATCCTGCATCTCTTTCTGGGCGCGATCCGGGTCGCGTGCCGCAATGGCCTGATAAAGGCTTTCATAGGTTTCAATCTGGTAGCGTTGCTCTCGCTCTGAATAATTGAATGTGATGCCAGAGCTGTTGGTGATCAAATGCACAGACGACACCAGCAACCCGATAGCCGGATTGCCCGATGCCCAGGCAATGAGATCATGAAATTTGCGGTTTTCGTCCTGGTAGGCTTGGATATCCCCAATGCTGCCGCGGAGTTTGGTAATACACTCGCGCAGCCGTTCCAGATCATCATGACGCGCATTGCGCGCCGCCATGGCCGCCATGCCAGGGCTGATAACCTGACGCAATTCAATGAGCGAACGGAAAGGGGTATCCAGAAACTGCAGCATCAGGGCCAGCGTACTGGCCAGATTACGCGTGTGGGGTTCATCCACGACAGGGCCGCCGCCGGGGCCCGGCTTGATGGTGAGCACACCCTGCAATTCCAGATAGCGCAGGGCTTCGCGCAGGGTGGCCCGCGCCACGCCGTAACGCTCCACCATCTCATGTTCAGGCGGCAGTTTCGCGCCGGGCATCAGATGATTTTCCGCTATTTCACGGACAATGCCCTGGGCGACGCGGATCGCCATTTTGGCGCCCCGCCCAGGCGGCCCATTGGTGTCCTTACCAGGAAAACCAATCAGATTGTCTCCGGCGTCCACAGCTTTTTCTACCACTTTGTCAGTCATGGGAAAATTATACCAGATTTGATCGCCCGGGGTCAGCCTAAAAGCATGGTTAACCGTCAGTCAAACAGCACAGGGAAGCGAAGAACCGTTGGTTAAATTACGCAGGTAATTTACACTGGCCTGACGATTTTTGCTGTCTGCCGACAATAGTTGATTATAATAAATTGAACTAGCGGCGCTGGGCCTTATATGCGGCGCCGCCATAACGGGGAGTATGCGCGAGATGGGAGAAGTACTGAATTTCAGCGAAAAAGCGTCAATCGTCGGCATTGGTGAAACCGAATATGTCAAGGGCACCTCGGCGACCGCAGTGGAAATGATGCTGGAGGCGGGCCGCGCCGCCATTGCCGATGCGGGTCTTAGCCCGCATGATATTGACGGCCTTGTGCCGGCCCCGGTCTATACGAGCGGTGAGGAAATCGCCGCCAATCTGGGCATCGAAAACCTGCGCTACTGCTCCACCGTACATATGGGGGGCGCCAGCCCGACGACGGCTATTCAGAACGCCGCCGCGATGGTGTCGCTGGGGGTGTGCAACAATGTGCTGATCACGCTGGGATGGAACGGTTATTCGGCGCTGCGTCCAAAGCCTGGGGCGCCGAAGACGCGCCCGATGGGGCCCACCGCCATCGACACCACCATGAAGGATTTCTATTTCCCTTATGGCATCACATCGCCGGTGCAGATGTACAGCTGGTTCGCGATGCGCCACAAAAAGCTCTATAATGTGCCGGACGAGGCGACCGGCCATATCGCCGTGGCTGCCCGCAAGCACGCCCAACTCAATGACCGCGCCTTCATGAAAGGCCAGACACTGAATATGGAGCAATATCTGAAGGCGCGCTGGATTTCCGAACCCATGCGGCTGAATGATTGCTGCCTGGAAACAGACGGGGCCTGTGCCGTGGTCATTTCCAGGACCGAAGAAGCCAAGGACATGCGCAAGCGCCCGGTTGTCATCATGGGATGCGCCGAGGGCCATCCCTATCCGGCCGACGACATTGCCTCGCGCCCGGATATGTTCAAGTTCGGCCTCACCTATGCAGCGCCCATCGCACTCAAAATGGCTGGCATCAAGGTGCAGGACGTGGACTTCCTGCAGATTTATGACTGCTTTTCCTATGTCGTAATGTTGCAGATGGAGGCGCTGGGCCTGTGTGAACGCGGTGGCGGCTACGATTTCGTCAAGGACGGCAATATAGAGCTTGGCGGGCGTTATCCGCTGAACACGCATGGCGGGCTGATGAGCCAGGCGCATGTCTGGGGGCTGAACCATGTCGTTGAGGCGGTCCGGCAGTTGCGCCATGAAGGCGGCAAGGCGCAGGTCAAGGATTGCGAACTCGGTCTGGTGACGGGCTGGGGCGATCTGGGCGATGGCAGTCTGGTAATTTTACGGAGATAATGGGTCATGAGCGAAACCAAGGAAAAAAACCGGCCCAGGCGTCCCGTTCCGCGCCCCTACGAACCGGTTAATCAGGCGTTCTGGGACCAGTGCCAGGGCGGTGTGCTGCATTTCCAGAAATGTGACGGATGCGACATGTTCCGCCACCTGCCGCGCAACATGTGCGCCTATTGCGGTTCACCGGAATGGCATTGGGCGCCGTCCACGGGCCGGGGTAAGGTTTATTCATGGACGATTGCGCACATGCCCATGCATCCGGCCTTTGTGGCCGATGTGCCCTATGTGGCGGCCGTGATCGAGATGGATGAAGGCGTACGCATGGTAAGCTGGCTGCGCAGCGTGGTGCTTGAGGACATTGCTCTTGATATGCCCGTCAGGCTGCAATTCGAACGGATTACCGATGCGTTCCAGTTGCCCTGTTTCGTGCCCGCGTAAACCGGTTTCGCGTTACGGCGTGTGTCATTAAATTCGATGCAGGCTGTACGCGGGAAACTGTTTGAAAGATAGCGCGATGACCCAAGGCGATGCTCACCCGATTGATTATGACGCACTGGTAAAGCCGGACGCCGTGCATGGCGCCTGTTACATTCGTCCGGACATCTTCGCCGAAGAGCTGAAGCGCATCTACGGACGCGGCTGGGTGTTCATCGGCCATCAGAGCGAAATTCCGGATGCAGGCGATTATGTCCGCAAATGGATCGGCCTGCAGCCCGTTCTGTTCGCGCGCGACAAGGCTGGAAAATATAACGTCCTGTTTAACCGGTGCATGCACCGCGGCGCGTCCATCTGCCAGAATGAAAGGGGCAATGTCGGCGGTTTCCGCTGTGAATATCATGGCTGGTTCTACCGCCTGGACGGGGCGCTGCAGGCGATGCCCTATCCGGACGCCTATGGCTCCGATTTCGACAAGACGCAATATAATCTGCGCAAGCCCGCGCGCGTGGATGAATATCGCGGCTTTGTCTTCGCCAGCCTGTCGGCGAAGGGCATTGCGCTGACCGAGCATATCAGCGGGCCCGCGCGCCAGCAGCTGGACTATGCCTGCGATCTTTCGCCCGATGGCGAGTTGATTGTGCGGAGCGGCGCGACCAAGCTGGCCTATAATGGCAACTGGAAACTGCAGATGGAAAATTCCATCGACGGCTACCACCCGAATTTCACGCACCAGTCCTATATCGGCACCTTTGAGCGCACAACGGGCATGAAATTCGACATGTTCAATGGCGATTCCAGCGTGCAGTCTCGCGATCTGGGCATGGGCGCCACCAATATTGATTCACGGCGTTACAGCCTGGAGAACCCGCATGCGCGCGCGCGTCTGCAGTCCCTGCAGAAGTCCAGCTGGGGCAAGAAATATTACGATGATCTGGTCAAGGCGCATGGCAAGGAACGCGCCGAGGAAGTGCTGATCATCAATGGCACGCATATGAATGTATTTCCGAACCTTGTCGTGCTGGCGCAGCAGGTGCGCACCATTCAACCTGTCAGCACCGAGCGCACCGAGGTTTATCTGCGGCCCAGCCTGTTGAAGGGCGTGCCGGACGAGGTCAATATGCATCGCCTGCGCGCCTATGAATCCTTCTATACGACCGCTGGCGGCGGCATTCATGATGACGTCGAAATGTTCAACCGGGTGCATGAGGGGCTGCGCTGCAATGAGGACCCCTGGCTGATTTTTCGGCGCGGCCTGCACCGCGAACAGGTTGACAATGACGGCACCATTTTTGGTCAGGGAACGGATGAAACCGCGCAGCGCGCCATGTGGCGGCACTGGAAATCGGTCATGCAGCAGGAACTGGAGGGATGAGCGGCTTGCGTGAAAAGGTGGAAAACTTCCTGTACCGGGAAGCCCGCCTGATGGATGAAAACCGTTTCATCGAATGGTTCGAGCTGTTTGCCGACCCGTGCCTGTACTGGGTACCCGCCAATGAGGAAGATTATGATCCCAACACCCATGTCTCGCTGTTCTATGGCGACCGCAGGATTGTGAATAATCATGTGTTGCGGCTGCAGGAAGGCAAGGCCTTTGCGCAGGAGCCGCGTTCGCGCATGCGCCGCGTGGTGTCCAATATCGAGATCGAGGATGGCGGTGAAGAAGTTTCCGTGCACGCCAATTTCATTATCAATGAAATCCGCAAGCATGAGCAGCGCTATCATACCGGCCGCGCGCATTATAAACTTGTGCCGGAGCAGGATGAATTCAGGATCAGATACAAAAAAGCCGTCCTGGTCAGCCTGGACGAGGCGCAGGACAATATGACATTTTTGATATGAGGGGCGCAGCGCGCGCAGCGCCGCCAAAGCATTCAGAAATTTTCTTTTATATATAACAAGGCCAGGAGAGCGACGATGCCGACGATTGAAGAACTGAACGAGAAATATGAACGCAACCCGCTGGAAAGCATTCTGCCCGGCGGCCACCAGAAAAAGAAACGGCCAGAGCCGAAGCCGCAGTCCTATTATGACGACATCAAGAAAAAATTCGCCGAGGAGCGCGACGTGCGGGTGAATTACCGTCCGGAAGGCACCGCGCAGTACACGTCGGATTTCGATGGCTCGCTGTCCAAATATCTGACCGATCCCTATGGCGGCGAAATCAAACCGCGCGCGCCTATCAATGACACGGTTGAAGTGCTGTTCATCGGCGGCGGGTTTTCCGCGCTGCTGACCTCGGCGCGGCTGCGCGAAATTGGCGTTGACAGCATCCGGATCGTTGAGAAGGCCGCCGATGTGGGCGGCACCTGGTACTGGAACCGCTATCCCGGCGTCGCCTGTGATGTGCCGTCCTATGATTATCTGCCGCTGCTGGATGAAATGGACTATGTGCCCAAGCATCGCTATGCGCGCGGCGATGAAATCTACGCGCACTGCCAGGCCATCGCGAAAAAATACAATCTGTATGAACTGTCGGTTTTCCAGACCACCATTACTGAAACGCGGTGGGATGACGAAGAAAGAATGTGGAACCTGAAAACCGATCGCGGCGACCATATGAAGGCGCGTTTCGTGATCTGCGCCAACGGAACCCTGTCCAAGCCAAAACTGGCGCGCATCAAGGGCATGGAAACTTACAAAGGCCATTCGTTCCATACCTCGCGATGGGATTATGACTATACCGGCAAGGATCTTTCCAAACTTCAGGACAAGGTTGTCGGCATTATCGGCACCGGCGCCACCGCCGTGCAGGCCATTCCAGGCCTCGGCGACAACGCCAGGGGACTCTATGTTTTTCAGCGTACGCCGTCCTCAATCGATATCCGCGACGACTGGTCGACCGATCCCAACTGGGCGCGCGCCCTGAAGCCGGGCTGGCAGGCCAAACGCCGCGCCGCCTATCTGGTGCCCCCGTCCATGACCGAGGAACAGCGCGCCAGTTACGCCACGACATCGCGCGAGGATAAAATCCGCAAGCAGGAAAACGCCAATATCGATCACATGATGCGCATTCATGCGCGCATCGATGAAGTGGTGCGCGACAAGGCGACAGCGGATGCGCTGAAGCCCTGGTACATGTTTATGTGCAAGCGGCCCTGCTTCCATGACGATTATCTGCCCACCTATAACCGCAAGAACGTGCATCTGATCGACACCCGCGGCAAGGGCATTAACGAGATCAACGCCAAGGGCCCGGTATTCGAGGGCAAGCAGTTTGAGCTGGACCTGCTGATCTACGCGACCGGGTTCGAGGTGCAGAAGACCGGCATTTACAACAAGATCATGGGAACCAAGGGCCTTGATCTGAACGATTATTACAGTGACGGCATCCGCACGCTGGTGGGCATTCATTCCTCGGGCTATCCCAACATGTTCGTTATGGGCGGCTATCAGGCGTCGTTCCAGTTCAACCTGACCGACATATTGAACACCCAGGGCGAACATATCGCGGCCTGCATCGATCATTGCCGCAAGAACGGCTATCACGCCATGGACGTGACCAAGGACGCCGAGGAATGGTGGGTGCAGGAAGTCATTTCCCACCGCGGCAAAACCACCCGCAACAAGGATTGCACGCCGGGCTATTACAATTTTGAAGGCGAATTCAACCGCCGGCAGGACGGCACCTATAATGGCGGCTTCAATAAATACATCGCCAAGATGGAAGAAGCCCGCGAAAAAATGGACAAGTATTTCAACTTCACACGGAAGAACTAGGGAAACAGGGGGCGGCTGTTCTTATGGCCGCCCGCGCCCCATCATAGCGAGACGCAACGCGCCCTGTTTGGGGCGCGTTGGACACCGCCCTCGCTACCTGTCTAAAAATCCCCCCATTAACCTTTGTGACGCCTGCCACACCCGCCGGTGATAGATATTGCACCGCAGCGCGCAATCTCATAGGTTCAGTCTCAACCAACAGCAGACGGAACCCAGATGGCATCGACGATCAACAAGCAGAGCGCCCTTATTTTCTTCATGGTCACTATGTCGAGCAGCGACAATGTGATTGGCGACGACGAACTGCGCACCATTGGCGGCATTGTGGAAAGCCTGCCGATTTTCAAGGGCGTAGACCGCGATACGCTGGTGGCGTCGGCGCAGGATTGCGTGAACATGCTGGAACCCGAGGATGGGCTGGACGCGGTTCTGGGCCTGGTCAAGGAGGCCCTGTCGCCCGCACTGCGTGAAACCGCCTATGCGCTGGCCTGCGAAGTGGGGGCGGCCGGTGGCAAGCTGGAGCAGGAAGAATTGCATCTGCTTGAAATGATCCGGGATGAGCTGGAAGTGGACCGTCTGCATGCAGCGGCGATTGAGCGCGGCGTACGGGCGCGTTACGCCACGGCTTAGTTCATTATCCGGCCAAATGGGATCCCCTTTTTTGATTCAGTTAGGTGGATAAAATTGCTCTAGCAGATGGATGTTTTGGCCCCCCACCCCTGTCCCCTCCCCACGAGGGGGCGGGGAATATGCCCCGTATGCGGAGGGAACCCCCTCCCCTTGATGGGGAGGGGGTTGGGGTGGGGTAAGTTTAAGTATTGTCTGAGTCATCTGAAATTAAACAAACACACCGCAGCGAAGGCCCTGCCGCGCCATCGCGCGCGCGCATTGCAGTACTGGTCGGGGTGCTGTGCGTCACCTATATGATCAGCCAGTTTCTGCGTTCCAGCACCGGCGTTATATCGCCTGATCTGGCGCGCGAACTAAACCTTGCCCCGCAATCGCTCGGCGTGCTCAGCGGCGCATTTTTCTTTGCATTCGCCGCCTCACAAATTCCTGTCGGTCTGATGCTGGACCGATATGGCGCGCGCATGACCAGCAGCCTGCTGATTATATTCGCCATTGCCGGGTGCCTGCTGTTCGCCAGCGCCCATTCGCTGTTCTGGCTCAGCGCCGGGCGGATCCTGATGGGCATCGGCTGTTCCAGCCTGCTGATGGCGCCGCTGATGATCTATACGCGCTGGTTCGCGCCCGAGCGTTTCAGCACCCTGTCGGGCATTCATATCGCCGCAGGCACACTGGGCGGCATTTTTGCGACCGCGCCGCTGGCCATGATTGCCGAATGGGCGGGCTGGCGCGCGGCTTTCACCGGCACGGCCGCTTTCACCTTGTTGATGGGCGTGCTGGTCTGGCTGATCGCGCGCGACGCGCCGCCAGGACGGAAAAGCCAGCATCTGCTGCGTGAAGGGGCGGCCGAAAGCCTGTGGCAAAGCCTGATGGGATTTGGCGCGGTGCTGCGCAATCCCAGCCTGGCGCCGCTGCTGATCCTGCAATTTGTCGGGCTGGGAGTGGCCGCCACTTTGCTGGGGCTGTGGGCCAGCCCCTATCTGCACGACATTCACGGGCTGGATGGCCCGGCGCGCGGCTATGTATTGCTTATCATGGCGGCCTTCAGCGCGGCCGGGATGCTGTTCTGGGGCCGGCTGGATATTCCCTTCGACAGCCGAAAAAAACCAATAATGCTGGGCGCCGCCATTTGCGCCGTGATGATGATAGCAATCGCGGCGCTGAAAGCGCCCGGCCTGCTGGTGGTGACCGTGCTGTTTGCGATGATTGGTTTTTGTCATGGTTATACCGTGATCGCCATTGCGCATGGGCGTGCGATATTTCCGGACCATCTGGTGGGACGCGGCATCTCGCTGCTGAACATGGGCGGCATGGCGGGCGCGGGAACAATGCAATATATTGCGGGCCTGATCATCGGCCAGTTCGCAGCCCCGGGCATGCCCGCGCCGGCAGTCGCCTATCGCACGCTGTTTGGCTTTCTGGCCGCCTGCCTGGTGCTGGCGCTGCTGGTGTACAGCCGGATTGCCGACATTCGCCCCGGGCATTTCGCCACGGATGAGTTGCGCCATGAACGGCATTGAAATCGGATATATGGCGGCGGCCCTGGGCGGCGTGATCAGCTTTCTGTCGCCCTGTGTGTTGCCGCTGGTGCCGGCCTATCTGTGCTATGTGGCGGGCATTTCTTTTGACCGGCTGACCGGCGATAGCACCGCACAAAACCCCGAATTGCGCCGTCAGGTCATGGCCGGGGCCACAGCCTTCGTGCTGGGCTTCAGCACCGTGTTTGTATTACTGGGCGCATCGGCCACGGCGGTCAGCAATATGCTAGTCGGCAATCTTGACGTCCTTGGCCGGGTGGCGGGGGTGGTGATTGTGCTGTTTGGTCTGCATATGGCGGGTTTTTTGCCCATTCCCCTGCTGAACCGCGAGGCCCGTTTCGCACCGGATCGGCGCGCCGGCGGGTTGCTCGGGGGCTTTATCATTGGCATGGCGTTTGCCTTTGGCTGGACGCCCTGCATCGGACCCATCCTGGCGGCCATTCTGGCCATCGCCGCCAGCCGGTCTACGGTGCAGAGCGGCATAGCCCTGCTGGCGGTCTATTCGCTGGGGCTGGGCGCGCCATTTTTACTGGCAGCGTTAGGCCTGCCCGCCTTCATGGGATTTATGCAGCGCTTTCGCCGCCATATGCGCGCCGTGGAAATGGCGGCTGGCGGTTTGCTGGTGTTGACCGGCGTAATGATTTTCTTCGGCTCGTTGCAGTCTTTCAGCTATTTATTGCTGGAACTGTTTCCCGCCCTCGGCACGATTGGATAGGCCATGACAGAAATCACAGACAGCGCAACACAGCGCGCGAGATTGCACGGCCTGATTGCCGCCAAAAGCTTCGGCCAGGGCGCCGAGATCACCCTGGCATCGGGCAGGAAAAGCAATTTTTACTTCAACATGAAACCCACGATGCTGGACCCGGAAGGGGCGGCGCTGATCGGCGCGCTGATTCTGGATCAATTAACCGGCGCAAAACCTGATCTGGTGGGCGGGCTGGAGTTGGGCGCCATTCCGATTGCCTGCGCCGTCTCGCTGTTAAGCCATGTGCGCGGCACGCCGATCCCCGCCTTTATCGTGCGCAAGCAGGCCAAGGAACATGGTGCAAAGCAGCGAATCGAGGGCTTTGCGCCCGGCCAGAGCCTGGCCGGAAAAAACATATTAATGGTCGAGGATGTAACCACCACCGGCGGATCGATCCTCGACGCCATTGACGTCGTGCGTGAGGCGGGCGGTATTGTCACCCGCGCCATTACGGTGGTGGACCGGCTGGAGGGGGCGGGGGAAGCCCTGACTGCCGCTGGCGTGGCGCTTGCGTCTCTGTTCACCGCGCGCGATTATCTGTCCTCGAATTAAATGGAGCCGGGCATGACGGGCAATATCACCGGGCAATTGGCGGAATTCTCGGCAGGCCTGCGGCTGGAATCGATCGATGCGGCGATCACGGAGCGCGCCAAGCTGCTGCTGCTGGATACGATCGGCATTGCGGTGCGCGCACGCCACGATGCGGAATCAACCCCCGCCCTGCTGCGCGCCGCCCAACGGCTGGGATTTATGTCCGGAACCGCCACCATCATTGGCGACGCCGCTACCGCAAATTTTGCAGGCGCCGCGTGGATCAATGGCGCACTGGCGCACAGCCTGGATTTTGACGACACCCATGCGGCGGGCTCCATTCACCCCAGCGCCCCGATCGTGCCCGCCGCGCTGGCCGCCGCCGAAATGGCCGGGGCGAGCGGCAGGGATACGCTGGCCGGCATCATTGCGGGATATGAGGTGCAGATAAGGCTGAGCCTGGCATTGGTGCCCAGCGATCATTATGCGCGCGGCTTTCACCCGACGGCGACCTGCGGCGCGTTTGGCGCGGCCGCCGCGGCGGGGCGCGTGCTGGGATTGAACGCGGGCCAGATAGCGCATGGCTTTGGCATCTGCCTCAGCCAGACCTCCGGCACCATGGAGTTTCTGGCCGACGGCGCGTGGACCAAACGCTTTCAGGCGGGCTATGCCGCCATGAACGGGCTGATCGCTGCGAGCCTGGCCGCCGAAGGATTTATCGGTCCTTTAAGCCCCATCGAGGGCGCACACGGATTTCTGAATTCCTATGCGCCGCATCCAGTCTTTGAAAAGGCCTGCGCCGGGCTGGGCGAGCGGTATGAAACCATGGCGATTGCGATAAAGCCCTATCCAAGTTGCCGCTACAGCCATGCCGCGATGGACGGGCTGATTGCGCTCCGCGCGCAACATGGATTTTCGATCGATGAGATCGAGTCGGTTGAGGTGGGGCTGCCCAAAACCGGATGGGATATTATCGGAGCGCCGCAGGAGGCCAAGCAAAACCCGAAAAGCATCGTCGACGGACAATTTTCGATGCCGTTCCTGGCCGCCGTGGCGCTGCGGCAGGGGGGCATGGGCTGGGATGATTACGCCCGCCACCTGCACGACCCGGAAACCCTGGCGCTGACGCGGCGTGTCACCAGCGTTGCCGACCCGCAGGCCGAAGCCGAATATCCCCGCCAGATGAGCGGCGTCGCGCGGGTGCGCACCCGGCGCGGCAATTTCGAAAAATTCGTCGCCATCCCGAAGGGCGAGCCTGAAAACTTTCCTGACCTGCCTGAACTGCGCCAGAAATTCGATGCGCTGGCCGGGCCCTATATGCCGCAATCGGCGCTGGAGCGCCTGGCCGGAACCCTGACCGGTCTTGACCGCGCCAACACAGTCACTGCCATGCTGGCGCTGACCAGACCCAACTGAGGACGCACGATGGTTGTTGAAAGCAGAAAGATCGGCCCCAACCGCTACCGTGAGGTGGCGGGACGCGACTATGAGGATTTCACTGTCGGCGACATATACGAACATCGCCCGGGCCGCACCATCACCGAAAGTGACAATACCTGGTTCACCCTGCTGACCATGAATACCCATCCCCTGCATTTTGACGCGGCCTTTGCAAAACACAGCGAGTTCGGCAAACAGGTGGTGGTCAGTACCCTGACTTTATCCATGGTTGTCGGCATGAGCGTTTCCGATGTCAGCCAGAAGGCCATCGCCAATATGGGCTGGACCAATATTGAAATGCCCGCCCCGGTGTTTGTGGGCGACACGATCTATGCAGAATCCGAGGTGATCGCGAAACGAGAATCGAAATCGCGCCCAAACCAGGGGCTGGTCAGCGTACGGACCACCGGCAAAAAGGCCGATGGCACAATGTTCATGCGGTTTGAACGCACGGTGCTGATTCCAAAACGCGGGCGTGGCATCGATGAACCCGCGCCCTGGCAGGGAGAATAGCGCATGAGCACCAATATAACGGCCGAACAGGAAAATGTGATTCTGGACGCGGTGGACCGCTTTCTGGAACGCGATGTAAAACCTTATGCGCATGCGCTGGAGCAGGCAGATGAATATCCCCACGAGATTGTCGAAAAGATGAAAACGCTTGGCCTGTTCGGCGCCACCATCGCGCCTGAATATGGCGGGTTGGGCCTTGGCGCGCGCACCTATGCGCAGATTGTCGAGCGGGTCTCGACGGTGTGGATGTCGGTGTCCGGCATTTTCAATTCGCATCTGATCATGGCCGCCGCCGTGCAGCGTTTTGGCACGGAAGAGCAGAAGCACCGATATCTGCCGCGTTTCGCCACCGGCGAGTTGCGCGGCGGCATCGCCCTGACCGAACCCGATGCGGGCACCGACCTGCAGGGCATCCGCACCCATGCGGTGAAAAAAGGCGATCATTATGTGATCAATGGCGCCAAGACCTGGATCAGCAATTCCATTCAGGGCCAGGTGCTGGCGGTGCTGGTGAAAACCGAGAAGCGCGATGTGCCGCGCCACAAGGGGATGAGCCTGCTGCTGACCGAAAAGGGCAAGGGATTTTCCGTTACCCGCAAGCTGGAAAAGATCGGCTATCGCGGCATCGATACCGGCGAGCTGCTGTTTGTGGACCATGAAGTGCCGGCCGAAAATCTGATCGGCGGGGTGGAGGGGCGGGGCCTGAACCAGATTCTGGGCGGGCTGGAACTGGGCCGCATCAATGTGGCGGCGCGCGGCGTGGGCATTGCGCGCGCCAGCCTGAATGACGCGGTCGCCTATTCCCAGATCCGCAAAACCTTTGGCGTGCCGATTTGTGAACATCAGGCGATCCAGATCAAGCTGGCAGATATGGCGACGAACGTCGAGGCCGCCAAACTGCTGGTGCGCTCGGCCGCGGAAAAATATGACCTGGGCGAACGCTGCGATCTGGAGGCGGGCATGGCCAAGCTGTTCGCCAGCGAGGCGGCGCTAACCAACAGCCTGGAATGCATGCGGATTCACGGCGCCTATGGCTATAGCCGCGAATTCAATGTCGAGCGCTATTACCGCGACGCGCCGCTGCTGGCCATCGGCGAAGGCACCAATGAATTGCAGCGCCAGATCATCGCCCGCGCATTGATCGCGCGCAACCCGGCATGAGCGCACGGGGCCTGCCGCTGCTGGGCGTGCGCGTGCTGGCGGTTGAACAATATGGCGCCGGGCCGTTTGGCACGATGTTTCTGGCCGATCAGGGTGCCGAGGTCATCAAGATCGAAAATCCCAATGATGGCGGCGACATGGCGCGCCATGTTGGCCCGCATTTTTTTGCCCTCGGCGACAGCCAGTTTTTTCACAGCTTCAACCGTAACAAGAAAAGCCTGACGCTGGATTTGAGCCAGCCCGACGGACGCGCGCTGTTCCGCCGTCTGGCCGCAAAGGCCGATGCGGTGGCCTGCAATCTGCGCGGCGATGTGCACGCCAAGCTTGGCCTGACCCATGACGCGCTGAAAGACGTTAATCCGGCCATCGTCTGTGCGCATCTCAGCGCCTATGGCCGCACCGGCCCGCGCGCCGCCTGGCCGGGCTTTGATTATTTGATGCAGGCGGAAGCAGGCTATCTGACCCTGACCGGGGAACCGGATGGCCCGCCGGCGCGCGCCGGGCTGTCGATCATCGACATGATGACCGGGCTTGCCATGTCCTATGGACTGCTGGGCGGCCTGCTGGCCGCGCGCGAAAGCGGCGTGGGACGCGACGTCGATGTCAGCCTGTTTGATCTGGCGCTGCATAATCTGTCCTATCTGGCGACATGGTATCTGGCCACTGGCAACGTGCAGAAACGCCTGCCCCGCTCGGCGCATCCCTCGCTGACGCCGTGCCAGCTTTATCCAACCAGGGACAGCTGGATTTTCATCATGTGCAACAAGGAAAAGTTCTGGCCGGTTTTATGCGGCTTGCTGGGAAAGCCCGAATGGGTGCAGGATGTGCGGTATGTGAATGCCGCCCAACGGCTGGCGTATCGCGATGCGCTGAACCTGCAGCTCGATGATCTGTTCCGTACCCGGACGACGGCGGAATGGCTGGCGCATTTTGATGGCCGGATGCCGGCCGCACCCATCTATGATGTGGGGCAGGCGCTGGAAAATCCGTTCGTGGCGGCGATGGGCGATATTCATGAATATGCCTGCGCCGATGGCGGCGCCTATCGCATGGTGGCGCCGCCAATTCGTACAGAAGGCGTTGACGCGCCACGCGTTGCAGCACCCGCACTGGGCGCACACACCGATGCGCTGTTGCGGGAGATTGGTTTGGGGAATGACGACATCGCCGCCTTGCGCGCGCGGAAAATTATCTGAGATATGTCCGCGACTACTAGCCGCTAATCCTTGTTGCCTTTGGCCATGCGCTCCAGCAATTCCTGCATGGCGTCAATCCGGGCGCGCAGTTCCGCCACTTCACCGCCGCCGGATGCGGGCGCGGCGTCGCGGGCTTTGCCACCGGGGCTTTTACCCATCGCAAATGGCGTAAAGCGCTGCATGGCTGTTTCCACCAGAGCAATATTCTGCTTGGCAATGTCCTCAAACGGTTTCAGGCCCGGCACCTTGCTGAGCACGCCAGTGAACTGTTCCTTGATGGCCTCCTGATTTTTCTGGAACGTCTCCATCACATTTTCCAGATAATTGGGCACAAACGGCTGCATGGCGTTTCCATACATGCCAATCAGCTGACGCAGGAAATTCACCGGCAGCAGGGTTTGCCCGCCTTTACCCTCTTCCTCAAAAATGATCTGGGTCAGCACCGATCGGGTAATGTCGTCTCCGCTCTTGGCGTCATAGACGGTAAAGTCCTGCCCGGCCCTCACCATTTGGCTTAGCTGCTCCAGCGTCACATATTTGCTGGTGGCCGTATTGTACAGCCGCCGGTTGGCGTATTTCTTGATGATGACCGGGTCTGAACCGCCATCTGGAGTTTCCGCTTCGGACACTTCATAAATCCCTATGATAAACCGCCAGGAGACTGGCGCTTGGATTGCCCCAGCCTTATATTAGCGGGTATTGTCACCCTGTTATGCTGCATTGCGCAAGTGCTGCGTTTCCAAAGTTCGCAAGATAGTGCTAGTTTCTCTGATGCGAACTTTGGAAACATGGCAGCACTTGCAAGTTTATGATTCTGGTGTGGTTTTGGATTTGAAGTTCCTTAAAGGAATTTACACGGAGGTTTGAAAGAACTTCAAATCCACCACACCAGTGTAGTGTTCACTGCAACCCGTTAAGCACTCAACAACAAAGGATCACCCCATGACCGAAGTTGTCATCGTTGGCGCCGCCCGTACCCCGGTTGGTTCATTTAACGGCACCCTGAGCGGGCTTGCCGCCCATGAACTGGGGAAAATCGCCATAGGGGCGGCCCTTGACCGGGCCGGCATTGGCCGGGATGAGGTTTCCGAGGTGATCATGGGGCAAATTCTGAGCGCCGGAGAGGGGCAGAACCCCGCCCGGCAGGCTTCCATTGCCGCAGGCATCCCGGTTCAGGCCCCCGCCTGGGGCGTGAACCAGCTATGCGGATCGGGCCTGCGCTCGGTGGCGCTGGGCTTTCAGGCCATCATGAATGGCGATAGCAATATTGTGGTGGCGGGCGGCCAGGAAAGCATGAGCCAGGCCCCGCATGTCATTCATCTCCGCAACGGCGTCAAGATGGGCGCGACTGAAATGATCGACAGCATGCTGAAAGATGGGCTGTGGGACGCCTTTAACGGCTATCACATGGGCAACACGGCCGAAAACGTGGCCCAGCAATGGCAGATCACTCGCGAACAGCAGGACGCCTTTGCCGTCGCCTCTCAGAACAAGGCCGAAGCCGCCCAGAAGTCTGGCCGATTCAGGGATGAAATCGTCCCCGTGATAATCAAATCGCGCAAGGGCGACACCACAGTCAGCGAGGACGAGTTCATCCGGCATGGGGTCGGCATCGACGACCTCAAGGGCCTGCGCCCGGTATTCCAGCCCAATGGCGGCACGGTAACGGCGGGCAATGCCAGCGGCATCAATGATGGCGCGGCGGCGGTTACGCTGATGCGCCGTGATGAGGCGGAAAGGCGCGGCATCAAGCCGCTGGCCCGCATCGTTTCCTGGGCGCAGTCGGGCGTGGACCCGGCGGTCATGGGAACCGGGCCAATTCCTGCCGCCAAATCGGCGCTGGCCAAGGCCGGCTGGTCGGTTAACGATCTGGACCTGGTCGAAGCCAACGAGGCGTTTGCGGCACAGGCCTGCGCCGTGAACAAGGAACTGGGCTGGGATCTGGATAAGGTCAATGTCAATGGCGGCGCCATTGCGATCGGCCATCCCATTGGCGCGTCGGGTGCGCGGGTGCTGGTGACGCTGTTATATGAAATGCAGAAGCGGGACGCGAAAAAAGGCCTTGCCACACTATGCATTGGCGGCGGCATGGGTATTGCCATGTGCCTGGCGCGTGACTAGATACAGGCTATGACAACATATTCACGTCTCCGGATATTTTCCGGAGGCGTTTGAATTTATAGCGTTAACTACCTGCTTGGGGGGTTGCAATGGCACGTGTGGCACTGGTCACTGGCGGAACGCGGGGCATTGGCGCAGGTATCTCCATCGCCCTGAAAAATGCGGGATTTAAGGTGGCTGCGAATTATGGCGGCAATGAAGAAACTGCACACGCCTTCCGGGAGGCGACCGGCATCCCGGTCTACAAATGGGATGTCTGTAATTTTGAATCCTGCGCCGCAGGAATAGCGAAAGTTGAGTCCGATTTAGGCCCCATCGATGTACTGGTAAACAATGCGGGCATAACGCGCGACGCCACCCTGCACCGCATGAGCAAGGATCAATGGCGCGAAGTAATTTCCACCGATCTGGACAGCATCTTCAATATGTGCCGCCACGTGATTGAAGGCATGCGCGCCCGCAATTATGGGCGCATCATATCGATCGCATCAATCAATGGTCAGAAAGGCCAGGTCGGCCAGACCAATTATTCGGCCGCAAAAGCGGGCGTGATCGGGTTCACCAAGGCGCTGGCCCAGGAAAACGCGGCCAAAGGCATTACTGTCAATGTGGTGTGCCCCGGCTATATCAATACGGACATGATGAAAGATCTGCGCCCTGAAGTCCTGAAAGGCATCATCGACACCATACCTGCCGGGCGTCTGGGTTCGACAGACGACATTGCGGGCGGCGTCCTGTATCTGGCGGCTGAACAGGCGGGCTTTACCACTGGCGCCACGCTCACCATCAACGGCGCGCAGTATATTGCCGGATGATTAACAATACCGGTTTTAGAGGAAAAGGCGGGAACCGCCCGCCGGGGGCACCCGGCCTTATTCTCCAGGACGCACGCGCTTAATTTCTGTTAATTAATTTATGCGACAGTGGGTGGATATGAACACGCCCGCTGTCATAAATGAATCGGCGCAAGACCGCCGCGAGCGTCTGGCCATTGCCGCGCAATTGATTAATGGCGCGGTGAATCCGTTATGGAGCCTGGGGCGTTATTCGGTGATTGGATGGCGCACCCGCGATGGCGGCATCGAAATCGCCACTATGGCGACATCACAATTATTGAAGCTCTGCAAGCAATCCGATGAATATACCAGCGGCGCGCGGCAGGCGGATGACCGGCGCTATCGACAAATTTGCGGGGTCGATGGCGTTCAGTCGACCATGATCACGCTGCCCGACCAAATCGGGCTCGGGCCGGGCCTGGTGGCCCCCAGCCTGGTGAATTCCGTCATCACCCGCTATTCGGTCACCAAAACGCCGCACCGGGCAGTGGGGCTGTTCGATATTGTAGGATTTTCAAGGAACGACCCGCTGGAACAGGTGGCGCAGCTCAACTCGCTCGAATACTCCATCAATATTGCGCACAAACGCCTTAGCGATGTGGGCATTCAAATCAATCTGGCGCGGTCCACCACCGGCGACGGATTTTATGTCTGGAACCGCGATACCGGGCCGGATGCTGATATTGCCAGCTATCTGCTGGTCATGCTGGCATTGGCCGACAATGCGACAGCGCGGTTGCGTTATGGGGCCGATATGGCGCCGTCGCTTCGGGTGTGCTTTTCGCTGGGATCGCATTATTCCTATTATCAGGTGGAGGGTCTGAACCCGCGTGGATATGATTATATTGTCGGTGAAGTAACCATTTCACTGGCGCGCATGATTGACCGCTGTCTGCCGGGACAGATCCTGATCGGTGAATTTGACCGTCCGGTGCCGCGCAGCACAAAAGTACTGAATACGGCCGGTTTCGTGCAACAGGCTTCCGAATTGCTGGAACGTTTCAAGGGCATGCGGGTGTCGGGCGGTAATATCCGCCAATGCGCCTGCTATCTGACGGGCGAAGAGGTTGGTTCCGGGTTCTTTAATATTCTGCGCTTTGAAATTCTGGACAAGTATGGTTTTTCGCATCACGCCTATAATCAGAAAATGAACATCATTCTGGCGCCGCGCGAAAGGGGAGGCGATGAAATCAACATCTTCCTGGGCAAGCAACAGGAAGAATTGATCGATTTCGCAGCCAAGGCGTCGAACGCCAGTTCAGAAACCTGACTGAGCTGGAAGCAATCAGCGCGAATAAAATTCGACGATCAGATTGGGTTCCATCATTACCGGATACGGCACATCGGCGAGCAGCGGCGTGCGCACAAACACCGCCTTCAGGGCGCGATTATCGACATTGAGATATTCAGGCACCTGCCGTTCAGCAGATTCGAGCGCCTCGAGAACCATGCCAAGCTGCCGCGATTTTTCGCGTATTTCCACCACGTCGCCTTCACGCACCCGATAGCTGGGAATGGTGACCCTGGACCCGTTGACGGTCACATGGCCATGATTGACAAACTGGCGCGCCGCAAAAACCGTGGGCACGAATTTGGCCCGGTAGACAATCGCATCCAGCCGACGCTCCAGTAGGCCCACCAGGTTTTCACCTGCATCGCCACGTCCGCGCACAGCTTCTTCATAAATGCCGCGAAACTGCTTTTCGCTGATATTGCCATAATAGCCTTTCAGCTTTTGCTTGGCGCGCAGCTGAACACCAAAATCAGATAATTTGGTCTTGCGGCGTTGACCATGCTGGCCGGGGCCATATTCACGCTTGTTCAGCGGGCTTTTGGGGCGGCCCCAGAGATTTTCTCCCAGACGACGGTCGATCTTGTGTTTGGACTGCTGCCGCTTCGACATAATGTTATAATTTCCCGGACCTGATTATCCGCCGACCTGATGATGTGGATGACAGATGGATGAATGACAAAAGGGCCGCGCCTGATCCTGCAGCCCCGCTTTTCGGGGCCAATATACGCACAAAGCCCCGGCTGTCAAACCTTATCCCCTATAGTCGCTAGGATCGGGAATGGAAAGCCAGAATACATAGGCGGTGACGCCGATCATCATGGCCAAAGCCACGAAAAATGGCACTTCCGGCGCAAAATGATAGAGCGCGGCGCCCAGCAGCGGGCCAAGCCCAAAGCCCATTGATGCCGCAGACATGCTGATGCCAGCCAGGCCGCCTTGCTCGTAAGGATGCACTTTCAGGCTGGCGGCGGCCGAATTGCCTGGCTGTGCGAAACCCAGCCCCAGCCCCACCAGCACCATCCCGGTCAGAAGCGGAACCAGCGTGGAGGAGGCGATGAGCACGGCAACACCAATCAAAATGGAGGGCGCGCCAAGGCGCATCAGCACTTTGGGGGTGACATTAAACGGCCGGATGATCAAAAACTGCGAACCCATGGAGACAATGGCCATCAGCGCCAGCGCAAGGCCCACGTCACTCGCCGTCTGCGCCGCCGTCAGATGCAATTTGTCCTGAAAATAGAAGCCGCCGACCTGATGCACCGTCGCCATCACATAGGACGTGAAAAAGCTGACGATCAGGAAGGGCCGGATTCGTTTGTCGGCAAAATGCAGTTTCTTGACCCCGGGCGGGGTGGGCCGCGGAGGCGGTTCTGGCAGGAACAGCCATATCAAAAGCGCGCTGATCAGGGCCACCAGCGCCGCCAGATAAAGCGGGGCAATCAAACTGATCAGCACCATGGCGCCGCCGACCGCAGGCCCCAGAATGGAGCCGAGGCCAAAGGCCGCATTTTGCAGCGCAATCCCCGATGTGCGCTGTTCCGCGCTAGTCGTCACCGCGACAAACGACTGCGAGGCCGGGAATACGCCGCTCGCCACCGCCGCAAACGACATGCGGGCCAATAGCATCAAGGGATAAACGATCAGGATTGGCGCCATGCCGCGCAGGCCGGCCTCGACCACGCCGGCAAACAACATGGTGGTAAATGCGTAACCCACAAGGCCAATGATCATGACCTTGCGCCGCCCCATGCTTTCACACCGCCGCCCCCAGAAAGGCCCGCCAAAGAAAAACATCGCCGCCGTCAGGGCGGATATCAGGCCGACCTGAATTTCCATAAGGCCCAGTTCACGCCCGATGGGCGCCAGCACCGCCAGCGTCACCGAACGCCCGATGCCTACCGACAGCAGCCCGCCAAACAGCAGCCAGTGCGACCAGGCGGGCACCGGGTAGACTAGTGGGGCCGCAGGAAGGTCAGCGGTTTGCGATATCGTCGTCTCTGAAGCCACTTGATTTGTTCTAATTTCGAGTCCCTGCGACCTTACACCCGGCGCGGTGGAAAATTGAGATTTTCTACATGTTGGCTTTGATTTAGCAAAGACCGGGATCAGCAATCCAGCCTTCTAGCAGATCGGCGTCGCGGGGCGCACCATATCCATGGTCTCTCCGCGTCCACGCCCACGCGGCCTGAATTGCGCAAAGCAACGCGTCCAATTGGTCGCCACTCGGATCGTCAGCCAAATTTATTTCTGCCGCTACGCGGAAACCGTATTTTTCTTCTATCTGGCCGCCGAGGATTTTATCAATTATTCCAATGCGGGCCTCATGTAACTCCTTCGACTGTTTTTTTCGGGTGTCGTTTTTGTAACTTTTTCTGCCTGTCAGTTGCCGCGCCAAAAGGGCCGGATAGGCTTCGACGACGATCCGCTGCGGATCACCTGATTGCAGTATGGGTATTGTGACCCCAGATCTGATCAAACGCGGCGCTCCTTCAAAGAACATTTTGCCCACTGGCACGCCATGCAGCTTTTGTGGACCGCTAGGTGAGGCGGCTGCAATATCCGTTTTGCGACGGTGTTCCTTGTCACCCTTCCGGCGTGGTTCCTTATAGGCGTTCAATGCGTTGCAGAACCCCTCACGGCCAAGCGAACCGGCATGGGCTACGTAGCCCGCCCAGTCATTTGGCCAGCCAATATTTTTGATAAAGGTGCGGGATTGCCCAAATGGAAAATCCATGCCAGCAATCCATGGACCGGGTTTGTTGAGCGCGGCCTCAAACGGCTTAAAATCCGCCCATTCCTCGAGGGCATCCGCATGAAGGATACGCCCCTCCAATGTACAATTCATACAAGTAAGGGGCTTTTTGCGTGTCGGACGCGAAGTAAAATCAATCCCTATGACCTTCATGCCGCCATCCCAAATAACCTATGACTCAGCCCCGCTCCTTCTTCAGCCGCGCGGTCGCAAGCGAGGTGACGACACCGCGGAGCGCCCGCACGTCCTGTTCCATCAGATTGGCGCGCAGGAAAATGTTGCGCAGATTGCGCACCATGGCCGGGCGCTTTTCCGGCGGGAACAAAAACCCGGCCGTGTCCAGCTCCCGTTCCAGATGTTCAAATAACGCCACCAGTTCCGCATTGCTGGCAGGCCAGGTATTGCCGGGATCCAGCCGCTCCGGCGGCGTCACATCCGCCGCCCTGAACCATTCATACCCCACCAGCAATACCGCCTGCGCCAGATTGATCGAGGTAAAGCGCGGATCGACCGGAATGCGCAGCACCGCCTGCGCCAGGGTCACATCATCATTTTCAAGGCCGCTGCGTTCGGGCCCGAACATCACGCCGCAGCGCAAACCCAGCGCGGTTTTCGCGCGCATCTCTCTGGCGGCGGTTTCCGGCGTGACCACGGGTTTCAGCATTTCCCGCAGGCGGGCCGTGGTGGCCACCAGATAATGAATGTCGGCCACCGCCTCTGTCACCGTATCAAACAGACGCGCGCCTTCCAGCACCCAGTCCGCGCCAGACGCCGCCTTGATCGCCCATTCATTGGGCCAGCCATCACGCGGCGCGACAATGCGCAGATCGCTCAATCCGAAATTGGCCATGGCGCGCGCCGCCGTGCCGACATTCTGGCCCAGTTGCGGCGCCACCAGAATAATAGCGGGCGGGACCGCGGCCTCTGTCACAGTTTAGCGCCGTCGCGATACAATTTGTAAGTGATGCTGTCGATCAATGCCTCGAATGACGCATCGACAATATTTTCAGAGACGCCGACAGTAAACCAGCGTTCGCCCTTGCCGTCGCGGCTTTCGATCATCACGCGGGTAACGGCCCCGGTGCCGCCCGTCAGGATACGGACTTTATAATCCACCAGTTCCAGATCATCGATGTAATGAGAGTAGCGCCCCAGATCCTTGCGCAGCGCGCCATCCAGCGCATTGATCGGGCCATTGCCCTCTTCATAGGAGCGGTAGATTTCGCCGTCTATGTTAATTTTGGCGGTCGCCTCGGACACCGTGATCATGCCGCCCTTGCCATCCGGGCGGCGCTCGACGCCGACGCGATAACTTTCGACCCGGAAATATTCCGGGATTTCACCCAGCATGCGGCGCACCAGCAATTCAAACGACGCCGGGGCCCCGTCATAGGAATAGCCCAGAAACTCACGCTGCTTGACGATTTCCAGCAGCCGGTTCAGGCGCCTGTCTTTCGGATCAACCGCAATGCCGATGGTTTCCAGTTCCGCCACCAGATTGGATTTTCCCGCCTGATCAGACACCAGTATCCGGCGGCGATTGCCCACGCTTTCAGGTTCCACATGTTCATAGGTGCGGGTGTTTTTGGCCATCGCCGAAACATGCAGCCCGCCTTTATGCGCAAAGGCCGACGCGCCAACATAGGCGGCGTGACGGTTGGGAGGACGGTTGAGAATTTCATCGACAGTATGTGCGATGGAACTGAGTTTTTTGAGCCCCTCGGGCGATATGCCGGTTTCAAACCTTTCCGCAAAATCGGCCTTCAGCATCAATGTAGGAATGATCGACACCAGATTGGCGTTGCCGCACCGTTCGCCCAGACCATTGATCGTGCCCTGCACGTGCCGTACCCCGGCGCGCACCGCCGCCAGCGAATTGGCGACCGCATTTTCCGTATCATTGTGCACATGAATGCCCAGATGGGCGCCCGGGATATACCGCACGACATCGGACACGATCCGCTCCACCTCATGCGGCAGGGCGCCGCCGTTCGTGTCGCACAGCACCACCCATCGCGCCCCGGCCTGATGGGCGGCCATCGCACATTGCAGCGCATATTCCGGATTGGCCTTGTAGCCATCAAAAAAATGCTCCGCGTCGAACAGGGATTCATGCCCCCGGCGTTTCACCAGCGCGATGGAATCCGTGATCGCCTCAACATTTTCATCGCGTCCGATCTGCAACGCCACATCCACATGGAAATCCCAGGTCTTGCCGACAAGGCACACGGCGCCCGCTCCGCTGCCCACGACAGTCGCAAGATCGGGATCATTTTCAGCACTGCGGCCCGCGCGTTTGGTCATGCCAAAGGCAGTGAATTTGGCATGTGAGAGGTGCGGCGCAGCGGCAAAAAACGCCGTGTCGGTCGGGTTGGCGCCGGGCCAGCCGCCCTCAACATAATCCAGCCCCAACCCGTCCAGCAGAATGGCGATGTGACGCTTGTCCTCGACGCTGAAATCCACGCCCTGGGTTTGCGCGCCATCGCGCAACGTGGTGTCATAGAGATAGATCCGCTCCCGGCTGCTCATGACAGCACCTTCCATAATGTGCCGGTGGGGCCGTCTTCCAGCTGAATGCCCAATGCAACAAGCTCATCCCGGATACGATCTGCTTCGGCAAAATTTTTAGCTTTTCGCGCCGCAATGCGCGCATCGATCCGGGACTGAATGTCTGCTTCATCCAGCACCACTCCCGGCGGGCGCCAGTGGAACCATTGCTCTGCGTTCATATCGAACAAGCCCAGCAAAAACACGCCGCCCGCGCGCAACTGTTTGGCGGCATCCGGCGCACCCTGTCCCGCCGCATGGGCCAGCCGGTGCATTTCCGCAATCGCCAGCGGCGTATTGAGATCATCTTCCAGCGCGGCGTGCACACCGGCCGGAATGTCCGCCTCATCCGCCGTGACTCCATCGACCAGACGGTACCAATGGTCAAGCATCGCCCTGGCTTCCTGCGTGCCTGTGTCTGTCCAGTCGAACGGCTGCCGGTAATGCGTTGACAAAATTTGCAGGCGCAGCACTTCGCCCGGCGCCTTTTGCAGCAAGTCACGCACGGTGCGGAAATTGCCTTCCGATTTCGACATTTTCTTGCCGTCTACCATCAGATAGCCATTATGCATCCAATAGGTGGCGAACGTGCCTAGGCCGTTGGCGCAGGTGCTCTGCGCCAGTTCATTTTCGTGGTGCGGAAAAATCAGATCGATCCCGCCGCCATGGATGTCAAACGAGGCGCCCAGATGCGCGAGGCTCATGGCGGAGCATTCAATATGCCATCCCGGCCGGCCAAAGCCCCAGGGGCTGTCCCATCCCGGTGTCTGCACATCCGAGGGCTTCCACAATACAAAATCCATCTCATCGCGTTTGTAAGGGGCGACATCCACACGCGCACCCGCCAGCATTTCCTTCACGTCCCGCCCCGACAGACAGCCATAGTCTGCATGGCTCGGCACATTGAACAGGACATGCCCATCCGCCACATAGGCGTGGCCCCCGACGATGAGAGTTTCGATCATGGCGATCATCTGGGCGATGTGTCCGGTGGCGCGCGGCTCCACGTCCGGCGGCACCGCGTTCAGCGCCGCCATGTCGGCATGAAACTGTTCGGTGGTGCGGGCCGTAACCTCGGCAATAGAAACGCCCTCGTCCCGGGCACGGGCGTTTATCTTGTCATCCACGTCCGTGATGTTGCGGGCATAGATGACATGGCCTGGGCCATAGATCAGCCGCAGCAGACGCGCCAGTGTATCGAACACCACCACGGGCCGGGCATTGCCGATATGCGCATAGTCATAGACCGTGGGACCGCACACATACATGCGCACACGGGCGGGATCGAGGGGGACGAAATCCTGCTTGGTCCGGGTCCGCGAATTATACAGTTTCAACGCCATGAGAGTTCCAACATCCAGAATACAAAAGCACTATCGTCCAGTGACTGGCCGCCTGCGGTTCTTGGTATGGGAAGGGGAAATAAGAACGGCGCGGCGAGCTTGAGCTAGCCGGTAATAATCAAACAACACTGATTACAGATGCGCGCCATTATAAAAAAACCATAGATTACGCCGTTTCGCCCCGCAACAGGGCATGCGCCCGTTTGGGTCCGATGAACACTAGCAGGCTTTTCATTTCCGGTCCATGGCCAAGACCGGTCAGCGCCAGCCGCAATGGCATGAACAGATCGCGCCCCTTGCGCCCGGTCTGCGCCTTCAGCGCGCTGGTCCAGCCCCCCCAGGTGGCGTCAGTAAAACCATCCTGCGGCAGCAGGGCCTCGGCGGCGGCAAGGAAATCCGGCTCGGTCAGAGCCGGGGTGACCGGGCCAACGGCCACCTCCCACCATAGCCGCACGCCGGAAAATCGGTTCAGATTGGCGCGCGCCATGTCCCAGAAGGCGGCGCCGCCCCCTACCCCCAGGGCCTTGAGGCGCGGCGCGGCCGCCGCAAAGGGCATGGCGTGCAGGATACGTTCATTCACCTGACCCAGATCATTGGGATCGAATTTGACGCTGGCGCGGCCGATATGGGTGATATCGGACCCCGCCACCAGTTCGTCCATGTTCTGGCGCGGCTCCACCGGATCGGAAGTGCCAAGGCGCGCCAGAAGGCTGTTCAGCGCCATCGGTTCCAGCCCCTCCTCGCGCAGGCTTTCGACCCCCAGCGAACCCAGCCGTTTCGAGAGGCCCTCACCGCCCGCGCCCGTCAGCATCGGAAAATGCCCGAACACAGGTACTGTTCCCCCCATGGCCCTGAACAGTTGAATCTGCACGGCTGTATTGGTCAGATGGTCCTCGCCGCGAATGACGTGAGAGATCGC
>SHWM01000060.1 GCA_009693835.1 Alphaproteobacteria bacterium
ATACGCCGTATACGTCGCGCCGCCCGTCTCCGCCAATACCTTCGTAATCGCCGCCGTCAGCGACGTCTTGCCATGGTCAACATGACCAATCGTTCCAATGTTGCAGTGCGGCTTCGTCCGCGCAAACTTCTCTTTCGACATTACTTCATCTCCACTTTAGGAACCCCTGGGCTCCAGTCCTGTATGCCCGGCCCGCCAGAGCGGACAAATATCCTTCGCCCGCCCTTGCGGGCACAACGTTTACGCCAGCTTGGCGATTACCTCTGCCGAAACATGCTGCGGCACCGCCTCGTAATGATCAAAATGCATGGTGTACTGCGCACGCCCCTGGCTCATCGAGCGCAGATTGTTGACATAGCCAAACATGTTGGCGAGCGGCACCATCGCCTTGATCACCGCGGCGTTGCCCCGCGATTCCGTGCCGCTGATCTGGCCGCGCCGGCTGTTCAGATCGCCGATCACATCGCCCATATAATCTTCCGGCGTCACCACTTCGACGCGCATGATCGGTTCCAGAAGTTTGGGATCGGCCTTCTGTACCGCCTCGCGGAAAGCCGCGCGCGCTGCAATTTCAAACGCCAGAACGCTGGAGTCCACATCATGGCTGGCGCCATCCAGCAGCGTGACCTGGAAATCAATCACCGGAAAGCCCGCGAGTACGCCGCTGTCCTTGACGCTCATGACGCCCTTTTCCACGCCGGGTATATATTCGCGCGGCACTGATCCGCCCACGACCTTGTTTTCGAAATGCTCGCCGCCACCGGGCTCCAGGGCCTCAAGACGGATTTTGATGCGGGCAAACTGCCCGGAACCGCCGGTCTGCTTCTTATGGGTGTAATCCACCTCAACGGTGCGTGAGACAGTTTCACGGTAGGCCACCTGCGGCGCGCCCACGTTGGCCTCAACCTTGAATTCACGGCGCATGCGGTCAACGATAATATCAAGATGCAACTCGCCCATGCCCTTGATGATGGTCTGTCCGGATTCAGGATCGCTGGCCACCCGGAAGGACGGGTCCTCCTGCGCCAGACGGTTAAGTGCCACACCCATTTTTTCCTGATCGGCCTTGGTCTTTGGTTCGACGGCCACCTCGATAACCGGGTCGGGGAACTCCATGCTTTCCAAAATAGCCACTTTGACCGTGTCGCACAGCGTATCGCCGGTAATGGTATTTTTAAGCCCGGCCAGCGCCACGATATCGCCTGCAACGGCAGCCTTTATTTCTTCACGCTTGTCAGCATGCATTTGCAGCATCCGGCCAATGCGTTCACGGTGCCCGCGGCGTGGATTCAGCACCGTCATGCCAGTTTCCAGCGTACCCGAATATAACCGCACGAATGTCAGCGACCCCACAAACGGATCGTTCATGACCTTGAACGCAAGCGCCGCCACCGGTTCAGAATCATCCGGACGGCGTTCTACAACTTCGTCTGAATCCGGCACCGTGCCCTGAATAAAGCTGACATCAAGCGGAGACGGCAGAAAATCCACGGCGGCGTCCAGCAGCGTCTGCACGCCCTTGTTCTTGAAGGCCGAGCCGCAGATAATCGGAACGAATTTACCCGTGACGGTGCCCTTGCGGATACAGCGGATCAGGGTTTCCACATCGGGTTCCGTGCCTTCGAGATAGGCTTCCAACGCCGCCTCGTCCTGCTCGACCACCAGTTCAACCAGTTGCGCGCGATAGTCGGCCGCTTCGGCCGCCATATCAGCGGGGATGGGAAGATACTCAAATTCGGCGCCAAGGTTTTCATCCTTCCAGATGATCGCCCGGTTATTCAACAGATCAACCACACCGGCAAACGCCGATTCCACACCGATCGGCAGTTGCAGGACCGCAGGAATGGCGCCCAGACGGTCCTTGATCATTTCCACGCAACGGTAAAAGTCCGCGCCAATACGGTCCATTTTGTTAACGAAACAGATGCGCGGCACATTATATTTGTCGGCCTGCCGCCAGACCGTTTCCGACTGGGGCTCAACGCCCGCAACCGAATCAAACACCGCCACCGCGCCATCCAGCACGCGCAGACAGCGTTCCACTTCGATGGTGAAATCCACATGGCCGGGGGTGTCGATAATATTGATACGGTAGTCGCGCCAGAAACAGGTGGTCGCCGCCGAGGTGATGGTGATGCCTCGCTCCTGCTCCTGCTCCATCCAGTCCATCGTCGCGGCGCCTTCGTGCACTTCTCCGATCTTGTGGCTGACGCCGGTGTAATAGAGGATGCGTTCCGTGGTCGTGGTCTTGCCCGCGTCAATATGCGCCATAATGCCAATATTGCGGTAATGCTCGAGTGGGGTTTTGCGCAACATGATCCGGGACCTTCAGGCTAAATTGTCTACCAGCGATAATGCGAGAAAGCCCGGTTGGCGTCCGCCATCCGATGGGTATCCTCGCGTTTCTTCACCGCCGCTCCCCGATTATTTACGGCGTCCATCAATTCACCGGACAGACGCTCGACCATCGTATTTTCATTGCGTGCGCGGGCGGCATTAATCAGCCAGCGGATGGCGAGCGCCTGACGGCGTTCATTTCGCACTTCCACCGGCACCTGATAGGTGGCGCCGCCGACGCGCCGCGACCGCACTTCTACATTCGGCTTGATATTTTCCAGTGCGTCCCGGAATACGTCCACCGGGCTGCGGCCGATCTTGCGCTCGACAATTTCAAAAGCGCTGTACGTAATACTTTCGGCCGTCGACTTCTTGCCCTCATACATCAGCGAATTCATGAACTTCGTGAGGACGATATCACCAAATTTGGCGTCTGGGAGGACTTCCCGTTTTTCTGCGCGATGGCGGCGTGACATATCTGTTATCGATCTCTCTGATGCTATTTAGGCCGCTTGGCGCCGTATTTGGAGCGGCGCTGACGCCGGTTCTTTACGCCCTGGGTATCGAGCACACCGCGAATGATGTGATAGCGGACGCCGGGCAAATCCTTGACACGGCCCCCGCGCAGCATCACCACGGAATGTTCCTGCAGATTATGGCCCTCACCAGGAATATAGCTGGTGACTTCAAAACTGTTGGTCAGGCGCACACGGGCGACCTTGCGAAGCGCCGAGTTCGGCTTCTTCGGTGTCGTCGTATAAACGCGCGTGCACACGCCACGCTTCTGCGGGCAGGCCTCCAGCGCTGGCACCTTGTTCCGTTTTACCGGAGCCTTGCGCGGATGGCGCACCAATTGGTTGATTGTCGGCATACAGATCGCTTCCCATATCCTGATACGTCATAATCATGCTGAAAAGGCCGCACACAGGGCAGAACAGGCAAAAGCCGTCCCGCCCCGGGATACCTGCAGAGGACCAGGCAACCGGCCTGATCATGCGCCAAATCTATCTATTACGCTTCCGGCCAGTGTTTAGGGTCCAGAACGAAGAACCCTACGACCATGGTCTGAAAGTCCGCGGACATTATCCGCGCCTTCCATCTTCGTCAAGCCTTAACAGGCAATTATCTTTGGTAATACTTGTATAAATTGAACTGTCCTATTGACCCGCCGGGGGAGCCTTTGAAAATACTGCCTCGGCTTCGGCTCTGACAAGATCCCCCGGGCTGGCAATCGCCCCCTTGACGACCTTCTGCTCGCTCAGGATTTTCTGATCCCGTTTGATGGCGATGGCCTTCATCTCGTTGATCAGCGCCCCGGTGCCCGCCGGAATCAGGCGGCCAACAATGACATTTTCCTTAAGCCCGGACAGGTAATCGACTTTCCCGGCCACGGCCGCCTCTGTCAGCACCCTTGTGGTTTCCTGAAAGGACGCCGCCGAGATAAAGGAGCGGGTTTGCAGGGACGCCTTGGTGATGCCCAGCAGCACCGGGACCGCTTCCGCAGGCTTGCGGCCTTCGGCTATCACTTTCTCATTGATTTCATCGAGTTCCAGACGATCGAGCTGTTCGCCTTTCAACAGCGCGGTTTCGCCCGGATTAGTGATCTCGGCCTTCTGCAGCATCTGACGCACAATCACCTCGATATGCTTGTCATTGATAGGCACGCCCTGCAGCCGGTAAACTTCCTGGATTTCCTGCACCAGATAGTTGGCCAGTTCCTCGACGCCCAGGATCGCCAGAATATCGTGCGGGGCCGGATTGCCATCCAGCAGGAATTCACCCTTGCGGATGAAATCACCTTCCTGCACGGCGACATGCTTGCCCTTGGGTATCAGATATTCGGAAAATATCGAGGGGTCATCGGCAGCCTCAATGATGATGCGGCGCTTGTTCTTGTAATCGCGGCCAAATTTGACGATGCCATCCATTTCAGCCAGCACCGCATGATCTTTCGGACGCCGGGCCTCAAACAGTTCGGCCACGCGCGGCAGACCGCCAGTAATATCCCGCGTCTTGGCGCTTTCACGCGGAATGCGCGCCAGCACGTCGCCGGCCGCCACTTTATCACCATCCTCAACCGACAAAATCGCGTCGACAGACAGCAAATAACGCACATCAAGATCGCCCGTACCCAGTTTGACCGGGGCGCCCGCTTTGTCCACCAGCGCGATGCCCGGCTTCAGATCGCCGCCCTTCGGGGCAGAGCGCCAGTCGATCACAATCTTGTTGGTAATGCCCGTCGCGTCATCGACCAGATCGCGAACCGAGATGCCGTCCACCAGGTCGACAAATTTAACCAGGCCGGACTTTTCCGTGATAATCGGCAGTGTGTAGGGATCCCATTCACACAGGCGCAGCCCCTTGGTCACCCGGCCGCCTTCCTTGATCAGCAGACGGGTGCCATAAGGCACCTTGTGTGTGGCGCGCTGACGGCCATTGTCATCGACAATCGCCAGAATGCAGTTACGGCTGAGCACCACCAGACGGCCAGTGCGGTCGGCAACCAGATTTTTATTCTCTATCTGAAGCACGCCTTCATGCGTGGCCTCGATAAAGGATTGCTCGGCCACCTGCGCCGTGCCGCCAATATGAAAGGTGCGCATGGTCAGCTGGGTTCCCGGCTCGCCGATGGATTGGGCAGCGATAACGCCCACGGCCTCGCCAATATTCACCGGCGTACCACGCGCCAGGTCGCGGCCATAGCATCTGGCGCAAACCCCGACCTTGCTGTCGCATGTCAGAACGGAACGGATGCGTACTGTCTGAATATCCGCAAGCTCGATCTGTTCCACGGTGGCCTCATTGATTTCCTGCCCGGTTTTCGCAAGAACCGCGTCGGAGACCGGATGGATGACATCCTGGCAGACGGTGCGGCCCAGAATGCGGTCGCCCAGCCGCTGCAGCACCTCGCCACCCTCGACAACGGCAGACACATTAAGGCCCCGTTTGGTGCCGCAATCCTGTTCCTTGATGATGCAATCCTGCGCCACGTCAACCAGACGCCGGGTAAGGTAGCCGGAATTGGCGGTCTTGAGCGCGGTATCCGCCAGACCCTTACGCGCGCCATGCGTCGAATTGAAATATTCAAGAACGGTCAGCCCTTCCTTGAAATTCGAGATAATCGGAGTTTCAATGATTTCACCCGATGGTTTCGCCATCAGACCCCGCATACCGGCGAGCTGCTTCATCTGTGCGGCAGAACCGCGCGCGCCGGAATGGGCCATCATGTAGATAGAATTCAGCGGCTTGTCATTGCCCAGCGCATCCACGCCCGCGTTTGAAATCTCCACCATCATCTCATCGGCGACCCTGTCGGTGCATTTCGACCAGGCGTCAATGACCTTGTTGTATTTTTCTCCCTGCGTGATCAAACCATCCGTGTACTGTTGTTCATACTCCTTGACCAGAGTCCGCGCATCATCGACCATTTTGGTTTTGGCCTTGGGCACCACCATGTCATCCTTGCCGAACGAGATGCCCGCCTTGAAGGCATGCCGGAATCCCAGCGCCATGATGCGGTCACAGAACAGCACCGTCTCTTTCTGCCCCGCATGACGATAGACAACATCGATCACCGAGCTGATGTCGCGCTTGGTCAGCAGACGGTTCACCAGGCTGAACGGCACCTGTGGATTGCGCGGCAGCAGATCGCCCAGCATCATCCGCCCGGGGGTTGTGTCCACGCGTTCAATAAAATCCTTGCCTTCGGCGTCAACGCTGACGCGCCGCACCTTGACAGGCGAATGCAGCGTGACCGACTTGTTAGCCAGCGCATGCTCGATCTCGCCCAGATTGGAAAAAATCATCCCCTCGCCTGGTGCTCCGGGACGCTCGATCGTCATATAATAAAGACCCAGCACAATATCCTGACTGGGCACGATGATGGGCTTGCCATCCGACGGACGCAAAATATTATTGGTCGACATCATCAGCACGCGCGCTTCAAGCTGCGCCTCCAGGCTGAGCGGCACATGCACCGCCATCTGGTCGCCGTCAAAGTCGGCATTGAACGCTGCGCACACCAGCGGATGCAACTGTATCGCCTTGCCTTCGATCAGAACCGGCTCAAACGCCTGTATGCCCAGCCGGTGTAGAGTCGGGGCGCGGTTCAGCATGACCGGATGCTCGCGGATGACCTGATCCAGCACGTCCCATACTTCGGGACGCTCCTTTTCCACCAGCTTCTTCGCCTGCTTAACCGTGCTGGAAAGACCGCGCGCCTCAAGCTGCGAATAAATGAACGGCTTGAACAGTTCGAGCGCCATCTTTTTTGGCAGGCCGCACTGGTGCAGCTTCAGTTCCGGTCCCACCACAATTACCGAACGGCCGGAATAGTCGACACGCTTGCCCAGCAAATTCTGGCGGAAACGGCCCTGCTTGCCCTTCAGCATGTCGGCCAGCGATTTCAGCGGGCGTTTGTTCGCGCCCGTAATGACACGGCCACGGCGGCCATTATCAAACAACGCGTCCACGGCTTCCTGCAACATGCGTTTTTCGTTGCGCACGATAATGTCCGGCGCGCGGAGCTCCATCAGCCGCTTCAGCCGGTTGTTGCGGTTGATCACCCTGCGGTACAGATCGTTCAGGTCCGAGGTGGCGAAACGGCCGCCATCCAGCGGCACCAGCGGCCGCAGTTCAGGCGGAATGACGGGCACCACGGTCAGGATCATCCATTCCGGGCGGTTTTTAGATTCGATGAAGGATTCAACGAGCTTCAGCCGCTTGACAATCTTTTTCGGCTTGGCCTCGCCGGTGGCTTCCGCCAGTTCCACACGCAGCCTGTCGCGCAGCGGCATCAGATCGATCCCGCTCAATAATTCGCGGATCGCCTCGGCGCCGATACCCGCCGTAAAGGCGTCATCCCCATATTCATCCTGCGCCCGGCGGAATTCCTCCTCATTGATCAGCATGTTCGGCTTCAGCGGGGTGAGACCCGGCTCCAGCACCAGATATTGCTCAAAATACAGAACCCTTTCGAGATCCTTCAATGTCATGTCCAGCATCAGCCCAATGCGGCTGGGCAGGGATTTCAGGAACCAGATATGCGCCACGGGAGACGCCAGTTCGATATGGCCCATGCGTTCGCGCCGGACCTTCGACAGGGTTACTTCAACATTGCACTTTTCGCAGATGATGCCCTTGTACTTCATCCGCTTATATTTTCCGCACAGGCATTCATAATCCTTGGTCGGGCCAAAGATGCGCGCGCAGAAAAGCCCGTCACGCTCTGGCTTGAACGTGCGGTAGTTGATGGTTTCCGGCTTTTTGATTTCGCCAAACGACCAGGACAGGATGCGCTCGGGGCTGGCCAGCGCGATCTGCAGGCGGTCGAAACTCTCCCGCTGTCCGGCCGGCTGGAAAAGGTTTACTAATTCCTGATTCATCTCTTCATACTCCTTGGCCCTGCACCCAGGGTTTGGAAATCATCCGTTCACTGATCATTCAGACCGTGACACAAAACCGCTATTCGTCCGCCGCCAGAAGATTTACATTGAGCGACAGCGACCGCATTTCCTTGACCAGAACGTTAAACGATTCAGGTATACCCGTTTCAAAGGTCTCATCGCCGCGCACGATTGATTCATAAACCTTGGTGCGCCCGGCAACGTCGTCTGACTTGACTGTCAGCATCTCCTGCAGCGTATAGGCCGCGCCATACGCTTCCAGCGCCCACACTTCCATTTCGCCGAAACGCTGACCGCCAAACTGAGCCTTGCCGCCCAGCGGCTGCTGGGTAACGAGGCTGTACGGGCCAATCGAACGCGCGTGGATCTTGTCATCCACCAGATGATGCAGCTTCAGCATATAGATATAGCCGACTGTCACCTTGCGGTCGAAGGGATCGCCCGACTGGCCGTCAAACAGCTCAACCTGGCCCGAGGCGTCAAGCCCGGCCCGGCCCAGCATTTCGACAATATCCGCCTCATGCGCGCCGTCAAACACCGGTGTGGCAATCGGGACGCCGCGTTCCAGATTGTGCGACATTTCGAGCAGTTCCGCATCTGTCATGCCGGCAATATCGGATTTGTAGAGCTTTTCGCCATACGCATGAGAAAGCGCATCCTTGAGCATGCTCATGGGCCGACCAGCATTCACCGCGTCCAGCGCTGCGCCAATCTGCTTGCCAAGCCCCGCACAGGCCCACCCCAGATGGGTTTCAAGAATCTGGCCGACATTCATGCGGCTTGGAACGCCAAGAGGATTAAGCACCACATCGACATGGGTGCCGTCATCCGTAAACGGCATATCCTCTATGGGCACGATCTTGGAGATCACGCCCTTGTTGCCATGCCGTCCGGCCATTTTGTCGCCAGGCTGCAATTTGCGTTTCACCGCGACAAAGATTTTGACCATCTTCATCACGCCAGGGGACAATTCGTCCCCGCGCTGCAACTTTTCGACCTTGTTTTCAAAACGCGCCTGAACGGCGCCTGTTGAATCGTCGAACTGCTTCTTCAGCGTTTCAACCTCGGACATGGCCTTTTCGTTCTTCAGCGCAATCTGCCACCAGGACCGGCGTGACGGCAGCCCTTCCAGCAGCGCTTCCGTGATCTTGGCGCCATCGGTGACGCCTTTGGGCCCGCCCGACGCCTGCTTGCCCAGGAGCAGTTCATTGAGCCGGCCATAGATATTGCGCTCCAGAATGGCCAGTTCATCGTCACGGTCTTTCGCCAGAGATTCTATTTCCGCGCGTTCGATGGCCATGGCGCGCTCGTCTTTCTCCACGCCATGACGGTTGAACACCCGGACTTCAACGACTGTTCCGGCCACGCCGGGCGGCAGGCGCAGCGATGTGTCGCGCACATCGGACGCCTTTTCCCCGAAGATCGCACGCAGCAGTTTTTCTTCCGGCGTCATGGGCGATTCGCCCTTGGGCGTTACCTTGCCGACCAGAATATCACCCGGGTTCACCTCGGCGCCGATATAGACAATGCCCGCCTCGTCCAGGTCGCGCAGATTTTCCTCGCCCACATTGGGAATGTCGCGGGTAATTTCTTCCGGCCCCAGCTTGGTGTCGCGGGCCATGACCTCGAATTCCTCGATATGGATCGACGTGAACACGTCATCGCGCACGATGCGTTCCGAGATCAGGATCGAGTCCTCGAAATTATAGCCATTCCACGGCATGAACGCGACCAGCACATTACGGCCGAGCGCCAGCTCGCCAAGCTCCGTAGACGGACCATCGGCAATGATGTCGCCCGTCTCCACCCTGTCGCCCACTTTTACCAGCGGCCGCTGGGTAATGCAGGTGTTCTGGTTGGAGCGCTGGAATTTGCGCAAATTGTAAATGTCCACCACCGAGCGGGATGCATCCACTTCCTCGCGCACCCGCACAACGATGCGTTTGGCGTCAACCTGGTCGACAACGCCTGATCGCCGGGCGCCAATGGCGGCCCCGGAATCATAGGCGACTACCGCTTCCATGCCAGTGCCGACAAGGGGCGCCTCGGCCTGCAAAAGGGGAACCGCCTGGCGTTGCATGTTTGATCCCATCAGCGCACGGTTGGCGTCGTCATTCTCGAGGAACGGAATCAGCGCCGCCGCCACCGAAACCAGCTGCTTGGGCGAAACATCCATCAGTTCGACATTTTCCGGCGCCGTCATGGCGAAATCCCCGGAAATCCGGCATGACACAAGATCGCTCAGCAACCGCCCATTAGCGTCAAACGGGGCATTGGCCTGAGCAATGGTGAAACGGGCTTCTTCCATGGCCGAGAGATAGACCACATCACTGCTGACCTTGCCCTTGTCCACCTTGCGATACGGTGTTTCAATGAAACCGTATTTATTGACCCGCGCATAGGTCGCCAGACTGTTGATCAGGCCAATATTCGGCCCCTCCGGCGTTTCAATCGGGCAGATGCGGCCATAATGGGTGGGGTGCACGTCGCGCACCTCAAAGCCCGCGCGTTCGCGCGTCAGGCCGCCTGGCCCTAGCGCGGAAAGGCGGCGCTTGTGGGTGATTTCCGACAGCGGGTTGGTCTGATCCATGAACTGGCTGAGCTGCGAGGAGCCAAAGAATTCACGGATCGCGGCGGCAACCGGTTTGGCGTTGATCAGATCATGCGGCATGACCGTATCAATTTCCACCGAACTCATACGCTCCTTGATGGCGCGCTCCATGCGCAGCAGGCCGATGCGATACTGATTTTCCATCAGCTCGCCGACGGAACGCAGGCGGCGGTTGCCCAGATGATCGATATCATCGATTTCGCCGCGCCCATCACGCAATTCGCACAGCGTCTTCACTACCGCAATAATATCTTCCTTGCGCAGGATACCTACGGTGTCGTCGCATTCAAGACCCAGCCGCATATTCATCTTCACGCGGCCGACGGCGGAAAGATCGTAGCGCTCGGAATCAAAGAACAAGCCGCTGAACAGGCCCTCGGCCGCTTCCAGCGTCGGTGGCTCGCCAGGGCGGATGACGCGGTAAATATCGATCAGCGCCTGTTCGCGGGTCTCGTTCTTGTCCACCATCATGGTGTTCCGGATATAGGAACCGATATTGACGCCATCCACATCCAGCGTGGGAATGCTGGTTATTTTTTCCTCGTCCAGCCGGGCAATAATATCCGTGGTGAATTCTTCGCCCGCCTCGATATAGATTTCGCCTGTCGCCTCATCAATCATGTCGCAGGCGGCATAGCGCCCGGCGATTTCCTCGGCGCTGACCAGCAGTTCGCGCACACCCTGTTCCTGCAGCTTGCGGCCGATGCGCGGGGTGAATTTGCGGCCCGCCTCCAGAACGACCTCGCCCGTCTTGGCGTCGATCATGTCATTGCCAGCCAGGGTTCCGCGCAGCTTGTCCGGGTTGAACGGCACCCGCCATCCGCCCTTTTTATTGGAGGTGTAGACAACCGTCTGATAGAAATATTCCAGTATCTCGTCCTGCGACATGCCCAGCGCATAAAACAGCGTCGTCGCCGGCATCTTGCGGCGGCGGTCAATGCGCACATTGACTATGTCCTTGATGTCGAATTCCAGATCGAGCCATGAGCCGCGATACGGGATCACCCGCGCGGCGAACAGCAGCTTGCCGCTGGAATGGCTTTTGCCCCTGTCATGATCAAAAAATACGCCGGGCGAGCGGTGCATCTGGCTGACGATCACCCGTTCGGTCCCATTGACCACAAAGGTGCCATGATCCGTCATCATGGGCATGTCGCCCATATAGACGGCCTGCTCCTTGATGTCCTTCACAGACTTCGCGCCGGTCACTTCATCCACATCGAACACGATCAGGCGCAGCGTCAGCTTCAGAGGCGCGGCATAGGTCATATCGCGCTGCTGGCATTCCTCGACATCATATTTGGGCGGTTCAAACTCGTATTTAACGAATTCAAGCGAGGCCGTTTCGGCGAAATCCCGTATTGGAAAAACCGATTTGAAAACACCCTGCAGCCCGGTATCGTTGCGTTCCGGAACCTTCCTGTCGAACTGTAAAAACTGATTGTAGGAATTACGCTGAACTTCGATGAGGTTCGGCATACGCACCACTTCGGCGATGTTTCCGAATGATTTGCGGATCCGCTTGCGACCAGTAAAAGACTGGGCCATACCTGCTCCTCGCTAAATTTCAATGCCACCCACACGGGGCGAAGGGGCCGCGGCGCGCACCTGCGCACCGCGGAACTTGGTATTCAGAAAAACTATTTCACTTCCACGGTTGCGCCCGCAGCTTCGAGCTGGGCCTTGAGGGCCGCCGCTTCCGCCTTGTTCACGCCGGTCTTGACTTCCTTGGGCGCAGCTTCCACCAGATCCTTGGCCTCTTTCAGGCCAAGTCCGGTGATGGTGCGGACTTCCTTGATCACGTTGATCTTCTTGTCGCCGATAGTTGCCAGAATGACATCGAACTCGGTCTGCTCTTCAACCGCCGCTGCCGCAGGGGCCGCCACTGCCGCTGCTGCGGCAGGGGCTGCCGCCGACACGCCCCATTTTTCTTCCAGCATTTTCGAAAGCGACGCCGCTTCCAGCACTGTCAGTGCAGACAGGTCCTCAACAATTTTATCCAGATTTGCCATGATAGATTTTCCTTCGGTTTGATCTTGTATCGGGTGGTTGGCTTATGCAGCCTCGTTTTTGCTTGCATATGCGCTCAGAACTCTTGCGATCTGGCTGGCCGGGGCCGACAGCACCGTTGCGATGCGTGTCGCGGGTGTACTGATCATTCCCACCAGTCTGGCGCGGAGTTCATCCAGCGACGGCATGCTGGCCAGCGTCTCGACGCCTTTTTTGTCGAGAACTGTCAGCCCCATGGCGCCGCCACGGATAACGAACTTGTCGTTAACCTTGGCGTATTCCATCGCCACTTTCGGGGCCGCGACCGGGTCCGCCGAATAGGCGATTACGGTGGGACCCGTCAGCAGATCCGCAATGCCGCTGCACGGGGTGCCGTCCAGCGCGCGCTTTGCAAGCCGGTTCTTGATCACTTTCACCCTGGCGTTTGCGCCGCCCATGCGCCGGCGCAGATCACTCATCTCGCTGACGCTCATTCCTGAATAATGGGACACCACAACCACCCCGGCGGCGCTGAAAACGCCGCTGAGATAAGTGATCATTTCCTGCTTTTGCGCTCGGTCCATTTTTTTACTCCTTGTTCCGGCAGACCGGAGACGCTCGCCCCGGACCACCAACGTTGGACCAACCCCGCAGCCCGGTCAGACCGGGCCCCCACATGAGGTGCGGAGCCGTTGCGCCTGTCCCGGATCAAACCGATTCTTGCCGCAGCCCGCGCATGTTTCACCATGCCAGCCACGGCCTTTCACGCCTTGCCCCGTCTCATGCGGGCGGTTTTTAATCTGGCTCATAAATGGACCAGAACCCGCAATCTCGGACAGGATGACGCCCGCCGCCACGCAAGCTGCGCGCCGCCGGGCTATCCTTCACACCGCCAAAGGCAGTGCAAAATTTCTTTACGAGTTCGATATACTCGTAAAATCGACCTTCAGGCCCGGCCCCATGGTGGAGCTGAGCGAAACCTTTTTCACATAGGTGCCTTTGGCGCCTTCCGGCTTGGCCCGTGTCACCGCTGAAACGAACGCCCGGATATTTTCCATCAGCTTGACAGAGTCAAAACTGGCTTTGCCCACGCCGCCATGGATGATTCCGGCTTTCTCCACGCGAAATTCCACCTGACCGCTCTTGGTGGCCTTTACGGCTTCCGTGACATCGTTGGTGACGGTGCCGAGTTTTGGATTAGGCATCAGACCGCGCGGGCCCAGCACCTTGCCGAGACGGCCGACTATCGCCATCATGTCCGGCGTAGCAATGACGCGGTCAAAATTGATCTCGCCTGCCTGCACCTTTTCCATCAAATCTTCGGCGCCGACAATATCGGCCCCTGCCGCCCTGGCGGCGTCGGCCTTGTCGCCCTTTGCGAAAACCGCGACTCGCACATTCTTGCCGGTGCCATTCGGCAACTGCACGACGCCGCGCACCATCTGATCGGCATGGCGCGGATCGACACCCAAATTCATCGCCACCTCGACAGTTTCATCGAACTTGCCGGCGCCATGCGTCTTTATCAGAGCAACAGCTTCTTCCAGCCCGTAAAAGCGGTTCCGGTCAATCGCGGCACCTGCCTTCTTTTGCCGCTTCGATAATTGCGACATGATCTATCCCCTCACTTCGAGACCAAGCGACCGGGCCGAACCGGCGATGATCCGGGCCCCCGCGTCAAGGTCGTTGGCGTTCAGATCCTTGGCCTTCTTTTCGGCTATCTCGCGGCACTGCTCCATGGTCACGAAGCCAGCCACCGTGCGGCCCGCCAGGTTGGATCCCTTGTTGATGTTGGCCGCCTGTTTCAGCATGTGCGACGCGGGCGGCGTCTTGATGACAAAGGTAAACGACTTGTCCGCAAAAGCGGTGATAATCACCGGCAGCGGCGTGCCCGGCTCGAACCCCTGGGTTTGCGCATTGAAGGCCTTGCAGAACTCCATGATATTGAGCCCGCGTTGACCCAGAGCCGGGCCGATCGGCGGCGAAGGATTCGCCTGCGTCGCCTTGCATTGCAATTTGATATAACCTGTAATCTTCTTCGCCATTGTGCCCTCTGCTTTCTGGCATCCATCTGGGCGCCTGTCACGGGGTTGGTGGTGCGGCCTGTCCCGGCATGCTGAGACCCGCCTCCCACCTGTTAGGACAACCTCTTGTCAACTGGCGCCGCCTGACGGCCCACATTGACCAGACAGCCGCCCGATCAGTTAAACCTTCTCCACCTGTCCATATTCCAGCTCGACCGGAGTGGCTCGGCCGAAAATCGACACCGCCACTTTTAGCCGCGCACGATCACTGTCCACTTCCTCGACCAGTCCGCTGAAGGAGGCAAACGGCCCATCGCTTACACGCACCTGTTCGCCAATCTCAAAACTGATCACCGGTTTAGGCCGCTCAATGCCTTCCTGCACCTGGTTCATGATGCGCGCCACCTCGACGTCCGGCACCGGCATGGGCCGGTTGCCGCTGCCCAGAAAGCCCGTCACCTTGCTGGTATTGCGGATCAGATGATAAGTTTCGTCGCTCAACTCCATCTTGACGAGCACATAACCAGGAAAAAACTTCCTTTCGGACTGAATTTTCCGGCCTCGCCGCATTTCCACCACGTCCTCGGTCGGCACCAGAATTTCCTCGAACCGGTCCGCCAACCCCTGTGCTTCCGCCTGCTCCCTAATCGATTCCGCGACCTTCTTTTCGAAGTTCGAATAGGCATGAACGATATACCAGCGCATCACCATGTTTTGAGCCTATCCGCCAGTGCCAAGTAAGAATCCAACCCCATAATGCAGCGCCATGTCGACGACCGCAAAAAACACCGATGCGAACACCACCATAATGAAAACCATCAGGGTCGTGATGCCGGTTTCCTTCTGACTTGGCCAGGTTACCTTTGAGGCTTCCCGGCGCACCTGCTGCACAAATTCGAAAGGTGAGGTCTTCGCCATTACCAATCCATAAACCCTTTAATCTCTTCCATTCTGCCGATACCGCGCGCCATGCCGCACCGTATCCTCATTGGCAGGAGTGGAGGGACTCGAACCCCCAGCCCCCGGTTTTGGAGACCGGTGCTCTACCAATTGAGCTACACTCCTGTAATCGCTCCGGTCATGATCCTATTTAATGATTTTGGCGACGACGCCGGCGCCGACGGTGCGGCCGCCCTCGCGGATGGCGAAGCGCAGACCCTCATCCATCGCAATCGCCACAATCAGCTCCACATCCATCGTCACATTGTCACCCGGCATCACCATCTCCGTCC
>SHWM01000061.1 GCA_009693835.1 Alphaproteobacteria bacterium
TGGGGTGACATTATCAAACAGGCAGCCGCCCATGAAAAAGCCGTTCTCATAGCCCTGCAGTTTGAAGCCGCGTCCGTCAACAACCAGCTTCGCGCCTTCCTGCAGGCCGGTGTCAATATAGCCCTTGATCTTTTGTAGATGCTCGGCAGTGACGACCGGCCCGTAATCCACTTCCGGATCGGTGGACAGGCCCACCTTGAGCGATTCCACGCGCGGACGCAGCGCCTCGATCAGTGCGTCGCCGGTGCCCTCGCCGACCGGAACGGCCACCGATATCGCCATGCAGCGTTCTCCGGCCGAGCCATAGGCCGCGCCGATCAGTGCGTCGGTGACCTGATTCATATCTGCATCAGGCATGATGATCATATGATTTTTGGCGCCGCCCATAGCCTGCACGCGTTTGCCATTGGCGGCGGCGGTGGCGTAAATATATTGCGCCGTGGTGGTAGCGCCCACAAAGCTGACGGCCTGAATGCGCGGATCGGTCAGGATGGTGTCGACCGCCTCCTTGTCACCGATCACGACGTTCAGCACGCCATCGGGCAGCCCGGCTTCCTTCATCAGTTCGGCCAGCCGCAGTGGCACGGAAGGGTCCTTTTCCGAGGGCTTGCAGATGAAGCTGTTGCCGCAGGCAATGGCGACCCCAAACATCCACATGGGGATCATTGCCGGGAAATTAAACGGCGTAATGCCGGCGCATACGCCCAGCGGCTGGCGCATTGAATACATGTCGATGCCGGGCCCGGCGCCTTCGGTGAACTCGCCCTTGCTCAGATGCGGGATGCCACAGGCAAACTCGATGACTTCCAGCCCGCGCTGAACGTCGCCTTTGGAATCGGCGATGACCTTGCCATGTTCACGGCTCAGCAATTCAGCGAGCTGGTCCATATTATCCTCGACCAGTTGCTTGAAGCGGAACATAACCCGGGCGCGCCTTTGGGGGTTTTCCGCCGCCCAGCCCGGCCAGGCCGCGGCTGCGCTGTCAATGGCCGCGCGCATCTCCGCGGCGCTGGCCAGGGGGGCCTTGGCCTGGGTCTCGCCGGTCATGGGGTCATAGACGGCGCCATAGCGCCCGCTGGTTCCCTGCACATGTTTGCCGCCGATAAAGTGGGTTAGATTGCGCATAGATGCCTCCCGTGAAATGTGTGGGGGCATTGATAAACATTTGTGGCAGGGGCGGCAAGAGCGCAGCCGGAAATGCACTAAAAACTATGAGTTTTCAGGGGCAAAAAGCCAGCCAAACAGGGCGGTGGCGAGGACGGCGCCGATCAGTTGCGCCAAAATGAATAAGGGCGCGTCCTCCAGCCTTATGCCCGAGAAACTGTCCGTAAAACTGCGGGCGAGGGTGACCGACGGGTTAGCAAAAGAGGTCGAGGAGGTGAACCAGTAGGCAGCGGTTATATACAGCCCAACCGCATAGGGAACTGCGTCCGATCGATACCGCACACAGCCGAAAATGGCTGCCAGCAGACCGAAAGTGGCGATGACCTCGGACCCGAACTGCGCCATGCCCGCCCGCATATGGGTGGAAACCTGTAGCAGAGGGACCTCGAACATGAAATGCGCCGCCAGCATGCCGGACAGCGCGCCTGTGATCTGGGCCAATATATAAAGGGTGGTGTCAGATGTATTGATCGCGCCGCGCAGGCGGAACGCCAGCGTCACCGCCGGGTTGAAATGCGCACCGGACACGGGCCTAAAAATCAGGATCAACACCACCAATATTGCACCGGTGGCCATCGTATTGCCCAGCAGGGCAAGCGCTGTGTTTCCGCCCGCCAGTCTTTCAGACATGATTCCGGAACCGATAACTGCCGCCAGCAGATAGGCGCTGCCGATAAATTCGGCAGTCAATCGGCGCGCGATATTAATCGGACTTTGCATGCGTTTCTGCTGGATGGAGACCCGATCTCTCTGCGTTACCCGCAGCAGCCTTTCTGCTGGCCTGCCTGTTCTTTAACCGCCGGGGTCATTTCTACCGGTGACGCGCTACCGAAATGTTGCAACCCATCCTCGTGGGTGAAAAATCCCTCCCAGGCAACGCCTTGTGGATCGGTCGCCCAGCCCTTTTGCCCGCGCGCATAACAGCAGGTTGCGTCCGCAATATCGCTCACCGGGCCTTGCGTGGCTTGCATCCGCGCATGTACTTCCTGCAACTCTTCGGACGATTCTACCTGGATTCCAAGATGGCTGAGGCCCGGCGCGTCGGTCGGGCCGACAATGGAGAAGTTCACCCTTGGGTCATCGAGCAGCCATTTGGCATAATCTTCGCGCTGGACCGTGGGGTGCGATGCAAACAGTTGGGTGTAAAATTTGATGGATGCTTCAATATCCCTGACGGACAAACTTACGTGCAGGCGTTTCATGACAGGTTCTCCTCCAGTTCAGGTGATGATTCGCATCCGGATGTGTTCAGATCGCAGGATGCGCCGGGTAAAAGGCTGCAGCAATTTTCCGTCAGGAATCCAAGCAGGCCCTGCATCGCTCCAAAATCCGCCGCATAGATAATGGAACGGCTCCGGCGGGTTGCGGCTAGCAGACCCGCCTGATTGAGTTCACGCAGATGAAAAGACAGGGTGGCCGCGGGACAGTTCAACCGGGCGGCGATTTCTCCCGCAGGCAGTCCCGCCGGGCCGGCCTGCACCAGCAGGCGGAACACCGCCAGACGGGTTTCCTGCGCCAGCGCCGATAAAGAAGCTATGACCTGTTTTGATTCCATGATTCCAATGTAATGGAATTATGGAAACCGTCAAGGGGCAATTCCACCTGATCTGAATATGGCCTGGCGCATATTTGACCTTCACTACCCTCAGGGCGTACCTATATGGTGTCCCTATGGACCTCTACGCACCAGACAAACCCCGCAAATTACGTTTTGGCAGGCCCAGTGCGCGGCGTGTGCCAGAGGACGCACCCGCGGCGCCGGGGCGGCCCGAGCATCATCTTCCGAATGGCCTGTTCCGTAATCCGCCAGGCAGCCCGCAACGCGATGTGGATATGCGCACCCTGCTGCGCTTTGTCGGCCGCATGGCGCGCAATTCGCGGTCGCCGGTCGCCGTCCCCGGGGACCACAGCATGCCGGAGCGCCGCGCCCTGGCCGCGCTAAGCATCCTGAACGGGGCGGACAGCCTGACCTGGCTAGGCCATGCAGCATTTCTGATCCGGCTGGCGGGCAAGACCATCCTGACGGACCCCTATCTTTCAGATTATGCCGGGCCTGGCCGGCTTGGCCCCAAACGGTTTGTGAAAAGCGGCATCGCCGCGCAAAATCTGCCGCCCATCGATGTGCTGATGATCAGCCATAATCATTATGACCATCTCGACGAGGTGACCCTGCGGCATCTTCCGTTTAAGGATAAAATCCAGGTGGTGGCGCCTCTTCGTCTCGGAGAATTTTTTCTGCGCCGGGGTTTTCAACGCGTCGTGGAGCTGGACTGGCGGCAGAATTATACGATGGATGGCGTAACGATAACGGCGCTGCCGGTTGTGCACTGGTCGCGCCGTCACACTCGTGACACCAACCGCACGTTATGGGCGGGGTTTTCCATCCGGGGCGCGGGTCAGCATCTGTTTTTTGGCGGAGACAGCGCTTATGGAAAAATATTCCGGAACATTGGCGAACAATATGGCCCGTTTGATACCGCGCTAGTGGGCATAGGCGGTTATGCGCCGGAAGTGATCATGCATGCCTCGCATGCGACGCCCGAGGAGGCGGTGCAGATCGGACGGGATATCGGGGCGCGCCGCCTTGTGGGAATGCACTGGGGAACCGTGCAGTTGACCGAGGAGCCGCCTTTTGAGCCGCCGCTGCGTTTTCTTGCCGCAGGCCGTGCGGGCGGGTATGCGGATGAGAATTTGTGGGTCATGAAGATCGGCGAAACCCGCCCGCTGTTTCCGGCACAGGACGGAAATTAATCCGCTGTCTGATTCTAAATGCTATTTGTCTGCTTACGGATAAATTGATGATATTCCGGCGCGCGTCCGGCGGCGCGGGCCTTGGCTTCGTACCTCGTCGCCGGCGCACAATCCGTTTCACATGCGGCGGGTGCAAATTCCGCAAAGTTTTGCATCAGCGACAGGGTCCATTGACAATAATCCGCGCTATCCGTTGCAAAGCACAGCCGGCCTCCCGGACGCAGCACCCGCGCCAGCGCGGCAATATTATCGGGTGACATGAAACGGCGCTTGTGATGGCGCTTTCTGGGCCAGGGATCGGGAAACAGAATATAGATGCGTCCCAGGCTGGCGTCGGGAAGCGCCGCCAGTAAAATACGGGCGTCCCCGGGGTGGATACGGAGATTGCCCAGCCTCTTTGCCGCGATGGTTTGCAGCAATAGCGCAACGCCATTTACATAGGGCTCGCAGCCGATAAAGCCGGTCCGCGGATTTGCCTCCGCCCGCCAGGCCAGATGACCGCCATCGCCAAAGCCAATTTCCAGCCAGACTTCGCGGGGCCGGGAGGGAAATAACAGGGACGGGTCTTGGGCCACCGCTTCCAATGGCACACGAAGTTGCGGCAGAAGATGATCCCATAAATGCCGGCCTGCAATCGAAAGACGATGGCTGTGTTTGCGGCCATGCACCCGCAGGGCAGGGTGTTCAGCCAGTACGGCGGGATCCTGGTTCACCCGTGTCCTCCTGCTGAACATAGTCCAATTAATAATTTGGGGCGGTTATACCTCTTGTGATTGAACCCGTTGGCTCAATCATAGAATGAATCGCCCCAGCGTCGCCGGGATGGACACATAGCCTCAGCTGATTGCGGCCTTCAGCGCATCCACCAGATCGGTTTTTTCCCAGGAAAAGCCGCCATCCACCTCGGGCGCCCGGCCAAAATGTCCATAGGACGCGGTTCGCGCATAGATCGGCCGCGCGAGACCCAGCCGGTCACGGATGCCCCGCGGGGTGAAATCCGCCACCGCACCAATGGCTTTTTCGAGTTTGATCTCATCGACCTTGCCGGTGCCATGTAGATCAACATAAATCGCCAGCGGTTTGGAAACGCCAATCGCATAGGCCAGCTGAATCGTGCAGCGTTCCGCCAGATCGGCGGCCACAATATTCTTCGCCATATGCCGCGCGGCATAGGCGGCTGACCGGTCAACCTTGGTGGGGTCCTTCCCCGAGAAGGCGCCGCCGCCGTGTGGCGCGGCGCCGCCATAGGTATCCACAATGATCTTGCGTCCGGTCAGGCCCGCATCCCCGTCCGGGCCGCCAATGACGAATTTTCCGGTGGGATTGACATAGAATTCGTCCTCGGGGCACATCCAGCCCTTGGGCAGGACGGCCTCCACATAAGGGCGCACCAGCTTGCGCACATCTGCCTGGCTCACGCCTTCGCGGTGTTGGGTCGATACGACGATGGATGTCGCCCGCACAGGTTTGCCATTGACATAGTGCAGGGTTACCTGGCTTTTGGCGTCCGGCCCGAATTCGGGGGTCTGGCCGGCGTGGCGGGCATCGCTCATGGCCTTCAGAATGCGGTGCGCATAAATCAGCGGCGCGGGCATCAGCACATCCGTTTCCCTGCAGGCATAGCCAAACATGATGCCCTGGTCGCCCGCGCCTATGTCCTTGTTGCCCGAGGCGTCGACACCCTGTGCGATATCGGCGGACTGGGCGTGCAGACGTATCATCACTTCGGCTTTGGCGTGGTGAAATCCTTCCTGCTCATAGCCGATTTTTTTGATGGTTTCCCTGACGATTGCCTCGATCCGATCGCGCGGCACGTCCCCGCGCACCTCACCCGCCAGTACGACCAGATTGGTGGTTGTCAGCGTTTCGCAGGCGACGCGGGCTTCTGGATTGCGCGACAGAAACTCGTCGACCACGGCGTCTGAGATCATGTCGCAAATCTTGTCGGGGTGCCCTTCGGAAACCGACTCGCTGGTAAACAGATAATCATTCTTTGCCATGGGGCCATCTCCGGCAATTAAAAACAGGCATGACATAGCATCTTTGCGCCGGGGGGCACACGAATTTATCGCGTATGAAAATACAGATAACCATGCGCCTGTGCAGCAAATACCGGCGCTAAACATGCCCGCCCTAGGGCAGTTTGCGATCAACTGGAATCGCCCGGATCTCCATATGATCGTATGTCACCCTAGAGCGATTCCTTTTTAGACTGAACCAGTTGGTTCAATCTAAAAAGGAATCGCTCTAAATTATTATATAGATCATGTTTTACGGATCAGACGGGATCGCCTTGGGCGATTCCGTCTGATCCGAACATGGTCTAGGGGCCCGGCTTATCCCCCTGTCCGGCTAACGCCTTTACCAGATCAACCAGCCGCTTGCGCACGCTAGAATCGCTAATCAGGGCGAAATACCGGTTCAACTGAATGCCTTCGGGCGAATTGACGAATTCCATCATCAGGGGCGCGGGATCCGGCTCGGAAAAGCCTGCTGTATGCGGCTCTTTATCCCCCGGCGCGTCATCGAAGAAGAACTGAATGGATACACCAAGCAATTGGGCGATACGGAATAACCTCCCAGCGCCAATACGGTTGGCGCCTTTTTCATATTTTTGCACCTGCTGAAATGTCAGGTTAAGGGCACCGCCCAGCTTTTCCTGACTCATGCCGATTAACATTCGGCGCAAACGCACCCGGCTGCCCACATGAGCATCTATGGGATCTGGCACCTTTTTTACCACGAGGGTTACCCGATATTGTTATTTTTGGCCCGTCATTTTGTTTACCGGCTAACTCCTTAACAAGTCAAGAGAATATATTGCCAATGCAATCCTAGATATACTTAATATTTTACCACTACTTGTTCAATAATTCAGGCGTATGTGTCGAGGAGAGCCGATTAATAGTTGTAATAACTGCGACAAATAATAGTATAAGGAAATAAAATACATAATTTCCATACAGCGCGTAGAGTGTGGCATGCAAAGCGCCTGGCAGCGCCGTGTCGATAATCCCCCTTTGATTCAGGACCAATTGCCCCCTGTTGCGGCCATAGGCGTCAAACACGCCAGATATGCCATTATTTGCGGCGCGGATCAGTGGCAGGCCCTGTTCTACCGCCCGCATGCGCGCCTGTACAAGATGTTGCTGTGGCCCGCTGGTGTCGCCAAACCAGGCGTCGTTGGTCACATTGAGAATCCATGCCGGACGGACGCCCTGTGCGATAATCTGTTCTGGAAAAATGATCTCATAACAGATCAGCGGACTGAAATCCGGGATGCCGGGCGCATGAAGTGTTTGAGGGCCTGGTCCGGCGCTGAAGCTGCCTAGATCGGCGGTCAGTTTTTTCAGTCCGATAGCCGAGAATATTGCAGGAAATGGCAGATATTCACCAAACGGCACCAGATGCGCCTTGTCATATATGGCCGCCACCCCGCCATCCCCGTCCACGGCCAGCACGCTGTTGTAAACCGGCGAAGCACCGGCGTTGCCGTCACCCAGACGCGGCGCGCCGGTTATTACCGCGCCTGAGGCAGGTACGAGCCGCGCCATTTGCGCGAGTGCTGCCTCCGATTGCTGCAGAAAGAAGGGCGTGGCGGCCTCCGGCCAGATGATGTGGGTGGGCGGCAGGGCCGAGGGTGTGCTCGATAAATCCATCAACGTGCGGAAAATGGCGGCGCGTTGTTCCGGAAGCCATTTTGCCGCCTGGGCAATGCTGGGCTGAACGATCCGCAGGCGAACGCCGTCTACATCCGCTGGGGCGGGTTGCGCCAGCCTAGACGCGCCATATACGGACAGGCCCGCCAGAAGAATGACGCCGCCCAGCAATGGCAGCGCCACCCGGGGCTGACCCACGCCGCCATTCGCCAGCACCGCGGGCAGCCCTGCGATCAGCAGCGTGATCAGGCCAAGCCCATATATGCCGAGGAAAGAGGCGCTCTGCAGGACGTTCATCAACGGCGCGGCGTCGGCGGACCAGACATACCCGATCAGGTTCCAGGGAAAGCCGGTAAAGAGATGCCCGCGCAACCATTCTCCAATAGACCAGCACACTGCGAGCAATGGTATCCTGGCTGCCGAGGCGGCCCGCCAGCTCGGCCTGGCCAGCGCCAGCGCCAGCGCATACAACAGCGCCAGCCCCGCGGGCAGCGCCAGCACGGCGACGGGAATGAAAACCCCGAAGCTTTCCGGATCGACCGTCAGCGCAAACCCGGTCCAATAGAGACCCGGCAGAAAAAAGCCAAATCCAAACCACCAGCCGCGTGCCGCCGCCGCCCGCGCGCCGCGCCAGCCCGTAACAGTGCTGACACCATCCATCAGCCAGATGAGGGTGGTGAAACTGAACAGCAGAACCGGCGCCCAATGCAGTGGCGCAAGAGCCAGGCACGCGCCGACGCCGGCCACGAAGGCGGCGGCACAGGCGCGCCATGGCGACAGGCCGCCAAGCCACGCGGAGGCGCCGGACAGACCACGCCCCTTCACGCGCCCGCAACGCCGGTTTTTTCAGCGCCTGGCGTCGAAGGAGTGTGCGGAGGGGGATAATGGATGCGTATCCGCTTGACACTGCGGGCATCGGATTCCAGAATCTCAAACTCAATGCCCACCGGATGGGCGATCAGTTCCCCGCGCTGCGGCACCCGCCCGGTCAGCGACGTCACCAGACCGCCCAGCGTGTCGGTATAATCCTCCCTGTTATCCGGCACGAGGCTCAGCCCCGTCGCGCGCTCCAGTTCGGTGACCTCTACCCTGCCGTCGGCGTCAAATCCGCCATCCAGGCGCGGCGTCAGCCGGGGGCCCTCCGCATCATGTTCGTCGCGAATTTCACCTACAATTTCCTCCACCAGATCTTCGATCGTTATCAGGCCATCGGTGCCGCCATATTCATCAATCACCAGCGCCATGTGAATACGGGTTACCCGCATTTTCAGCAGCAGATCGACCGCGCGCATGGACGGCGGCACAAACAGCAGGTCGCGGCGGATTTGCTGAATGGCAAAGGCCGGCTGATTTGAAACCCCATCCTGGGTCCAGCGGCGCAGAAAGTCCTTGATATGCACCATTCCCACTGGTTCATCCAGCGTGTCGCGGTATAGCGGCAGGCGCGAATGCCCCGCTTCATTGAAGACTTTGATAATGTCCTGCGGCGGGGTGTTCATCTCTGCCGCCACAATGCTGGCGCGCGGCACCATCACATCATCCACCCGCAATTGCCCGATGCGCATGATATTGATCAGCATCATGCGTTCAACCGGCGTGAAGTCGGCGCTTTCGTCCAGATGCTCGTCAATGACTTCCGCCAGGCTTTCGCGCAGGCTGTCATGGCGCGCGCGGAAACGGTCGCGCAGGCGGCTGAGCAGCCGCGCAGGCAGCGAGGTTTCATTTTCAGGCTGTGGCGCGTCAGGCGACGTCCTCGTCGCAGGATCGGGTATGGTCACGGCAGCGCAGGCCTGGGGGCGTAGGGGTCAGCAATATCAAGCCGCGCCAGCAACGTGGCTTCCAGCGCCTCCATCTCGCCCGCCTCCTGTTCGGTTTTGTGATCAAAACCCAGCAGATGCAGGGTTCCGTGAATAACCAGATGCGTCACATGATCCAGCATTGGCGTGCCGCTGGCAAGCGCCTCCCGCTCGATGGTCTCGTAGGCCAGCACGACATCCCCCAGCAGGCGGGGCCCATGGTCATCCTCGTCTTCTGCCGGAAAGGACAGCACATTGGTCGGCTGGTCCCTGTTGCGCCAGGTGCGGTTCAACTCGCGCACAAATGCGTCATCTGCCAGCACGATGCTGATCTCAAAATCTTCGCCGTCCGCACCTGCATCCTCTGCGCTCATTCCCTGATCGGCCAGCGCCGTCCGCGCGGCCACCGCCACCGCCTCTTCTATCATGGGATGGCGTACCTGCCAGTGCGGACAGGGATGGCTGATGTCAACGGTGCTCATCGGGTGGTTTTAGGGCATGGTTGCGTCAAATGAAACAGCTTGCTGTGCGGGTCAACCCCATACATTAAAATGGTACAATTGAGATGCGCTCAGCATCCCCAAATCAAAGCGTTGATTTATTGTAGTGTATAAAATACATTCGCTGCGTGATGATGGAGATAAAGCAAACCGGGACTTTCCTGAAATGGCGAACCCGGCTGAGGGATGAAAGGGTGTGCGCTCTGATCGCGTCGCGTCTGGACCGCCTCGCCTTTGGTCATGCGGGGGGACGGAGCCGGTAGGCCATGGGATCAGCGAATTGCGCATCCATTATGGCCCCGGATATCGCATCTATTTTCATAAGCGGGGAGACACGATCATTGTCCTGCTGTGCAGCGGCGATAGAAGCACCCAGGCGAGGACATCAAAATTGCGATGCGATTGGCCGCTGAGTGGAGTGAATGAAATGGCTGAAAAACTGACCGCCTATGATCCCGCCGAGGATCTGAATTCTGACGAAGCGATTGCGATCTTCATGGCCGAAGCGTTCCACACGAGCGACGCCGGCTACATCGCGCACGCCCTGGGCGTTGTCGCCCGCGCCAAAGGCATGACCCAGATCGCAGGCCAGACCGGGCTTTCCCGCGAACAGCTTTACCGCTCATTCAGCGCGAACGGCAACCCGACATTAAAAACCACGCTGGCTGTCATGAAGGCGCTGGGCATAGAGCTGACGGCAAAGGTTACGGCGGTTCCGTAAGCTTCCTTAACGTCGCGCAACAATGAAAGCGCTCCCTTTATCTACAAATCCGTGATCATTGGGTATTTACGCGACAACTTGTTGGAGCAATCACCTGATCGATCCAAGCTTTCGTGTTAGTCCCGCAGTAAACTCGTTGCACGCCCGGTTCTGGATAAGAATTATGAAATCGAAATTGATCGGAATGTAACGGACTGTGTCCACGCTCGTTGACGTAGGCCGACACAATGGTTTCTGGGCCAAATTGCGCATAGCGCACAACGAGTGCCTTCAACATTTCTATTTTGCTTGGCTGCGAAAGCCGATGGCTCGGAATATGTTGGTGAAATTCGCGATCAAACGATCCGTCATGATACTGTTCAAGGACGATACAAAATTCTTTAATTTTTAAGTCTGGACACAGTCTATAATTCTCATATTCCATCTGAATCATTCCTATGAGCGAGTTCCGCGATTTCCGTTCTCTAATCAAAATCCTCAATCTCTCTTTATGATCGTTATCTCATAGCTTCCCTTTTACCGCCGTCCCGCATGCAATAACTTGGAGGTCAGAATTATCGTCGAAACCAAGCTCCATGAACTGGGTCCCGCAAAGCTATTGGATCCGCCTAAATTTCTCCCATGGCTTGGCTGCAAGGGCCGTTCTTAAAAAGCATCGGGACACACTCAATTAGTCGTTGAACCAGAAGCCGTGATTTTCAGCAAGTGGAAGCAGGCAGGCACCGCTAAGACACATCCGATCCAAGTATTGGGATTGGCTTCGATGACCATAATCAGAATTCGTGATTCACGTTAGGGAGTTCTGCCTTTTTGCTTTCAAACACAGACATTGCTCAGGATAAAGTCGAAGTGAGCAGAAAAAGCTAACCCGAACCCATCCCCTCCGCCTTCGCCCGCGCCTGTACGCCCGCACGACGCGCCCGGCCAAGGGGTGGCGCACCCTATCGGCGCCGGTAAAGCTTGGCATCGAGATGCCTTCGGCTGCCGCCGCTATTTTACCGCGGCGGCGCCCGCCATGGCGACCTCGGCGTCCTGGTTCGACATCACACCCGACGCGCCAATCGCGCCGATGACCCTGCCATCGGCGATGATTGGCACTCCGCCCTCAAGCGGCGCGATGCCGGGCTGGCCGAGGAGGCGCAGATTGACGCCGCCCTCGGCGATACGGTCCTGCAAGACCTTGGTTGGCCGCTTGAAATTGTTGGCTGTCACTGCCTTGGCAATGGCAATGTCGACGCTGGCATGCTGCGTGTTGTCCATCTTGGAGAACGCCGCCAGCTTGCCAGAGCTGTCGACGATCGCGATGGCGACCGCCCAGTTGTTCTTCCTGGCCTCGGCCTCAGCCGCCGCCAGCACCTTTTTGGCGGCCTCCATCGAAATGCCCACGCCATAGGGCAGGGGCGCCGCCACAGCTAGCGGCGGCGGCGCAGCAGCAGGTGGAGGTGCGGGCGCCTGCGCCATGGCGCTCAAAGGCGCCACCGCAGCTAGCGCAGCAGTGATGAATTTGCGCATGACATTGATCTCCTCGTTGAAACGCTTCACCGTGAAGCACAAAAATAGCGTTACCTTTTTTCGTGGGCGGCCCGCGCCTCATACGCCCGCACGATGCGCCCGACCATGGGGTGGCGCACCACATCGGCGTCGGTAAAGCGCAACATGGAAATGCCCTCGACGCCGTGCAGAATGTCGACGGCCTCGTTCAGGCCGGATTTCTGGCCAGGCGGCAGGTCGATCTGGGTGGGATCGCCGGTGACCGCCATGCGCGAGTTTTCACCCAGCCGGGTGAGAAACATTTTCATCTGCATCGGCGTACAGTTCTGCGCCTCATCCAGAATGACATAGGCATTGCGCAACGTGCGCCCGCGCATGAAGGCAAGGGGCGCGACCTCGATCTCGCCGCTTTCCAGCTTGCGCGCAATCTGGTCGCCGGTGAACATGTCATGCAGCGCATCATAGAGAGGGCGTAAGTAAGGATCGACCTTTTCGCGCATGTCGCCGGGCAGAAAGCCCAACCGTTCGCCCGCCTCGACGGCGGGGCGCGACAGCACCAGCCGGTCGACACGGCCTTCGGCCAGCATGCTGGCCGCTACCGCCACCGCCAGATAGGTTTTGCCGGTGCCCGCCGGGCCAAGGCCGAACACCAGATCATCGCGGCGCAGCGCCTCAATATAATGCGCCTGCACCGGGGATCGCGGCGCAATGCGCCGCCGGCTCAACTGCACCTGCACCCGCTCATCGGTCATGGAATAGACGCGTTCCCCCGCGATGGTGCCGAGCGCCATGCGGATGGCACCCTCCACCTCGGCCCGCCCCACCGGGCGTTTGGCCTGAAGCTGGCGGTACAGATCGCGCAGGACAAGGGCGGCGATCTGGCGCTCGGCGGCTCCGCCGGTGATCACGATCTGGTTGCCGCGCGCCACGCAGGCAACGCCGACCCGGTCCTCGATCAGCGCCAGATGGCGGTCATGTTCGCCCAGTAACTGCATCAGCAGACGGTTATTATCAAATTGCAGCAGCAGGGGCGCGTCAGCATCCGCCTGAACCAATGGGCGCTCCGGAAGCGGGCTTTGTGCGCCGCTCTTGCTTTGTGGCGCTGTTGCGCCCGTGTCCGCGCTCAAAATCCAGTGCTCTTTGCTTTGATATTCATTCAGCCGCCTTTGCCTGTAGGTGCAGATTTCCGTGAAGACTGTTCGATCCTGCGTCAATAATCTGTGTACGTACAATTCGCCCGATCAGCGCCGTGTCCCCTTCTGCGAACACCGGCTGAAGATAGGGGCTGCGCCCGGTAATCTGACCCGCATGACGGCCTGGCTTTTCAAACAGCACGGGCAGGGTGCGCCCGACACAGCCTGAATTGAAGGCGCGGCGCTGGGTATCCAGCAGCGCCTGCAGGGCCAGCAGCCGCTCGGATTTAAGCGCCTCCGGCACCTGCCCGTCCATCGTCGCGGCCGGTGTGCCGGGGCGGGCGCTGAACTTGAACGAAAAGGCGCTGGCAAAACCCACCTGACGCACCAGTTGCAGGGTCTCTTTAAATTCGTCATCTGTTTCGCCGGGGAAACCCACAATAAAATCCGAAGACAGCGCCATGCCCGGGCGCGCCCGGCGGATGCGCTCCACCAGCCGCAGATAAAATTCCACCGTGTGGCGGCGGTTCATGACGTCCAGAATGCGGTCCGAACCTGACTGCACCGGCAGATGCAGATAGGGCATTAACGGCTCTACCTCTGCATGGGCGGAAATCAGATCGTCATCCATTTCGCCCGGATAGCTGGTGGTGTAGCGGATGCGGGCCAGCCCGTCTATTTCCGCCAGCCGCCAGATCAATTGCCCCAGCGAACAGGTTTTGCCGTCCGCGCCGCCATCGCCGTGATAGGCGTTGACATTCTGGCCCAGCAGCGTGATCTCGCGCACGCCCCGCGCCACCAGACGCCGGGCCTCGGCCAGGATGGGCGCAACGGGGCGGGAATATTCGGCCCCGCGCGTATAGGGCACCACGCAATAGGTGCAGAATTTGTCGCAGCCCTCCTGAACGCTCAGAAAGGCGGCCACGCCCGGCGCCTGCTGGCTTTCGGGAAGCGCGTCAAACTTCTCGCTGGCCGCAAAATCCGTATCGACCGGCCGTTCGCGCCCGCCGCGGGCATTAAAGCGCTGGGCGCGGGCCAGCATTTCGGGCAGGCGGTGATAGGCCTGCGGCCCGAACACCATATTGACCACCGGCGCGCGGCGTAAAATTTCATCGCCCTCGGCCTGCGCCACGCAACCCGCGACCGCCACCATCATTTCCGCGCCCGCGGGTCCCCGTTCGCGTTTGATATCGCGGATGCGTCCCAGATCAGAATAGACTTTTTCGGCAGCCTTTTCGCGGATGTGGCAGGTATTGAGAATGACCAGATCGGCGTTCTCGGCGCTGTCGGCCGGCTCAAAGCCATGCGGCGCCATCACATCCATCATGCGTTGCGAATCATAGGCGTTCATCTGGCAGCCATAGGTCTTGATAAACAGCTTTTTGGGCAATTCAGCCTGGCTCCGCTCTCAGACGCATCCGCTAATCATGTCTCCTGGCACATGTGGGTTCTCTGTCCGCAAACTAGCATTACCGCACCATTTTCACAAGCAATGCGGGTTGTCTCGTCCGGACTTCGGGGCCGGGCTATTTCCTGCAGCGGTGGAAAATCCCGCTCGGGCTCAAACATCCAGCGGGACGGCGGATAAAAGCAGCGAGGCGGAAAGGCTGTCCCCCTGCATCAGCTGATGGCTACCGGTTATGCCGTCCCTGCCGGCCGCCCTATGACTGAGCAGGGTCAGCCATATTGCCTGTTCATCGACGTTATAATCCAGGCCCATATAGTCAAAGCCCTGCAAGGGGGTGACTGCCAGCGCCAGATTATCTTCCGGCCACTCAAAGCGGAATTCCCGGCGGGCATGCTCCAGCATCACATGCAGTTTCTGCCTTGCCAGACGGTACCCCGCCGCCAGTCCGGCGGGGCTTATTAGTGTTGCCGCCTTTGTTGGCGGCTTATCCTCAGCCGGGTCCGCCCTCTCTATGTGCGGCACGGTACTTCGCAGCACACCGGCCCCGCGTATATCGGGACGCAGGCACAGCCCCGCGCGGGCCAACATCGGCCTGACCCCGACATTGGTGATCGTGAACTGAATGCGCAATCCATCAATGCCAAGCTCAAAGCGCTGCAAAAGCTGGCAACTGGGGAACAGGCTGTCAGATGCGCCAGCCTCCCTGTGCAGGGTCAGGGTGGCGCGGACATTAGAGGCGTCCTGCACCGTCCATTCCACCAGATTGGCAGGAATTGGACCCGCGGCCTGCCGATGCGCCGTCAGATTGCCAGGTGTGGCGAAAGGCGTGACCGGAAGACAGGACATCGCCCCTGCCAGCCGGATCGCGATTTCACTTTCCCTCGCGGCACGCAACAGATCAAAATACCGGCGATGGCTGTCCATCCATCTGAAACCAGAAATCGCCCCGCCGCAG
>SHWM01000062.1 GCA_009693835.1 Alphaproteobacteria bacterium
ATACGCCGTATACGTCGCGCCGCCCGTCTCCGCCAATACCTTCGTAATCGCCGCCGTCAGCGACGTCTTGCCATGGTCAACATGACCAATCGTTCCAATGTTGCAGTGCGGCTTCGTCCGCGCAAACTTCTCTTTCGACATTACTTCATGTTTCCCTGAATTTTTCAGAGCTCTCGCATCACCGCTAGCCCAGTCCCATCAAAATCCCTGCCTGCCTTCGTGAGCTGGAGCGGGCGGAGGGAATCGAACCCTCGTCTTCAGCTTGGAAGGCTGTGACTCTACCATTGAGCTACGCCCGCAGTTTTACTCAAACCTATCCATCCCCGCTGCCCCGCTCAAACCCTCTATCCCGGACCTCGTCCCTCCATATCCCGCCAAATGGTGGAGGGGGTTGGATTCGAACCAACGTAGGCTATGCCAACGGATTTACAGTCCGTCCCCTTTAGCCACTCGGGCACCCCTCCTTGGTCAAGCCATTGCAGACAAACTCATATTTGCCGACGGCAACGCGTTCCAGCAAATTGCGACCCGCTGGAATGGATATTGCGCCTTTCAATATCAACAGATTTCGATTATGCAAAGCATATAGTTCGCGGCACGCTTCCAGCGCCACGAACCTGTGATTGCGTCGTTTGAAGTTGGGGACTATAAGGCCTCGCATGGCTCAACGCAAGTACCCCAATCAATCTTCCAGCCGCTCATCCGGACCCGCAAGCCGGGAAAAATTGATCCCCGCCAGAACCGGAGGACGACACCGTGGCACCCCCAACGCTGATGCTGAAGGCCTGTGGCTCCATGGATTACATGCGGTAGTTGCCGCCTTGCGCAATCCTGAACGCAAAAAGTTGCGGTTTTTGGCCACCTCCAATGGCCTGGAAGCGCTTTTATCGCACATTAAAGTTCCGGAACCGACCGCCGAAATCCAGGATTCCCAGAAAATTTCGCGGCTTTTACACGCGGGCGCCGTGCATCAGGGGCTGGCCCTTCTCGTTCAGCCCCTGGAAGAGCCCGATCTGAGGGACGTCTGCGCCGGGGAGCCTGATGGCAAGCCGCGGCTGGTAATGGTGCTGGATCAGCTCACCGATCCGCAGAATGTAGGGGCCGTTCTGAGAAGTTGCGTCGCCTTCGGGGCCACCGCCGTCATCCTGACCGGGCAACATGCCCCGCCAGCTTCCGGGGTTCTGGCCAAGGCCGCCTCGGGCGCGCTGGACATGATCCCGCTGGTGCGGGTCATCAATCTGGCCCGTGCGATGGAGCAACTGGCCGAACTTGGCTACTGGCGGGTGGGGCTTGATTCCGAGGCGCTGCAGCCCATCGCCGATGTTGATTTAACGGGCAATCTGGCCATTGTCCTGGGGGCGGAGGGGCACGGGCTGCGGCAACTCACTGCACGCAAATGCGATTTTCTCGCGCGCATCCCGGTCAGCGGTGAATTGGCGAGCCTGAATGTTTCCAACGCAGCCGCAATCATATTATATGAAGTAACCCGACGTCGAACCTCCGGATAAAAAAATGACCAAGCCCCTGATAGACCATATTTTGACACGGCGTTCTGTTTCGGCGCGCCTTCTGGCCGAACCGGGCCCCGATGATGCGGCGCTTGAAAAAATATTGCAGGGCGCGACCCGTGTGCCCGATCACGGCAAAATTCATCCCTGGCGCTTTATTGTCATCCGGGGCGACGCCCGCAAGACGCTGGGCCAGGTGCTGCGCGCCGCCTATCCGGATCAGGAAGCCGACGCATCGCCGGCCAAGCTGGACCTGGAAGCCGAACGTTTTACACGCGCGCCCCTGGTGATCGGCGTTGTGTCGCGCCTCACGGTTCCGCATAAAATTCCCGAATGGGAGCAGACCCTGTCCGTGGGCGCGGTGTGCCTGAATTTATTATATTCAGCAGAGGCCATGGGCTTCGGCGCGAACTGGATTACCGAATGGTATGCCTATCATCCAAAAGTGCGCGCTGCACTGGGCCTGAACGCGAACGAAAAAATCGCGGGCTTTGTCTATATCGGGACCGCCCAGGAAAAACCCGAAGACCGGCCCCGGCCCGCCCTTTCGGAAGTCGTCAGCGAATGGCGCGCGCCCCTTGCCTAGGCCATGAATGAGGGGCGTGACATTTCCTCATTGCTGGCGATCATGGCGCGGTTGCGCGCGCCCGATGGCTGCCCATGGGATCGGCAGCAGACCTTCGAGAGCATTGCCCCCTATACCATCGAGGAAGCCTATGAAGTGGCGGACGCGATTGAACGCGGGGATATGCAGGGCCTGAAAGACGAGCTGGGCGATCTGCTGTTCCAGACCGTCTATCACGCCCGGATGGCGCAGGAGGCAGGAGCTTTCGCGTTTGCCGATGTGGTAGAATCCATCTGCACAAAGATGGTCAGCCGTCACCCGCATGTATTCGGCGACGCCAGCATCGCCAGCGCCGAGACGCAAACCGTGGCCTGGGACGAATACAAGGCCCGTGAACGCGCGGCCAGGCCCGGCGGCGATACGCGCAAGGGCATACTGGACGAGGTGCCGTTAAATCTGCCCGCCTTGTCGCGTGCAGCGAAATTGCAGGGCCGCGCCGCAAAGGCGGGATTTGACTGGCCAGAAATAGCGCCGGTGTTCGCCAAGCTGCGCGAAGAAATTTCCGAACTGGAACATGAAATCGCCATAGCCGCCGATCAGGCGCGCATCCAGGATGAACTGGGCGATCTGCTGTTCGCTGCTGTCAATATTGCACGGCATCTGAAAATTGATCCGGAGGCCGCGCTGCGTGGCGCAAACCGTAAATTTGAACGCCGCTTCGCCTATATTGAAAATCGCCTGGCGCTATCGGGAAAATCCCTTTCCAGCAGTATACTGGCGGAATTGGACGCGCTGTGGGATGAAGCGAAGCGGAATGAAGCCGGTAAAAATCCGGTATAGCGCGGCATGCCAGGAGCCAGCCCCGATTCACACACGACGCAACCGCTCTTACTTCCCTATCAACCGCCCTATGACTGGGACGCGCTGCTGAATTTTCTGTCGTTTCGCGCCATCGCCGGCGTTGAGCAAGTATGTAACGGCAACTATCTCCGCAGCATCTCATATAATGGGCAGACCGGATGGATCGAGGTTTCTAACAAAGCGGCGCGGAATTCCCTGCGCGTGACTATTCACTTCCCTGACCCGGACGCCCTGCCCTTCATTATCTCCCGTGTACAGAATATATTTGATCTCTCCGCCAATCCTGCCGCCATCGGCGCGGCACTATCCGCAGATCCATTATTAGCGCCCTTTGTTTCCGCCCGTCCCGGTCTGCGCGTGCCCGGCGCGTGGGATGGTTTCGAGCTGGCGGTGCGCGCCGTTCTGGGCCAGCAGATTACCGTGTCCGCCGCCACGCGGCTCACCGGCCGGCTGGTATCGCTTTTCGGAGAGGCGTTGCCGGAAAATGACCGCATCGGGGGATTGACCCATCTGTTTCCGGCCCCGGGGCAACTGATCCACCGGGACATTGCGCAAATTGGCATGCCCCGCGCACGCGGGGCCGCCATCGCGCGTCTGGCGGCGGGCGCGATTGCCAATGCGGAACTATTTTCTGCCTATCCAAGTTTGGACGACGCGGTAAAATGTCTGCGCGCGTTGCCAGGAATTGGCGAATGGACGGCGCAATACATCGCCATGCGCTGCCTGCGCGAAAGTGACGCCTTCCCGGTCGGAGACGTGGCCTTGATGCGGACGTTGAGTGATCCGGCCCAGAAGCGCATTACCTCTGCCGATTTATTGGCGAGAGCAGAAGTCTGGCGGCCATGGCGCGCCTATGCGGCCCTGCATCTATGGGCGGCAGAAGGCGCAGCCATCTCGCCTGCACCGGTAAGGACTGAACCATGCGCCTGATGATCGATCGCCTGCCCTCACCCATCGGCCTGAATTTCATTATCTGGGACGAACAGGAACGTGTCCGCGCGCTGGACTTTGAAGAATATGAGCACCGCATACATTCCCTGCTGCAAAAGCAGTATCGTGAATTCAACCTGACTGAGGCACAGGCGCCGCGCGCCCTCGCCGACCGGCTGGATGCGTACTTTTCGGGCGTTTTGCAGGCTATCGATACAATCCATGTGAAAACCGCCGGAACCGCTTTCCAGCAGGACGCGTGGTCCGCCTTGCGCCGTATCCCGCCGGGAAAAACCGCGAGTTACGGTGAGCAGGCCACCCGCATAGGCAGACCGAAGGCCGTCCGCGCGGTAGGGGCGGCCAACGGGTCAAATCCCGTTCCCGTCATCATCCCCTGTCATCGGGTGATCGGCAGCACGGGTAAGCTGACCGGCTATGGCGGCGGATTGGCGCGCAAGCAATGGCTGATCGCGCATGAAAAACGATTTTCTGGTTAGCGCGCCGCATCGTCCATCGGCGAGACATGCTCGATCAACAGGTTCAGCCGTTCCCGGTCACGCACATAAAGGGTTTTTGATTTCCGTTCCAGAATGCCCGCGCTGGTCAGTTGGCTCATCACCCGCGCCACGGTTTCGCGGGTGGTGCTGGCCTTGGCGGCAATTGTCGCCTGCGTGGGGCTCGGATAGATCAGCCAGGAACCCAGCCGGATAGGATCGCCCGTGATCAGTCTGGAAAGTTCGCGATAGACACGCTGATGCGCGCCCAATGTCGCGAGGTCCATAATGCGGTCATCACACACCCGCACAATTCTTGCCAGTTTTTCAAGAACGCGCACACCTACTTCCGGATGAGACCTGAGCACATCGCGAAAAGCCGGCGGGCTAAGCGAGGCCAGCAGACAGTCCTGATGCGCGACGACATTCGCGGAGCGCGGCTCGCCGTCGATGGCCGCGAGCTCGCCAAAATAGCCACCGCTCTTCACTTCGGCATAGGCCACTTCGCGACCGGTGAGTGAAAAATTAACGATGCGCACCTCGCCTGATACGACAAAGATTATATCCCTGCTCAGACTGTAACGCGTTAGTATCTGGTCCCCTGATCTGCATTTGCGCCAGACACAGGACCGCTCAATCTGCTTCAACTCGTTGGCGTCAAATCCATTAAAAAGTGAAATCCCCGACAGCGTATTGCCCTGCGTTTCGACCGCAATTACAACTCCCGGCAGGTCATCCCTTGCTTCAGCCACTTACGTCCCTCTCATGTCATCCTAAAAGTTGCTGCCGGATTAACCATACAGTATGCCCCGTTGGCTGCCCGGGGCGGGAATCGGACGCCCTCATTGTGACCAAAATCACCTATCCCTGCAAATGATTATAAAGCCGTTTGATGATTAGACAAAACAGTGACCGGCGTCACAAAAGCATTAAACATTTCTGTGTAATGTAGCGCTCCCTCTTATGAGGAACCCAACCCAACTAGCCCCAGCCAAAGGACGGTCTGGGGCTTTTTTTGACTAGCGCAGCATGTGATTCGGTGGGGTCACTTTGTGTTCCGGTAAATCGCACAAATCTGCACTGGCATATTATAAATAGAACAATTTGCGATCAGGGGGAACCATCTGGCTTTATCTGATCGCATCTGGCTCTAGAACGCCGTGGCCCCTCCGTCCACATTAATGGTTTGGCCGCTCACAAAGGCGCCCGCCGCCGAAGCCAGAAACACGGCTGCCCCGGCGATTTCGTCCGGTGCGCCAATGCGCTTCAAGGTGGAGCCGGAAACAGAATCCGATAATATTCCCGGGTCGCTCCACAGCGCTTTCGCAAAGTCAGTTTTGACCAGACCGGGGGCAATGGCGTTGGCGCGAATATTGTGTATCCCGAACTCCAGGGCAATATTGCGTGCCAACTGCATATCCGCCGCCTTGGAAATGGCGTAACCGCCAATCACGGTATTGCCCTGGTGGCCAGCGATCGAGGAGATGATGATGATGGACCCGTCTTTGCGGGCTTTCATCTGCGGCAGAACCATGGCGCATAACCACTGGTTAGACAGAATATTGGACCGCATGATGCGTTCAAACGCATCGTCCGGAATATCTAGCATCGAGCCAAAATGCGGGTTCACCGCCGCGTTGCAGACGAGTGTCGTCACCTTGCCCCACTTCGCATCCGTCTGGTCCACCAAATTCCGCAACTGTTCCTTATAGCCGATATTACAGGCGACCGGGATGGCCACCTCCTCCCCCCTTCCCCATTTTTTATTAATGTCTGCCGCCACGCGTTCGCAGGCGTCCATCTTGCGGCTGGAGATAACGACTTTCGAGCCGTGTTCCGCCAGACGATAGGCGATGGCCTCGCCGATGCCTTTTGTGGCCCCTGTTACGATGGCGACTTTACCTGTCAGATCAAATAGCGACATTGATTTACACCTTTACTCATAGAGGGACCCCTGCGGACAAACCCTGCATCTTGGCTGGCACTGGCGAACGCATGACGAGAAGTATCAGAACCGGGATCAGACCGATCACGGCATAGGAGATAAAAACTGACGTATAACTACCCGTCTTGTCAAATATGTAGCCCGCTGCGATGGGGCCAAGCGACGAAATGGGCGTCACGACCATTCCGCGGATGGCGATCAGCGGGGCATAATTCCTGTTGCCGAAATAATTCGCCAGCAGCGCGGGGCCCGCCACAATCGCCATGCCATTGCCCGCGCCAAAGATCACGGCAAATGTGTAAACCATCATCGGATTATTGGCAAATATCAGCAAGATCACGGCAGCAAGTTCGCAGACCAGACCGGCCGCCAGAAGATAGCGCGGATCAATATGGTCGCCCAGAACGCCGGTAAACAGACGCCCCGCCGCACTCAGCATGCCGATAAGGCCGATCGCAGACGCGGTCGTGACCGGAGAGACGCCGAGATCGCGCAGATGCAGCGCCCCCTGACTATTGATAATGCCGCTGCCAAAAGTTACGGCTGCGACAGCCGAGACAATCATCCAGTAGGGCAGCGAGCGCAGCGCGTCGCCCGTGTCCCATGAAATATCAGTCTGGTGCAGGGAAGTGACGCGCCTGGGGGCGTCCTTGATGGATGCGGGATCTATGCCGTCAGCAAAGGTGCCTCTGTCGGCGGGTTTTTCCAGTACGAAAAAAGCGGCAATCAGCGTGCCTACCAGCAACGTCACTGCCATTATCAGCCAGGCATGGCGCCAGTTGCCTGTGGTTTGTACCAGCAGGGATATCGCAGGCGCAGTAAAAAAAGCCCCCAGACCACCCATGGACATGAAAATACCCATGGCCAGCGCGCGTCTGCGTGCGAACCAGTTGGCCAGGATTTGCAGGCCCGGAATAATGCTGAGAAGCGCCAGGCCGAGGGCGACAATCGCTATGAAAAGATAATATTGCGCCAGCGAGGTCATGAAATAGCCGCACACCGCGCCTGTCACGGCAACCGCGCCGCCTGTGGTCATGGTCAATCTGGCGCCAAAGCGCCTGATGCAATAGGCCGCGACCGGTCCCGACATGCCCATCACAAATGTAAGAATGGAATAGCCGAGACTGGCTTCCGAACGGGTCCAGTGCATGGCCATGACCATATCGGGAATGATGACCACGAAACCGTACACCACTGTGCCGACTGCAAAGAAATATATGCCGCTTAGCGCCGCCAGAATGATCCAGCCATAGAACACCGGCAATCCCCCTCATGTGTGCGCCCTTGGACCATGTTCGGAATTGGTTCCAGGCTGTCACCCGCCGGCCCGGCGTACACTACAAGTATTTCATATTCCCCTGGCGGCCGCAAAGCGCGTTTAATGAAGGACTGCGATCCCCTTACGACGGTAATTGCGCATCGGCGCATTCCGCATGCCCGGTAAGCGCCACAGGCGGGCGCATCCGGAGGGCCAGCGCCACAGGCGCCAGCCCGACAATCGCAATCGCGATCAACAGCCATGTATAGCTGCCGGCCTTGTCATAAACCGCCCCCGCAAGAAGAGGCGCCAGAGTGCCCGAGCCGGTCACGCAGAGGGCATGGATGCTGAACAGCGAGGCATAGTTCTCGGGGCCATAAAAATTCGCCTGCAAGGCGGGGGCCGCGGCCAGCGCCATGCCATTGCCGCCGCCAAATATCGCCGCCAATGTAAATGCCAGCGCGGGGCTGTCTGCATTGATCAGCAGAATCAGGGCCACCGACTGCATGGCGAGGCCGCTTGCCAGCATGAAACGCGGATCGAATTTGTCTCCCATATATCCCGAAAGCCAGCTTCCCATTGCCGCGAACAACCCAAATACGCCAATCGCAGAAGCGGCCGTGACCGGAGAGAGACCCAGGTCGCGTAAATGATAACCGCTCTGACTGTTGAACGTCACGCCGCCAAAGACCGTCGCCGCCGCAACCGAAACGACAATCCAGAAAGGCCAGGTGCGAAGTGCATCCCGTGCGTGCCAGGAGCCAGCTGTTTGATACACACGGCGAGCTTTATGAGCCACGCCGGAAATCTCTGGAATCGATAAGGGATCAATGCCATCCACAAAAGTCTTTTTATCCGACGGATGATTACGCACGATGGCGCCTGCTATTGCGGACCCGGTAAGGGTCGCCATGGCCATCGCTAGCCAGGCGTCCCGCCAGTTTCCGGTAAACTGCACCAGGGTGGCCACGGCAGGCGCCGCCACAAATGCGCCCAACCCTCCCATGGACATGAACAGGCCAATCGCCAGTGCGCGCCGCCGCGCAAACCAGCGTGTCAGAACCTGCATGCCAGATACATTGCCCAGCAGCGCCAGGCCAAGAGCCACCGTGGCGATGCTGAAATAATACTGCCACAGGGATGTCATGGTATAACAACCCAGTGCGCCCGCGGTGCCTATAAGCCCGCCAATGACCATGGTCCATCTTGCGCCCAGGCGGCGAATGATAAAAGCCGCCAGCAATCCTGACAGCCCCATCACCAGCAGCAATATCGAAAATCCCAGGCTCGCCTCAGCGCGGCTCCATCCCGTGCCTCTGATCATTTCCGGCATATTGGCGCTGAAGCCGTAAAAAACGGTGCCCATAGACAGAAAATAAATGGCGCACACGGCTGCCAGAATTATCCACCCGTAGAACATCGGTCTTCCACGGGCGTGATGACGGTGAATTTAGAGCCGAAGTCCGATTGGCTCATTGGGCGGGTTGCGCCGCCACCTGTAACAAATCCCTGTGCCGTGGGGGGCGCATCCAGATCAGGGATAAGACCACCAATATGGATGTTAATGAAAAGCCAAGAAAAGCGGGCGTGTAGCTTCCCGCCAGTTCAAACACCCGGCTGGACACGATGGGCCCTAAAGAACCGAGTATGACAACGATAACGGTATTCACCGCGTACAGCCCCGCGTAATTTCCGTTCCCGTAATAGGACGCCAGCAGCGCCGCATTGGCCACCAGCGCCATCCCGCTGCCCGCGCCCAGGATAACGGCCATGGCATAGGTCGTCACCACGGAATCCACGTAAATCAGTAGAATGAGCGCCACCGCTTCCAGCGCAAGACCAAAACTCAAAATATATTTCGGGTCAATCCTGTCCCCCAGAAATCCGGTGAGAAGGCGGCCTCCCGTGCCGAACAGACCTATGATACCAATTGCCAACGCTGCGGCACCCACGGAAATACCTCTGGCCGGCAGGTGGAGCATGGCCTGGCTGGTGACAGCCAGCAGCCCAAAGACCACCGCAGACGCGGCGATGACTGTTATCCAGAAAGGCGCCGAACGAAGAGCATCTCTCACTTCCCATGAAATATCTGTTTGAAAGACTCCCTTTACTGCCGCTGCCTCTGGGTTTTCCGCGACACGCGCGGGGTCGATACCATCAATAAACGTTCCTTTCTCCTCGGGCGTGTCACGAATGAATAGAACAGCTATGATCCCCCCGACTAGTGTCGTAAACGCCATCGCCAGCCAGGCGTCCCGCCAGTTGCCGGTTGTACGGACCAGCAAGGATATGGTGGGCGCCGCAAAAAAAGCGCCCATGCCGCCCGAGCATAAATAAACGCCCAGCGCCAATGTACGCTTTCGTGAAAACCAGTTCGTCAGGGTATGCGGATTGGCCACCCCTCCCAGCATGGCGATGCCAAGCGCCAGACCAGAAACCAGGAGATAATATTGCAGGAGGGAACTGATATAATAGCAGCTTATCGCGAATACGGTGGCGATCACGGACCCTATCGCCATGGTGTGTCTCGCCCCTATCCGGCGCAAGACCATCGCCGCCACAAGGGCTAACAATCCATAAGCCAGAACGAGAACCGTAAATCCCAAACTGGCTTCGGAACGGGACCATCCCGTGGCCTTGATGATATCCGGGATAATGATGCTGAAGCCGTACACCACCGTCCCCACGGCGAAGAAATAGATGGAACTGCACGCCGCCAGAATAATCCACCCGTAAAACATGCCCATTCCCCCCACTAAATCGCGGCAAACCGCAATATCTTCCGTGCCTCTTAAATCGGGCCGGTTGATTGCCCCCAACCAGTCGGGTGCGAGGGAAAGTATTTCACAGTTGCCGGTGATCGGGGAAGCAGATAATGCGGCGGGGAGTGATAGGTTAACGCGCTCCGTCGGGCCAGAAGATAACCCGGACGGTTTCCATCAGGATCAGGAAATCCAGGACGATCGATTCATTTTTGACGTAATACAGGTCATATTTCAGTTTTCCACGGGCGTCTTCAATACTCGCTCCATAGGGGTAATTGACCTGCGCCCAGCCGGTGATCCCGGGCTTAACAACATGACGGTATTTGAAAAAAGCGATTTTGTCCTCCAGGCCCTCCACAATGGACGGGCGTTCCGGGCGCGGGCCGACAAAGCTCATATCTCCCCGTAACACATTATATATCTGTGGAATTTCATCTATGCGGGTATTTCGTATGACACGTCCGACCCGCGTAACCCGGTCGTCATTCTTGCTTGCCCATTTGGCGACACCGTCTTTCTCGGCGTCAACACGCATGCTCCGGAACTTGACCACGTCAAAATGCCGGCCATTTAGCCCGACACGCGTTTGCCGGTATAAAACCGGATGACCATCTTCAAACCATATCAGCAAGGCCGTAAGCAACATGACGGGAAGCGTCACCAGCAGCAAAATACTGCTGGTCATAATGTCGACGGTGCGTTTGGCGAAACGGTCCATGTTGCTGCGTGCGGCGCCCTGGGAAAAAACCAGCCAGATGGGATACAGTCCCTCAAGCTCCACCTGACCTGCCTCGCGTTCAATAAAATCCGTAACCGCGGTGATCTTGCGTCCGCTCATCCGGCATTCGAACAGCATGTCGATGGGCATGGTGCCGCGCCGTTCATCGGCGGCGATAACAATTTCATCAATTCCCGCCTCAGCACAAAAAACGTTCAGATCGACGGGATCGTCAATCATATTCACCACCGACACCCCGCGCTCATCCGGGGTCGTGGGAATATAGGCTATTGGAATGAAGCCATTATGTCCGCGCTTCTTGCGCACCTCGGCTTCAATCCGCTGCGCCCGCATGCCCGCCCCCAACACCAGAATGCGGCGTTTCAGAAATTGCGACACAAAACCATGGCTGGCGGCAAAACGGATCACGAGCAGTCCCGCAAAACTAAGCGCCATCGCGGGCGGCAGCGCTTGCCGAAGTTCCGGGTCCGTCCTGACCAGACCGAGAAAAATAGAGACGACAACAAATGCGATCAAAAAGCCGACGATCAGACGCGTGACCGCCTCGCGCATATCAAACATGTAATCAGGATTGTATAGGCCCATAGACATCAGGCAGCCGATGATGACAAGAATATAAGTCTGCCATTCAAGGGAGGTGATGGAGGCCCCGCCAAGCGGCACATGGCCCACACCCGAAGCGAACACCCCAAAAAAATCGAGACCAGGAGTATCGAAAAATCCGCCGCACCAATCAGCAGCATTCGTCTTGAAAACATGCTTTATCCGTTAGTTTCATATGCCCGGCGTGCAGCTGCGATCCGGTCTTCGCGCACCAGGCAGTTTAGCAAATTCCGGTTACCGATTTACTGCCTCCACATTATATCGGGTGCAGGCACCGGGAAGTGACATGGATCACAACATTATCATCTATGGTAAATGAATTTTAATCATCACCGTAAAATCTCCCGGAACAGGGCCAATTGGCCGGCCGTAGTGGCGTCCCAGCTAAATCCCTCCGCATAACGGCGAAACGTTTACGCTCATCGCGCGCATGCCGCCCTCAAGTATCGCCGACATGAAACCACCTTCCCCGGCATTGACAATCTTGCCGGGCACAATCGGCGAGCCTGCAAAAATCTCGGCGCGGGCAATCCCGCCCACATGCTGTTTCACGGCTTCGGGATTGCGATCCATGGTGAAATAAACGGCTGCGATCGAAGTTTCGGGGAACTCCTGCCAGCTCAGATCGGCGTCTGTCAGCTTGGTTCCGATCTCGATCTTGCGCGCCGCGACCAGCACCTGGGTAACCGGAATCCGGGCTTTTTGATCGGTCGCCACGTCGGGCGTCCCCACCAGGCTGCTGACCAAAAGCGCTGTCAGGCCAGCAGCGGCAATCGCGGCGACCTGAATAATGATCCGCATCAAGTTCATATATCGACGCCCCCCATCCTATCCGGCATCGCAGGCCTGCCAGGCTGATGGAAATGAAAGCTAAACTTAGCCATTACGTTCCAAGGTCTTGCCTTAATTTGTCAACATTTGCATCCGGGATATGAAAAAATGATTAACCAGGTCTGCTTCTTTAAGAAGCCTGCTTAAAACTTGATTATTAACCCTGATGTTCTTGACGGCCCCCTATCTCATCCAGGAGCGCCGAGCAGGCCGGGCCAGGCCAGCACGGCGCCGATGGCCAGTGCAATCCCATAAGGCACGCCATTGGCCGCGTCGTGCAAAGCCGTGACCCAACCCTGGCGCTGCATCCAGTTAGGCATCGGCAGACGGCGGAACAACAGAAGCAACAGGGCCACGATTCCTCCACAAAGACTAAACATTATCAAATAGTTAATCATACCTCCCCATCCCATCCACAGGCTTGTTGAAGCCAACAGCTTGGCGTCACCGCCGCCCAGCAGCCCCAGAGCAAACAGCGCCCAGCCTGTCACCAGCATGCTTATTCCAGCGGCCAGGTGTCCACCCAGATCGGGCCACGAAAGGCCGCACCAGAGGGCGAATGCGGCGAAAGCAGCAACAAGCAAAACTGGTAAAAAGTTGGGAATGGTATAGGTGGCGAGATCATAAATAGCTGCCGCCGCCATGATGCCCAAAAACAACAATGAGAATAAAATCATGACCCAGGGCCCGATACGCGGTGCCGGACTGGCCGGAAATGACGCCCTTTCATTTCATTAGCTCCTGCTCCAGCACTGATCTCTGACCTCCAGGTCATGGGGATTGCCACACCGATTCGCAGGGCGCAACGGGGCTTGAAGTGGAAGTTCAGACTTTCGCCCTTGAGTGGCTTGCGCCTCTGATTATTTCCTGAAAGACGCGCCTCGCCAGCCGCCGAAGTGTGACGAAATGTTCTGGACTGAGCCGCCATCCAAAAAAACAGCGCCGCCAGATGAACCCGGCGGCGCTGTCCTAAACTCCCGATCCGGAAGTATTAGCCGCCAAGGCCCGCGGCGATCTGAGCGAAGAGAGCCTGAAGCTGGCCGCCCAGAAGCTGGGCTGCCGCCAGAACCACCAGGCCAATGCCAGCGGCAATGAGACCATATTCAATCGCGGTGGCGCCCGAATGGTCACTCTTAAACGCGTACAGTTTTTCGCCGGCGGCGGTTAACAGTTTCAACATGTCTATCTCTCCTTCAAGTGGTCATCCAGCGGCCATCCGCCAAATCATCCCTGCCTTAACTCGCCTTCAGGCAGGGTCTTTGGTCAACGTTGCACTTCGGTCAATCCGAAGAACTCTTGGCTTTTGGGGTACAATACTTTTACCCCTGTACGTTAGACGCTAACACTTAAATTTTCGCTCCGACAATCAGTTTCTATCAATAAGTGCGTACTCTGCCAACAGGATATGGGAACCGTCAGGAGTATTACACGTGACGGCTATCACCCGGACGCCAGTTCGATCGTGGCAAAGAATAGATTAACATTTCTCCGGCTTCCCGCCTCAGCCAAGTTCAGCCAGCAGCCGTACTTTCGCGCGATCCGTAATGTGCAGGGCCGGATAGCGCCGTTTGGCCAGGCCCACTTTAATCAATTGCCCCAGGGCGATGGCGACGCTCTCATCCGTGGTGCCAGCCCAGGCCGCGATTTCCTTGTGTTTTGGCATGCGTGTTATCAGCCAGGACCCGTCGCCCTGCGGATCCGGTTCCGACAGGCGCAGAATCTCGGAATAGACCCTTTGTACATCCGTCCGGGTGCTCAGATCGACAATACGCCGGTTATTATTGCGGATGATGCTGGTCAGGTGTTGCAAAAGCGCAAAAGCGGCCTGGGGATAGGATAACAAGATATTATTGAACTGGGCCGAATCGATCAGGGCAAGGACACTATACCCGCGGGAATACACGCTAGCCGAGCGGGGTTGACCGTCGATCGCCGATAATTCGCCAAAATCCCGCCCGCGCCAATATCGATAAAGGCGATTTCACCCGATTGCCCGGCCGCTGTGGTCACCCGCACGGCCCCGGAGACAACAAAAAACACGGCGTCGCGGGGTGGCTGCACGCTGGCGTCAATGATCACTTCATCAGGACCATATTCCTGCCAGTTGCACAGGGTCTCGATTTCAGAGATGGCCTCTTTTGGCAGTCTCTCAAACAGTTTGCTGCCTTTTAGAGTGCAAACTGATGGATCAAGCATCCTACTATCTCCCTCGTCAGCCGATTAAAGCTGAAATCCGTGCCGCATATACCACGCTGACATCATATTGCCAGTTTTGCGCGGCAGAAATATTTTTTTTCCGCTCGAGTACTTGGAAAGCACAACCCATTATATACAAACTGAATATAGCCCTCCTGCTTCTTATTATTCTTTTATTTGGTTTATATTACGTTAATGTTTATGGTCTTGTATCCAATGCCTGCTGCCTGTTGTATAGCAGTCAGGGCGAAGGAGGGGCAGTCATGAAAGATCATAATCCGGTAACGCGATTCGCGCTGGCCTTTCTGTGAGGATGCGTCTGCGTGCTGGCCGCTTCCTGTCTGGGGGGAGCAATCGCCAGTGAGAACCTCCGGGTGACCATTGACAAGAATCATATACTGCGCACCGACCGCCCCGTGGAAACCATTATCGTAGGCAACCCGCATATCGCGGACGTTTCAGCCCAGAGCAATCGGTTGATGTTCATTCTTCGCCGCACCAGTGGGGAGACCAACATTCTGGGCTTTGACAATGACGGCAATGTGGTGGTCGACAAGGAGGCAACGGTGGTTCCGCACACTACACGCACCGGGGCGCCCTGAGCGAGACTTTCGCCTGTACGCCACGCTGCGAAAGCGAACTGCATCCAGGAGATGATCCGACAAAATTTGAAGCAATCAAGAAAGAGTCCGAAGAACATTCAGGTCTCACCACCAGCGCCGCAACCGGCGCCGCAAAGGCGTCCGAATGAATATGGATTACTTCCCTTCCTGACAGCCCCACTCGGGAATCTGTTGACTCCCGTACCACCCCCTTTATCATCATGAATGGTGGGCTGGAAGGTTCCAGCCTGCAGAAACACTTAAACTGATTACACATAC